>JBGQCL010000778.1:0-3985 GCA_041495365.1 Kofleriaceae bacterium | reverse complement strand
GTCGCGTGGGAGCTCGGCATCAAGATCGCACGCGAACGCCTGACGCTGCCAGAGCCGCTCGACGAGTATGTGATGTCCCGCGCGAACCGCTCGCGGATGTCGCTGCTGCCGATCGGCCTGGTCCACGTCCTCGATGCCGTCGCCCTGCCGGCGCATCACGCAGATCCGTTCGATCGGATGCTCGTCGCGCAGGCCCGCGCCGAGGGCTTGACGCTGCTGACCGCAGATCCGTGGATCGCGCGCTACGACGTCCCCCAGATACGAGCCTGATCCTTCACCCGGCATGGTCCTGCGGCCAGCGTGTCACCAGGTGAGGTGGCGCTCGACGATCGTGGTGTCGCCGGTGTGAACCGGCACGGCGCGGGCGCGGACCAGCGCAGCAGCGGATGCCGGTAAGCCGATCGAGGCATCGCTGACGATCGCCTCGGTCGGCGCGCCGCCGCGCTGGGTGATCTCGACCTTGGCTGCCGCCGCGCCGTACACGAGGATCCGGTTCCAGCCCGGCGCGCCGGTGGGCCGTGGTCGTCAGCGGGGTGACGCCGTTGACCCGCACGGACACGGTCTCGGCGTCGCTGTGCCACCTCAGGTCGAGCCACGGGGCGTGGCGCGGCGATGCGAGCTCGAGCGTGACGACGCGCGTGCCATCGGCCGATGGCGCGGTGGTCACGGTCGCCGTCGGCGGCGCCAGCGGCTCGACCGGCGGGGGCGCGACGCCGGCGACGCCGGTGGGGCCGAGCCACGGCGCGACCCGAGGCGCGGTTCACGCCCACGCTGCTCGTACCGCGCGCGAGCGTGGTCGCGATCCCGACGCGGGCAGCCAGCCGGACCACCTCGGCTCGCTGCTGGCCTCGTGCTCGCCACCTCGGTCGCCGCCGTCACGGTGCTGCTCGCGCTCGTCGCGCTGCATCTGCATCGCTAGCCGGACGACTCACCACGTCGAATGAGACCGAGCGGTGCGAGGCCACGCAGCAGATCGCTGCACTGCAGGATTTCATCCGCGAGAATCGCCCCGCAATCCATGCCGTCCTGCGCTTGCCCGGCGCAGGATGTTCGCTTTCTGGACCGCGGCGGCGAATGTGATGGGGAGAGCCTCGTCGTGGCGACCGTCGCGGCTCGATCAGGTGCGGCTGGTAGCGAGCTTGCATGCGTCGTTCTCGAGGGTCTCTGGATCCGCTCACCACGACATTGCGAGAACGACCATGACATCTATCATCGTGCACGACGGAGCAAACGTGATCGGAGGGAACAAGGTAGAGATCCGCGACGGCGACGTCAGGATCCTCCTCGACTTCGGCGCCAATCTCAAGGCCGAAGGGTGCTACTTCGATCGAAGCCCTGCGCCGGGGCCGAGTTCCCTGGATCTGATGCTATCGCTGGGGCTCATTCCCAACCTGGGAGACAACAACCTCTGCAAGGCCGCCGGAGCCCAGAGCGAGCAGCCGGTTGGCAAGCCGGATATCCAGGCCGTGTTCCTCAGTCATGGTCACCTGGATCACCTGGGGTGCATTCCGTACCTGCACCCCGCGATTCCGGTCTATGGCACCCCTGAGACGCTGTGCTTCTATCGCCAGAAGTTCGCGAAGTCCGGCGCACTGAATCAGCGCAAGCTGATCGCGATCGACGAGCACGCGGCGGTGACGATCGGCGGGATGACGATCGAGGCGGTGCGCGTGGACCACTCGATCCCCGGCACGTGCGGCTTTCTCATCACCACCTCTGACCGCAAGCGGATCGCCTACACCGCGGACCTGCGCCTTCACGGTGTCCAGGAGAGCTTCGAGAAGACGGTCCGTTTCTTCTCGATCTTGAAGGAGCGCTTCATTCCGCACGCCCTGATCACGGAAGGGACCAACATCGACCGCTACGACAATGAAGCGGAGGAGGCGCACGAGGGTGATGAGGACCACGCCGGCTCGCTGAAAGGTTTTCTCGCGACCGAGATCGCCCTCGCGCTGGCCCGCGAGCACATGATCGTGGCCGGCGTCGCCGCGAACAACGTGGACCGGATCGATACGCTCTACGAGGTCGTGCGCGCGCTGGGCGCCAACCTCCACCTATCGGCCTACAACGCAACGACGTTGTTCGGGCTCGCCAAGACCGGCCAGTTCGACCCGGACTCCATCGTCAACACGATGCTGACCGACGATCACGTCCACGTCTATCTGCGACGGCCTGAAGATCTCGCGAAGGGCGATCTCAGGAATGCGCTGGAGCAGACGGGCCGGCTCCACCTGCTGAAGGAGTACGGAGTCGACGGCTCTCCCCTGCGGCGTGGGGCCGTCATCTTGCTCTACGACGCCGACCTCGATCATCTGGTCGACATCAAGCCGCCGCCCGGGTCGAAGTACATCCACTCCAGTACCGAGCCGTTCACAGACGATCAAGTCGTGAGCTTCGATCGCCTGAAAGCATGGCTCGATTTCGCCAAGCTCACCTACCACCAGATTCACTCGTCCGGGCATATCTACGGCGCACAGCTCAAACGGGAGATTCTGGACATCCAGCCCGACTACCTGGTACCGCTGCACACGGAGCATCCGGAGCACTTCTGCGACCTGCTCGGCGAGTCCCGCTGCCTGATCCCCGAGCGCGGCAAGCCGATCGACCTGGACGCGCTCGTGTTCCCGCAGCGAAACGCTCGAGGGCCGCGGGACTTTACGCCGAGCCGGGTCTCGCATGCGCTGTCCCACCGCTGATCCGGGCCGGTCAGCTCGGCGCGCCCTGGATCCACAGCTCGAGGGCGTCGGCGGCGGCCGGCTCGCGCGCAATCCCCGCGAAGCTGGGGAAGCTGGCCGACGAACCGTGGATGTAACCCGCGCGTCCTGGGCCGCGTCGCGGCGAGCCGTTGCTCGGACCGCCGCAGCGTGCCGTGGATGTCGCGCAGCGCACGAACGGGCTCGGTGCAGCGCGAGCATCCCAGTTCACTGCGTCCAAGACGCTGCGCCCGAGCTGGATCGACTGTCCGAGGCGTCGCGAGCGCGCTGCCGCGGAACACGAATCTCGTCGAGCTCGTCGATCTCGAGCATCTGATGGAGTACCTGGAGGATGTCGTCGACGCATGCGAGGCCGAAGGGGCCCCCAACGACTGGAAAGGCTGGTACCGCAGCCTTCTGCTGCGCGACGACAACGCGATCGATATGATCTGGAGGAAGCTGTGCGGCATCGTCAAGCGGTTGCCTGGTCGCGGCACCGAAGCCCGCAATGCGTCGGCAGCGCCTGCAGCTCCTGGCGACGTCCACGGCGCCTGGCCGAGCTTGGTCCCCATCGACGCGGTCATGCCGGCGCAGTCGGTGAGCTACAGCGCGGCGAACGTGCGCCAATGGTTCGCGGCGCCCCGAGCGTGCAGAAGTGGCCAGCGCTGGTCTGCTGGGAGTGCGCAATGACTGCGCCACACTCGGAACGCAGCGCCGGTGATGCGTTGACCGGAGTTCGCGGCCATCTTCAAGTGCCGAGGATAGTGCGGTTGTTACCGTGGTCTGGACGTTGCAATGGCAATGAGTGACCGCATGCATCGGTACAACCGATCTCGGAAAGGAGAAAGTGCCGTGAGAACATCGATCGTCAAGTCTAGACCCAGAGCTCAAGCTCTTCTCGTCGAAGTGCCAGATTGTGAAGGTACTCGGCAGTGGGCAATAAACGAGCTAAGCGTGGCAGGTCTTAGGTGGCAGTTCAGCGGTGGATCGCGATATGTAAATTCGCAATTGCCGGCTGCGGGCGCGATCGTCCCTCTAGGGACCGTGGTCAGACTTCAGACGAGCAACTGGCCCAACTGAGCGCGCCAGCCGCGCTCCTTTGTGTCGGAGACCACGCTTACTGAGACTCGCATCCCACAATCTGTGCGAGTGCACGGGTGCGTATCGGAGAAGCGGCGAGTGAGTCACGAGCTGAGAGTGCGCAGGGCGGCATCAACGTCCTCACGGTTCGATGACGACTCGCTATGACCGCCCTCGCAGACGCCCTCGCGCCGTGCCCGGCCGCAGGAAGT
>JBGQCL010000777.1:0-4036 GCA_041495365.1 Kofleriaceae bacterium | reverse complement strand
CGCGGGCACGTGCTCGCCGCATCCGTCGCGGGCGGCGGCGTGCACTGGGATCGCGACGCGCGCGGCCTGATCGCCGACGAGATCTACAGCCACGGCGCCACGGTGACCCGCCGCGACTACGGCTACGACGGCCGCGGTGCGCTGACCACGGCGAGCACCGGCGGCGGCGAGGTCGCGCACTACACGTACACCGCGTCGGGCCTGCCCGACACGATCAGCGACACCGCCGGGGCGCGCTCGGTGCACCGCACCGGCGGCCAGCTCACCGTGGGCGGCGTGCTCTACACCTGGGACGCCATGGGCCGCGTCGTCGGCACCGGTGACTGGACGTACAGCTACGGCGCGCACGGCCAGCTCGACCACGCCAGCCGGCCCGGCCGCCAGATCGACTTCGTCTACGACGACGGCGACCAGCGGCTGCTCAAGCGGGTCGACGGCGTCCCGGTCCGAGGCAACGTGGCCGGCGGCGTGCTGACCGAGGACCACTTCGTCGAGTTCGTCACCATCGCCGGCGTCGTCGCCGGCGTGCTCGACAACGGCGCGTTCGTCGCGCTGCCCACCGACCCGCGCGGCACGCCGTTCATCGGTTCCGATGGCGCGCAGAACCTGGCCTCGCCGTACGGCGTGCGGTCCTCGCACCTCGGCCTCGCCGAGGTCATCGACTACACCCGCCTCGGCTGGGATCCCGATCTCGACATCGTCCGCATGGGCGTCCGGGACTACGTCCCGCGGCTGAGTCAGTTCATGACTCCCGATCCGCTGTATCTCGAGAACCTGGATAAGTGCCAGTCGAGTTCGCTGCAGTGTGCGCTGTACGGGTATGCCGGCGGCAACCCGATCAGCTTCGTCGACCCGACCGGGATGGACCTCGAGAGCTTCCTCCGCAACCTCGCCGCCGACATGGTGGAGGTCGTGGTCACGGCGATGGGAGGAGCGACCGGCGCGGTCGTGGGCGGTCTGGCCGGCATCGAGACCGGGCCAGGTGCCATCCTCACCGGCGCGGCCGGCGCGGTCGCCGGCGCCGGTCTGTTCCGCGCGCTCGCCAGTCCGACGGTCGACTGGATCCGCGGCGAGGAGCCGTCGTGGGGCAACGTCGGGACGGCTGCGCTCGACGGCATGACGATGGAGATGGGCGGGCAGATCCTCCAGAAGTACGTCGTCGGTCCGCTCATGGCATATCTGTCCCGGGCGACGCCGGAGGTCGTCCCGACCGGCGTTCCCTCGGGCGCCACACCCGGTGAGCCGTCGGGCGCTGCGCCGATTCGCCCGGCGACCCAACAGCCGATGGGCGGGAATGGGGTAGTCTTGCGCGATGGTGAAGGAGCCACGCCCGCCGAGATGGCTGCGAGCCGAGGTGGGCCGACGGCTGGATCGCGCCGCGGCCAGGAAGCGGTCCGGCAACGCCTCCTGTCTGAAGCGAAGCAGGCTAGCGACGACCTCACGTGCTGGCGGTGTGGACAGACGTCGACCAATCCAGCGGACATGCACGTCGGGCACAGGAACGTCCCGCTATCGCATGGCGGCAATCTGGACCCGGCCAACGTCTGTCTGGAGGGCGCCGCGTGCGGCCTCAGCGCGGGCAATCGCGGAGCACCGAGCCCAGGGATGTCGTGCGCGGAACGCGGGAGTTGCGGCGCACCCTACGGACGATAGCGGTGACGTCTCGATATCGAGGAATCCATGAGCACAACAGTCCGCCTGCTGGTAGAGGTCACGGACGGCAAGCCGGTCCACGAGGAGGTCCACGTCGAGGATCGCGGAGCCGGCACGTACCGCCTGCTGCAGTCGCCGGGGTTCGTGGCCGGCCTCGCTGCCGATGATGTGTTTCTCCTCGAGCCGGATGGTTCGTTCAAGCTCCTCCAGCGCGGGGGGAATATCGCCATCCAGATGTTCAGCGATCATCCCCTGGATCGCGTCGAGCCATTCGTCAGCTCCGATCTCACCGAGATCGACGGACGACTCGATGGAAAACTGCCCAATCTGCTAGTCTATACCGTGTCTGCCAAGGTGGGGTTTCCGGACATCGAGCGGTTGTTGCAGGGGGTCATCGCCAAGTTTCCATTGATTAGATGGTACTATGGGAACGTCTATGACCCTGTCGACGACGTGACGCCGCTGAACTGGTGGCTCGAACCGTGATTTCGCAGGAGGATCTTCACTTCGATGGACAGACGTTCCACAACAGTTCGCTTGCTGGTACGTGTAAGGCACGATGTTCGTCGAGTTCAACGTGCCCAATTCGCAGCTCCGTGTTCATGATCCGAATGCCGGCTGGGGACGAGTCTGGGGCCCAGGCTCGCTGGAGGCTCGACTAGCTGCGTCCAAAGGCCTCACGGCCCCTACGTCGATGCCTCCCGCTTTCGGCATTCAGGACACCACTCCATGACACAGACTACCTGGTCATTTTCAAAGTTCGCTGAATGGCTTCGTGCAAGAGTCGACCTCCTCAGAGAGGCAGGTTCCGTCGCTGAACTCGAAATCCAGCGAGCACCTCGAGCGTCCGTACGCTGTCGGGTCGAACGCGGCACGCGACTCGGTGAGCTCACAGTCTGGGACGATGGCTCGGCGCACATGGCGGTCGTCGATCTTGCTTCGGGTGAGTTTGTCTTCGAACGCGATGGTGTCTCGGTGGCCGGGGGGAGCTCCGAGCACGGTCTCGCCGAGTTCTTTGCGTACCTGGCTGGCAGCGACGCGTGATCCGATACATCGCCGTCTCCCTCACGCTGCCTCTCAGGAACCTTACTGCGGACGCGGTGGACGTCCTCATCACAGCAATGGGAGGAGCGACCGGCGCCGCCGTGGGAGGCCTCGTCGGCATCGAGACCGGTGTCGGCGAGTTCAACACTGCGCTGCGCGCCGGTCAGGCCGGGCTCCGCCTGGCCGCCGCCACCGAGGGGGTCGTGGTCGCCACGCGCGCGACCGCCGTGATCAACGCGACCGATGCCGCCCTCGGGGCGAGCAAGGCTGCCCTGGGCGCGCTCAGCCTGATGTCCGCGGCAAAGGACGCAGGTGCCCCCGGTGCGTGCTCGGCAAGTGATGCCTCATCGCTCGTGCAGCTGGAGAAGAGCCTGGCCAGCGAGCAGCAGGTCGGTGAATTGGTGTCCGGGCAGGGCCAGGTCATGGCGGGCAAGGGTGGCCGGGTGCCGATCCGCGACGAGCCGCGACTCATCAATCAGTACGGTGGCAAGGCCGGAGGCTGGCAGAAGGTCCGGAGCTCGAGCTACACTGCGTCCGATGGCACCGTGTTCGAGACGCACGCCTACCAGAACGCGGAGACGGGCGAGGTGGTAGAATCGAAGACCAAACCGAGCACGCCGAATCCAAACGACTGATCATGTCGGGCACCCAGGAGGAGACACCATGACCTCACAACCGTCGGAGATCGTGGACATCGCCGCGCGCGTGGCGCGGGCCGAGCTCGACCTCGTCGTCGGGTGCCGGATGCTGGTATCGCGCTTCGCTTCACTGGACACGGCGACGAGGTCTCACCCGGCGGTCCTGACGATCCAGGGCTTCGAATCGGAGACCGACTGCTTTCCACTGGGCGCCGCTCGCGATCGCTGGGACGCGGCGCGGCTGGACGAACTGGACCGCGAACGCGCGGAGCATTCGGCGCGCTGCGACGCGTCGATCCGCGCAGCGTGCCAGGAGATCGTCGCGCTGCTCGGGTAGCCGCGCACGATCGGTGGCGTGTTCGTCGCCGGTCGTGCAAGCGGCCTGCAAAGCCCTCCTGCGAGAGGAACTGGGTCGCTGGCGCCTGCGGAGCGGTCGCCGGGTTCTACGATGCGATCACGTTCGGTGCGTACTCCAGGGTTGCCTTCGATAAACACGAGGTCGCCGTATGGAACGCAACCATGGGGCCCTATCACACGACCCACACCGTCACCGAGGTCGGCATAGGGGTTGCACTCATGGCCTAGCCCTACTTTCGTGGGCCCAGCGAGAAGCTCCGTCGGTAAGTGTCGAGATTTCATACATGATGAAAATCAAGATAGGAGCGACGGGAGCCATCTCGCTAGCTCGAAAACTCGGGCGG
>JBGQCL010000776.1:0-4037 GCA_041495365.1 Kofleriaceae bacterium | reverse complement strand
TTCGCGAGGTCAGCGTGGTCGGCGGCCGGTGGCTCGCGCTCGCGGTCGCCTGACGCGGGCCGGCGGTGCGCTCGCGATCGGCATGGCGCGCAGGAGTCGTCAACGGCGCCGGAGCGGCGCTATGCCAGCGCCGCCCCGTGGCGCGCCGCCGCGATCCGGAACGCGATTCAGCTCGCCGCGGGCCCCGGTCGCCGAAGCGATGTGGCTGACCCCCGACGCGCCGGCCCGGCGTCATGCACGCTGCCCGTGCTCTATGCCTGGCGGCTCCACTATGAACGCCGCGTCGCACTGCGAGCACGTCTGCGACTCTAACGCAGCGTGCGGAACCACGCGAACCATCCGGCCTGGGTCGAACTTGTTGGCGGCCAGGAAGGCGTCGATCGCGTCGTAGTTGCACGCTAAGCAGCCAACGGGCTCCGTCGGCGCTGGCTCTGCTCGGTGTTCAGTCATCTTTTTGTTCATGGTGGGGCCATGCTAGCGGCGTCTGAGGATCGATCAGTATTATTCCCCCTGCGCCGACGAGCGCGAGGGGCGTGTGCCCCACGAGCTAAAGCTCGGTGGCGACGATGTCGAACTCGCCGCAGCAGTGGCTGCGGCCGGCCTCGGGGCGGGGTCGCGATCGCTTAGCGCGGAGTCGTGGTCGGTCTGGCGCAGGCCGGCGGCGTTCGCGGTCGGCGTGGCGCCGGGACCCCACGGCGCGGGCGCGGTCGCCTGGCGCGGGGTCGCGGTCGGTCTGGCGCGGGCCGGGGCATTCGCGGGGCGGGTCGCTTGACGATCGCGATGTCTGCGATCACGCACACGGTCGGACATTGACGAGGAAATCTTGGATGATCATCCTTGCCGAACGCGCCAAGAACAGCGCAGACGAAGGATGAACCATGGGCAAAGGCGGATCCAGCGGTGGCCGTGGCGTCGGGGGCGGCAAGGGTGGCAAGGGCGCAGGATGGCCGAGCACGACCGGTAACCCGTCGGGCGGCGGTCGCGCTAACGCCCCCCCAGGCGGTGCAGGTGGTTCGGGATCAGGTGGCCCGGGCTCCGGCGGTAGTTCGGGCTCTAGCGGCGGAGGTAGCGCCGGCGGAGGTAGCGCCGGCGGATCTGGGCGCGGTTGAGCGCGATGCTCGCGCAGGTCGATTACATCCATGACTCCTTGGCTCCGTGGTTCGACGATCCGCGCTGGTGGCTTCGGAGCTCGTCGTACCAGGACCCGCGGTTAGTCGTCTGCGGGATCCCGTTACCGGAGATCGTCGAGCACCTGCGGCTCGTCTACACGGAGTCGGTGTGCCAACAGATGGTGCTCGGTGGCCTGTGGGCGCCGCTGCTCGGGCTGTTCACAGCGGCGTCGTGGAGCGAATGGTTCGGCATCATGCTCGCGCTTGGCGTCGACCTGCACTGGCTCGGCCCTGATCGAATCGGGCCGTACTGCGCGAGGCTTCACACGGGAGAACACTGGTGGGGAGCCCGCCTGGAGGTCGGCGTCGAGGCTGGGCTGCGCCGCATCGGCCACGACCCTCGGCGTCCCGACCTGCCTTCCCACGCGAAGCAGTGGGACTTCAGTGACGAGCAGGATGGGGTCCCGCTGCTGTTCGAGTGCAAGGCGCTGTCGCCTGGCGATGGCGATGGGAACTTCGACCTCGTCGAGCAGCGCTTCCAGAACCTGGGGGCCGTGTTTCAACATGAGCACCGAGTCGACGCGCTCCTGTGCTTCTCACCGTCGATGCTGCGCGAGATCCACGAGCGCAGACCGCAGATCTTCTACGAGTGCGTGTTGCCGGAGTTCACCGAGGAGCTGACGCGCGTGCTTGCCAACGCGACCATCGGCGGCGCTCCTCGGCGTGTTGGCCGGTTCGGCAACCTGAGTCTCGTGCCATGCCAGCGGAATGACGGCTTCGGCGGAGCGTGGCAGACGCGCGGGTACGAGAGCCTGCCGATTCATCGGCTGCGGCGGCTCATGAACACGTTCCGCGACGCCACCAGCAACTTCGAGCGCGCGCCGACCGGGGTGCAGCGTGTAGCGGTGGTCTGGACCGGCAAGGAGTACTTGTCGCCTTCACGCGTGGCCCCATTCGTCGAGGGGAACGTCGATCGGACTTTCCGGGTCCGCAAGACATCGCTCAAGCTGGATCGTCGGCGTCTCGGGTTCGATCGCGCTGTGCTCCTGGGGACTCATCGACCGTTCGAGAGTCCCGACTGGCTGACCGATTCAGCCACGTTCGACATCAATCGTAGCTTCTCGGCGCTCCCGACGCTTCTGGTCGGCGCACTGTCCTCGTGGCCGTACCACGCGACGGTGACCACGCCCTGAAGGTTCAGGCCGGCGACGGACGTTCCGCGATCCAGCTCGAGGTCCGCGCCGCGCTGCTCGTGCTCGAACGCCGACGCCGCCGCTGTGCTCGACGCCAGCGCCGCCCGGATCGCGCCGCGGCCGACGCTGCCGGCGGTGGCGTTGCGCTGGTGAGCACCGTCAACTCGGAACGCCAACGGCGCCTTTCAGTCGCCACCCGTCCGCGGTCCAAACAATAGGATGCCCTTCACGCGCCTGCTCGGAACGGCGCCTTTCAATCGCCACCCGTCCGCGGTCCAAACAATAGGGATGCCCTTCACGCGCCTGCGTGCGCGTGATTGCATCGCGTCGGGAGAGTACTGCTTGGCGAAAGCGTCCGCTTCATGAACGTCCGTGTAGAGATTGTTCCGCACAGGTCGAATTTATCCCATCGCATCGGGATCAACTATAGCTCCCCCTGTGCGCCGGCCTCTTGGCCAAGCACTTGAGCTGGCCTCGCCGACCGTTGAGGTCCGGCGCGGCCGAGCTCGTGGCTGCGGGGGGAATGGTCGAGCTCGTCGACTAGGGACACACCGGTCGTCATCGCCTCGCCGTACCGACCGCCGCGCCGCCCCAGCTCGCTGTGCGCGCCCCGGGGGCGAGCTCGTCGAGTTCGTGCGCTTCGGTTCGACTCAGGCGCCCGACCGAGGCGAGGCAGGATCGGGACGTGAGGCCGGGCGAACGACCCTGGCGTCCGACTCGACTCGTCGACGCGCTCGCAGCTCCGGAGGGCTGCCGCGCGCGCCGGCCGAGCCGCGCCGCGCGCGGTCACGATGTCGCGATCGGCGCCGGCCGAGCTGGACACCGCGTCCGGTCGCGATCGGCGCCGACCAACTGGACGCCGCGGGCGCCAGCCGAGCTGGCGCCGTCCCGCGCCCTTGTGGGGGGGGGGCGACGAAACATGTTCGAGTCTGTCGCCGCGGACGTGCCTGCACTGTGGGAGGCCGCCTGACGACTTCGTCGACGAGGAGACGGTCGTCACGGACCAGACGTCGGCTGGCAGGCTGGCGGTTATCGACGGAGGTGAGCGGTGAGCTCGCCGGCAGGTGTCGGCCAGTAGCGCCCTCCCGGCGAACACCCCGACGCTGTGTCCGCCTGGAGCTATCACTTGGAACCGCGCCACGGAGCCGGCACGCGTGGGTCGCGATCTACAGCAGTGTGTGTATAGCAGGCAACTCAAGCGCAGCCATGATCAGGAATTCCTCGATTTCCTGTCGATCTCCGAACGCGAATGCGCTCTTTCGGTGCGAGGCATCGTTTCGCCGTTGTCGAAGGCGATCCGCGAAGTCGCATGCGTGCTCAGCACTCCTTCGTGCTTCGCGGTTCTGATCACCTGTGAACTTGAGTGCAGCGCCCGCGCGAACGCTGGCGAGACGCTGCGAGGCATTGTTCGGGGTCGGCTTAGGAAGCTGGAAACCCGCGGCGATCATCGCATTGTACGCGTCATCGACCACGCTCTCGAAAGCCACCCCGAGTAGAGCGACGGAAGCGCGAAGGAGACCACGCTCGAAGCATTGGTGGCTGTCCACGAGCAAATCCTTCGTGTCGTCCGTGAGCTTCGGGCATCGACGTTTTAGGGGTCTCCTCCAGGTTTAGTGGAAGCGCGATCGCCGAGATCTGGTCGTAGCAGGGCACAGGAGGGCTTCAACGCCCGTTTGGTGAGGATGCGCACATGCATCCGAAGACCCATGGTAGCGCGACAGCTCCAACTGCCAGT
>JBGQCL010000775.1:0-4041 GCA_041495365.1 Kofleriaceae bacterium | reverse complement strand
GTCGCGGCGCTTGAACGAGCGGTGCAGCCGGCGCGCCGCGAACAGGGCGCGGACGAACCGCGCGTAGGCCAGCCAGACCCGGGACCCCGAGCGCAGCCCCAGGCCCATCGTGTACCGCAGGTAGCCCCACAGCCCCCACTCCTCGATGCCGTGCGGATCGATCTCGGGCACGGTCGAGCCGAGGTAGCGGACCGCGGCGTAGTCGGCGTTGTAGATCAGCCAGCCATCCTTGGGATCCATCGGCGCGAGGTTGAACTCGAACGAGCAGCCCTCGTCGTAGACGTGGCCGTGCTCGATCCAGCACACCCCGGGGACGTAGACGAACCACGGCACGACCTGGATCCGGCCGAGCGCGCGGTCGTCGGCGCCGGCCGCGGCGAGCTGGCGCATCAGCTCCCCGCCCCCCTCGCGGGCGAGCAGCTCGACGTCGTGGTTGCCGACGACGATGTCGATCCGGTGGCCGGCGGCGGCGAACCGGCCGAGCTCGGTGAGCAGCGGGCGGTGGGCTTCGCAGATCCGCCGCATCCGCTCGACCCCGGGCTGGATGCCGCGGCTCAGGCCGAACCGGCGCTCGTCGGCGGACTTCGCGGGGCGCTCCCGGGTCGCGGGGATCACCACCGACATGAAGTCGAACAGGTCCCCGGCGATCACCAGCCGCCAGGTCCGCCCGTCGCGCCGGCGCACCGTGTGGTAGCGCAGGAACTCGCGGAACGCCGCCGACCCGAGCTCGATGGCGTGGCGGCGCTCCATCGACGCACCCGGCAGGAGCTCCTCGCCGAAGTGCAGGTCGCTCACGATCAGGAGGTTCGCGGCAGCCATGTCCGTGCGGATCTCCAGGAGTATGTTGGTTTGCGCGTCGCCAGACAATCGGTGCGAGCAGCTCGCACCGCGGCGCGACGAACACCGCGCGCTGCCATGACAATCCAGATGCTGCGTGATATCTCCGACACGTCGTGACACCCGTCGTGAAACAGGTCCTGTTCGTTCTGTTGCTCGCGGCGTCGCTCGCGTTCTTCGCGCGCACGGTGTGGATCTTCGTGCGCGCGCTCGCCGCGGGCACGGCCGATCCCCGACCCCGGCTCGACGAGCTGCCCCGGCGGCTGGTCGACGTATTGATCTACTTCTTCGGCCAGGTCAAGGTCGCCGAGGAGGGACCGCAGCACCGGACCAGCAAGCACCACCTGATCATCTTCTGGGGCTTCCTCATCATCACGATCGCGACCGCCGACGTCGTCGTCTCCGGGGTGTGGCCGGGAGTGTCGCTCGCGCTGCTCCCCGGCGTGATCTACAAGCCGTTCTACTCCGTGGTCGACGTGATGAATTTGCTGGTGCTGGCGATGATCCTGTGGGCGGTGTTCCGCCGGCTCGTGGTCCGGCCCCGGCTGATCCCGTGGAACCTCGACGCCGGGCTGATCCTCGGCGCCATCGGCTCGCTGATGGTCACGCACTTCCTCTACCACGGCTACGACGCCGCCGCGGCGATCTCGGCCGGCGGTGACGCGCCGGGGTTCCTGCCGATCTCGGGGCTGGTCGGCCGGGCGCTCGCCCCGCTGTCGCCCGAGGCCGCCGAGCGCGGCCAGATGATGGGCTACTGGCTGCACGTGCTGATCGTTTTGACCTTCCTCAACTACCTGCCCTACTCCAAGCACATCCACCTGCTCGGCGCCCTGCCCAACATCCTGACCCGAAACCGCTCCGAGCGCAGGATGGACCTGCCCAGGCTCGACCTCGAGGACGAGAACCAGTGGGGGGTCGGCCGGTTCGAGCAGCTGTCGTGGAAGAGCCTGCTCGACACCTACGCGTGCACCGAGTGCGCGCGCTGCACCAACTACTGCCCGGCGTACAACACGGGCAAGAACCTGTCGCCGATGCAGCTGATCCACGACATCCGCTACGAGATGCTCGACCGGACCGAGCTGCGCGACCAGATCGCGGGGCTCGAGGCCGAGATCGCCGGGCTCACCGAGTACGCGAGCTCGCACGGCTTCGACGAGCACAGCGAGCCGCACCCCCACCCCGACCTGGTGTTCGCGCGCGAGCGGCTCGCCGCCGCCCAGGCCGAGCTCGACGCGATGCCGAAGCTGACCGGCGGCCGGGTCCAGGAGGACACCCTGTGGGCGTGCACCACCTGCGGTGCATGCCAGGAGGTCTGCCCGGTGTTCATCGAGCACCCGGCGAAGATCATCCAGATGCGCCAGAACCTCGTGCTGGAGCAGGACAAGACCCCCGGCGAGCTGCAGCGCACGTTCCGCAACCTCGAGCGCCAGAGCAACCCGTGGGGCATCGCCGCCGATCAGCGCATGGACTGGGCCAACGGGCTCGACGTGCCGACCGTCGAGGATCACCCCGATCCCGAGTACATCCTGTGGGTCGGCTGCGCCGGCGCGTTCGACAGCCGGATCGTCAAGCAGACCCGCGCGATGGTGAAGATCCTCGACGCGGCCGGCGTCGACTACGCGGTGCTCGGCCACCAGGAAGCGTGCACGGGGGACCCGGCACGGCGCGCGGGCAACGAGATGCTGTTCCAGGCGCTCGCCGAGCAGAACGTCGAGACCCTCAAGTCGGTCAACGCCAAGAAGGTCGTCACGTCGTGCCCGCACTGCTTGCACACGCTGCGCCACGATTACCCGCAGTTCGGCGGCGAGTTCGAGGTCGTCCACCACACCCAGCTGATCGACCACCTGTACAAGACCGGCAAGCTGGCCTCGGAGAAGGCCCCGGTGCGCACGCTGACCTACCACGACAGCTGCTACCTCGGCCGCTGGAACCGCGAGTTCGATGCGCCGCGCAACATCGTTCGCGCGGTGCTCGCGGCCGGAGGTGCCGGCGCCGCCGGCGACCATGGCCACCACCACGATGACGACGGCTACCACGAGATGGCGCGCAGCAAGCGCCACGGCTTCTGCTGCGGCGCCGGCGGCGGCCGGATGTTCATGGAGGAGACCGAGGGCCAGCGGGTCAACCTCAACCGCACCGACGAGGTCATCGCGGCCAACGTCGAGGCGGTCGCGGTCGCGTGCCCGTTCTGCAACATCATGCTCACCGACGGCATGAAGCAGCGCAACGTCGAGGAGAAGATTCAAGTGCTCGACGTCGCCGAGCTGGTCGCGGCGAGCATCCCCGACGTGCCGGTCGACCGCCTGGTCCGCAAGAGATCGTCGTAGCGCCGATCACCCGTCGATCACCCGGCGATCACGCTCGCGCCCGCCGCGCGGCGGTATAACCACAGGCGATGACAGGACGTCTCGTGATCGCGGTCATGTGCCTCGGGTGGGCCGCGTGCGGTACCGACGACAAGCAGGGGACGCGCGCCGAGTGCGCGCAGGGCGGCGCGCTCACCGACTGCCCCGACGCGGAGCGCACCTCGCAGGGCGCGTGCTGGCGCCTGGTCGATTGCGGCGCGATCGCGATCCAGTCGAGCACCCCCAACCGCTTCACCTGGGGGCGCTGCGTCGACAACCTCGACAGCCTGGCCGCGGACCGCCAGCGCCTGGTGATCGACTGCGTCGCGGCGTCGACCTGCGACGAGCTCCGGGTCAACGGCTCGCCGGACAACCCGAACCCGCGCGACATGCACTGCCTGCGGTTCGGAGGCCTGTGATGCGACCCCGTCCGCCGCGGACCGCGGCCGCCGTCGCGGCCGTCCTCGTGCTTGCGGCCGCCGCCGCGCCGGCCCTGGCCCAGCCGGCCGACGTGGCTGCACAGATCAAGCTGATCGAGACCCAGCCTGCCGACATGGACCGCGCGACCTGGAAGGACCGGCGGCGCGACGCCGCGCGCAGGCTCGGCCAGGGCAAGGATCGGCGCGCGGTGGCGGTGCTGACCCGGCTCGCGGAGACCGAGACGTTCGACATCATCGGCGAGATCGCGATCGAGGGGCTCGGCAACCTCGGCGACCCCGCCGCGGTGCCGGTGCTGCAGCGCATCCTCGGCGATCCGTCGCGCGACAAGGCCCAGAAGGAGCTCGCCCGCAAGGCGCTGGCCAAGCTCGGCGACGCCCGGGCGCCGGCCGGCGGTGCGGGCGGCGCGAGCGCGGCCGGC
>JBGQCL010000774.1:0-4052 GCA_041495365.1 Kofleriaceae bacterium | reverse complement strand
TCCAGACCTCCTGACATGACCGGCGCGATCCTCGACGAGGACATACCCGGCTGACGCACGCCGGGGGTGCGGCCCAAACCTGTCCGGTTTTTTCGTGCGAGGGAGGACAGTTCGCCGGTGCCCGACCCACCCCAGCGTGAGCTGTTCGCCACCGACCTCGCGTCGCCAGATGCGGTCGCGATCAATGCGCGATGCCTGGTGAGGACGCAGGACGGGCATCGCGTGGTCCCAACGATCGTCGCGCTCGTGTTCCTGGCGCCGTCACCGCGACCGAGCTCCGCGTCACGTTCGCACCGCTCAGCTCGCCGCACCGGACCGCCGCGCTCGCGGCACTGTGCGCCGAACTGGACGCTCTCGCCCCGCGGTTCCCCGGCACGCAGCTGCGCGTCCGCTACGCCGGCGCGGCTGAGATCCGGACAGTTCAGCCGATGGGTATGTCAGGAGGTCTGGATTCGCGCCGCAAAAAAAGTTTCGGCGGTGCTCGTCGTCGAGAACACGCGTCGCGAACAGTTCGCGAATCCTTCGCGAACGAGATCTCGCTGGACGTCGACGAGAGTTTCGGCCAATCGATCAAGCATGGCCATTCCCGAAGACCTGGACGCGGGGCGTGTCGGTGACACGGTCAACGGGATCCGCTCAGTCGCGTTCGCCAGCGACTCGCGGGGGTGGGCGATCTCGTTCCGGCGGTGGTCGTCATGACCGCCGCCGAGCTGCGTCAGCTCGCCGACCTCGCCCAGCGTCTTGCCAACGAACTCGACTCCGGGCAAGCATCGATCCTGGTTGATGCGTCCGGGGAAGGATCCCCGTGCGAGATTTCAAGGAGCGAGTCCATGGACCTTATCGGAGAGGCAACAAGTGGCGCATCATCGTCGTCACTTCCCCCGACGATCGATGTGTTGAATCGTTTGAGAGCGAGCGCGAAGCAACGGCGCGCATTGCGAGCTTCGAGCGCGACCTCGCGGCCCGGACCATCGGCGCGAGCGTCGAGGCGTACCTCGCAGCGCAGGAGCGGCGGGTGACCGAGGGCGAGATCCGCCCCAGCACGATCGAGCGCGACCGGTACCACCTGCGCTCGATGCTGAAGCTGTCGGAGAACAGCGACCTCGAACTCCGCAGGCTGACGCCGACGTTCGGCGAGCGGCTCTACGAGGCCCGCACCGGCGCGGTTGACACGCACCGCAACGGGCTCAACGTGGTGCGCGCGTTCGGCGCATGGTGCGTGAAGCAGGGGTGGCTCAGGGCGAACCCGTTCGAGAGCGTCAAGGGCCGCGGACGGCGCAAGCGCGGCAAGCCGCAGCTGCGGATCGAGGAGGCCCGCGTGTTCCAGGCGACGTGCTTGGAGCTCGCGCCGCACGATGACGGGGCGGTGCTGGGTCTCACGTACCTCCTGCTCGGCGCACGCGCCGGCGAGGTGGTGCTGCGGCAGGTCCGCGACGTGGACGATGGCGGCCGGCTGTTCTGGATCCCGGACAGCAAGACCGAGGCAGGCCGGCGGCAGCTGGCCGTGCCGGCACAGCTGGTGCCGCACCTGGCCAGGCTGACGCGGGATCGGCGGCCGACGGCGCCGCTGTTCGCGCATGCCGCGACCCGCAGGCGGGCGCAGGACTGGGCCCGGGAGCAGATCACCCGGCTGTGCAAGCTTGCGGGTGTACCCCGGGTGACGCCGCAGGGGCTGCGCGGGACGCTGGCCACGATGGGCCGCGAGGTGGGTAACACATCGCAGCAGGTGGCCGACATGCTCGGGCATGCGAGCCCGGTGATCACCGAGCGCGCCTACATCGATGGTGCGCGCGCCGGGGCCGCGGGACGGCGCGCCGGGTGGCGGATGCTGGAGGGGGCGCAGCGATGAGCTCCGGAAACTTTTCTGGCTCGAAGAGTTTCCGGAAGCCCTCTCCACCCCTTCCGGGTGGAGATCCCGTCCCCCAACTGCTCGTGATGATTGGTGCGAATGGCCGGACTCGAACCGGCACGGTGTTACCCACTGGTACCTGAAACCAGCGCGTCTACCAATTCCGCCACATTCGCAGGGCCCCGAGCCGGGTGGCTCGAAGGAACGTAGGGATGCCACAGCTGGGCCGCGAGCACAAGGGTCCCGGTGCAAGACTGATCGGCCGAGGGCGGGGCCAGAGGACGGGCCGGGAGGACGAGTAGATGCGGCGTTTTCCGTGTCAGGGCAAGGAGTTGGTGGCGATCGCTGCTTTACTCGCCG
This sequence comes from Kofleriaceae bacterium, assembly GCA_041495365.1. GTDB lineage: Bacteria > Myxococcota_A > Polyangia > Haliangiales > Haliangiaceae > JABFXX01. The sequence continues at coordinate 1,843 of JBGQCL010000774.1, read as the reverse complement.
ATCCGGGACGGTCTACCATCGGAGGAGCGGTACTTCGAGTCTGCGATGGCCAAGCTGATCGTGATCTCCGGGGACGAGCGGCAGGAGTTCGAGCTCGCTGCCTTCAACACCATCGGCCGGCACCCGGACAACACGATCCAGATCCTCGACCGGATCATCTCGAAGGAGCACGCGCAGATCCAGCGCGCGGCGGATGGGCGGTTCCTGCTGCGCGACCTGCGGTCGCTCAACGGGACGTTCATGCGCGGCGAGCGGATCGCGGACCACTACCTGAGCGACGGCGACGAGTTCACGATGGGCTCGACGCGGATCGTGTTCGTCGACAAGCCGAAGACGGACGACGTGCTGCAGCGGGTGACGATCGCGCCCGGGCTGACCGAGAGCCACATCCGCGGGCGGATCCAGGCAAACACCGGCGACTTCATGCCGGAGCGGCAGATCGCCGACGACAAGAACCTGCGGCGCGACTACGAGCGGCTGCGGATCGGGCACGAGCTGGCGCGCGCGGTGGGCAGCGAGCTCGACCTCGATAAGCTGCTGCCGAAGATCCTCGACAAGGCGTTCGAGCTGGTGGGCTGCGACCGCGGGGTGATCCTGCTGGTCGACGACCGCGGCGAGCTGGTGCCGCGCTACGTGAAGACGCGGAGCGGCAAGAGCGACCAGAACATCGTGCTGTCGAAGACGGTGATGGCTGAAGTCACGACCAACCGGGCGGCGGTGCTGTCGTCGGACGCGACGATGGACGCGCGGTTCTCGGGGGCGCACTCGATCATCATGCAGGGGATCCGGTCGACGATGACGTTGCCGCTGCTGCACGCCGGCGACCTGCTCGGGATCATGCACCTGGACTCGCTGTTCACGTCGAACGCGTTCACCGAGAAGGACCTGCAGATCTGCACCGGGATGGCGGCGCAGGCGGCGATCTCGATCCAGAACGCGCGGCTGGCGACGCGGATCGAGAAGGAGGCGCAGACGCGCGCGCAGATCTCGCGGCTGATCCCGCCGTCGGTGGTGGAGCAGGTGCTCAAGGGGGAGCTGACGATCGAGAAGGGCGGCCGGCAGACCGAGGTCACGATGCTGTTCTCGGACATCCGCGGGTTCACGACGATGTCGGACGGCCGGCCGCCGCAGGAGATCGTGAACACGCTGAACGAGTACTTCGAGGTGATGGTCGACATCCTGTTCAAGTACTCGGGGACGCTCGACAAGTTCGTCGGCGACGAGATCATCGGGCTGTTCGGCGCGCCGATCGCGATCGACGACGCGCCGTTCAAGGCGGTGGCGTGCGCGCTGGCGATGCTGCAGGGGCTGGAGGAGTTCAACCGGACGCGCGCCGCGGAGAACCAGGCGGCGATCCGGATCGGGATCGGGATCAACACGGGGAACGTGATCACCGGGTCGATCGGCTCGACGCGCGCGCTGCAGTACACGGCGATCGGCGACGCGATGAACGTGGCGTCGCGGCTGGTCAACGTCGCGAGCTCGGGAGAGATCATCGTGTCGGAGGACACGTACCGCTACATCGCAGGCCGGGTCGAGGCGACCGCGTTGCCGCCGGTGAAGGTCAAGGGCAAGGCGGACGAGCTCAAGGTCTACCGCATCACCGGACTGCGCAAGATGAACACGCCGCTGCCCGCCGAGTGGTCCGGGCCGACGAACCACTGAGCGCCCTGCCCGCCCGGACGCGGCGCCGGCGTCAGCCCGCGATCGCCCCGCCGCGTCAGCCCGCGATGGCCCCGCCGCGTCAGCCCGCGATCGCCCCGCGGGCGTCAGCCCGCGATCGTTAGCCCCATCTGGGCGCGCACGGTGAAGAACTCCTCGGAGATCGAGTACAGGACGAGCT
>JBGQCL010000773.1:0-4067 GCA_041495365.1 Kofleriaceae bacterium | reverse complement strand
CGGCAAGGTCGGCCTCGTCACCGGCCCGCGCGACAAGGGCGCCAAGATCTGGTGGATGGCCGTGACCCGCCAGAAGAACGGCAGCTGGCGCGTCATCCTGCCGACCGGCGCGCACCTCACGATCCCAGCCGCAGAGTGGAGGTAGCCATGACGACCATGCATTTCCACGGCATCCTGACTGCAACTCGCGGAACCGAGCGCGCCAACCCCGCCGCTCGCCCCGCCGCTCGCCTCGTTCACGTGCTGTGCAGCGAGCCCTCTGGCTACCGCTGGCTGCGCGCTCACGTCCGCGGCGCCACCCAGCAGGACGACCGCAGCTTCCTGGTCCACGACGAGGGCAACTGGTCCTATTGCCTCACCGCCGCACAGGGCCGCGAGGTCGCGTCGCATCCAAACGGAGATCACCCGCAGGTCATGCTGTGCCACCGGATCGCGCTCAACGCGGCGCGCGCCGAGGATGACGCGACCCACGACATGGACGTGGATCCGTACGGCACCGCGTTCTGCCGTCGCTGTGGGGCACAGCCATGAGCCGCCGCAAGCCGTCACCCGGCGCGGAACGGCGCGCGCTCGCCCGCCGGCGCCGTGGCGGCGCCCTGCTGCCGGCCCGCGAGATCCGCGAGGCAGCCGCCGCGCAGCCCCCGCCCGAGCTCGCCGAGCTCGCGCGGAGGTTCGGCTGCGATCCTGCGGCGATCTCCAGGATCGTGCGTGGGGTCGTCCAGCCGGACGCCGGCGGGCCACTGCGGACGGAGCGCCCGCGCGGCGATACGACCCTGGCGCGCACGGTCAAGCTGTCGCCGGCCCAGGCGGCGGCGATCGACGCCGCGCGGGGGGCGACGCCGTTCGGGGCGTACGTCCGGCGGCAGGTGCTGACCGCGATCAGCTGGGTGGGGCCTGGAACTCCCGGTGATAGTTCCGGCGCTTAGCAGCGCCGGCAAGAAATAGTCATCCCGCACTTGCGCGTGAGCACGACCGGGATTATATTGTTTGCATGACGACGACGACGAACACCAGCCCCGCCCTCACCGAAGCCCAGTTTTCCGCCGCGCAGGACAAGATCGACGGCATGGCGCGCACGACGCGTCGCGGTACCGCCGAGGAGAAGGCGGCGTTCGCGGCGCTCAACACTGAGTGGGAGACGGCCTACGCCCTCCCCGCGCGCACCGCCGACCAGCGCTCCGCGCGGCTCGCTGCGATCGCGGCCGTCGCCACGAAGCACGGCCTGTAGCCACCACCTCCACCACCACACGGAGACCGCCATGACCGACCCCACCTCGATCGCCGATTTCGACGCCTGCCTCGCACATCTCCTCGCGGACACCACGCTGTCACACGACGCGCGTGCCACCGCGATCAGCCTCCTGCACGCCCAGGTAGGGCGGATCCCGTGGCGCAGCCGCGCGGCCGGTGACGCGCTGACAGCTCGGATCGCGAGCCACCTCGCCGTCGGACACGACCTCGACGCGGGCATGCGCGAGCTCGCCCGCGCTGGACGCCTCAAGGCGACCATCCACGAGCGCGGCAACGGTCTCCCCGACGTCGGGGGGGGGTACGCCGTCGACGGCGGCGGCGGGCTGTGGCGCGTCGTCGAGATCGTCGGCGGGATTCACATCGGGGCAGGTGAAAGCAGCATCCGCGCCATGGTGGTGTCGGCCGAATGGGCCGACTTGGACGACGACGACGATCCGCAGTGCGGTTGTGTTACCGAGTTCGATAACGACCCCACCGAATAACTCTGGAGGGAACCATGACCATGATCACCGCCACCGCTTCGAACCCCCGCTCGTCCACCTGCCTCGACATCCCGGGCGCGCTTGACGTGGATGTGGAGATCCGGCTGGAGGACGGCGTGCTGCTCCAGCGCGGGGAGGTCACCCTCGCTCCCGGGGCCGGCGGCAAGCTGGTGGCATATGGCGGCCAGCCCGACCACTGGATCGGCGGCGCCTTGCTGCGGACACTGCACACCCTGAGCGCCCCCGGGTCGGCGAGCGAACTCGACTTCCGCGCCGCCTGTGACGAGATCGAGCGAGCGGCGATCGAGGCGGCGCGATGACTCGGCCGGCGACAGAACGGCGCCGCGTGCGGATTCGCCACGCAACGGACGGCGGGCGCTACTACGCGCTCATCATCGACCCCAGGGCGCCGCGCGATCGCCGCTCCATTCTCGAGCGCACGCCCCTGCGTGACGCCGCGCTGGAAGCGATCGCCGAGGCGGAACTCATGGCCCACGGCCGAGGATGGCGAGTGATCTCGGTGCGCCCGCTCGCGGCCGGGTACTTCCGCACCTGACCCATGACCCCTTTGTTCGCTCGGCATCCCGCCGAGCGTCTACTCGATGCGCCCTCGGGCGCGAAAGGATTCTGACCATGATCAAGACAGAGAAGTACGGCGACGCCACGCCGCGGACCGACGCATACGCAGCTGACACCCTACGTGAGGTCGCTGCGGAGATCGAGACCGTACTGCAGCCCGCCGCGCGCGGCAAGGCTACGGCCAACACCCTGCGCGAGATGGCCGGCATCGTTCCCGAGCGGATGATTCTCTTCCCGCTCGACATCGCCCATGCGTGCGCCAAGGTCGGCGTGCCCCGCGATGATCAGGATCCTCGCGTGACGTCGCGCCGTCGCACCTGCGCCGAGATCTCCGAGGTGGTGCAGCGCCATTGGCGTGGCGGCGTCGTGGGTAACATGCCGTCCGACGACCCCGCCCTGTGGCGCTGGCGTCGGGTGCTCGCCGCTGTCGTGGGCCGCTGGTCGGGCAGCGAGGATAGCAGGCTTGCGGCGATCGCCGCGACAGCCGCGCGTGAGCTCGCAGAGCTCGGAGGTGCATTGTGACCACTCGCGATATCGACGATCTCGATCGGGCATTCGGGCCCGATGGCGATAGCATGATGGTGCCCGGCCCCCACGGGTCAATGGTGCTGCGCGCTGGCCATGTGCCAGAGGAGATCTGGCGGCTTCAATGGGGCGATCAGCGCCGCGAGCGCTCGGCCGCAGCCATGCGCGCTCATGATCTCGGCCAGCACGGCCGCACCGTGAGCGCGGCCGAGAAGCGCGCCGCGTGGGAGGCTGAGGCCGACCGGCAGCGGGTCATCACCTCGGAGTACGGGGGTGCCCAGTGACCGCACGTGACATCGACTCCGGATCCGCCTTGCCGTCGAGTGCCTCCGTCCAGGTCTGCGAGGGCCGCGCGATCGGCGCCGCCTGCCGCTGCCCCGACTGCCGCGCGGCGGATCCGCTGCTGGGCTTCTCGTCCGACGAGATCGTCGTCGGGGAAGGTAGCCAGACGCTCGCCCAGGCCGCCGCCCAACCCGAGACCGCAACCCATGACGATTCCAGCACGGGCCACCCGGGCTGGGCGGTGGCTGTCACGTACGACTGCCGCGTCTACAATGGCTCGGCGTACTGTGACTACACCGGACGCACCCGGTACCGCGTCGTGTGGGCGCCGTGGTCTGGCGCTGCAGCCCGCGCCGTGCTCGACGAGATGATTGCGCAACAGCCCGAAGGATCGGGTGAGCGGGTCACCGGGATCACTGCGATCAGCATAGCTCGCTCGGCAGCGTCGACCGACGCTGACCCGGCGTCGGACGAGCGCGACCCGGATCGACCGGCGCCCGAGACCACGATCACCGCGGTGACCGAGTGCGGATCGGCCGGCCCATACCGGCTGGGCTACGAGCACACGGCCACGTGGGCCGGCGGTCCGATCCGTGAGGTGCACCGGCCGCTTCGACGAGATACGTTCGTCGGCTACGGGCTGTTCGATAGCGTCGGGCATGTGATCATGCGCATCTCCTACGACGGCGAGATGACGCCGTGGCGCTCGGGCCCCATCGCGGGCCCGATGTCCCCATGCGCCGAGCCGTACTCCGTTCCCTTCCTGCACCTCCCAGATGAGGAGCACGGGCACGAGTGGTCCGACGAGCCGCTCGTGATCCCGTCGACGGAGCCGGTGCGCTTCGTGCTCGGGGATCTCGCGATCACCGAGGCCGAGGCGCGCGCGGCATGCCTCGCGTACGTGCGCGCACAGCCGGACTGGGGACTTCCCCAGCAGCTCACAGATCT
>JBGQCL010000772.1:0-4070 GCA_041495365.1 Kofleriaceae bacterium | reverse complement strand
CGCCAACAACGCCGAGCGCTTCGAGGGCCCCGGCAGCTTCGCCGGCCACAGCCTGCGCGGCCACCTCCACGACAGCCGGATCACCGTGCTGTCCCCTTTCCCCGGCGGCGGCAGCGTCGCGCCCCGCCACCTCAACAAGCACATCGACTTCCACCACTGCTGCGCCCCGGTCCCCAACCCCGAGAACGCCCGATCGCTCGCCCTGCCTCAGGGCATGGCCGTCACCCGCAACGGCGCCACGCTCTACGTCGCCGCGCTCGGCTCCGACAAGGTCGGCGTGTTCGCCACCGCCCAGCTCGAGAACGACAGCTTCGTGCCCAGCACCGCCAGCCAGATCCACGTCTCCGGCGGCGGCCCCACCGGGCTGGTCCTCGACGAGGATCGCGGCCAGCTGTTCGTGCTGACCCGGTTCGACGACGCGATCTCGGTGATCGACACCCGGACCCGCGCCGAGATCGCGCACGTCGCGATGCACAACCCCGAGCCGCCCAGCATCACGGCCGGCCGCCGGTTCCTGTACGACGCGTCGTTCTCGTCGGCGCACGGCGACTCGGCGTGCGCCAGCTGCCACGTGTTCGGCGACTTCGACAGCCTGGCCTGGGACCTCGGCAACCCCGACAACGACGTCACTCCGGATCCGGGCCCGTTCAAGAGCACGCTGTTCAACACGATCATCCAGCAGCCGATCGACCCGATCTTCCATCCGATGAAGGGGGCGATGACGACCCAGAGCCTGCGCGGCATGCTCAACAGCGGGCCGATGCACTGGCGCGGCGATCGCACCGGCGGCAACGACGCGCCCAGCGTCCAGCCCGACAGCGGCGCGTTCGACGAGCGCGCCGCGTTCGCCAAGTTCCAGGCCGGGTTCACCGACCTGCTCGGCCGCGACGCGTTCATCCCCGCGGCCGACATGGACGCATTCACCGACTTCATCCTCCAGGTCCGCTATCCGCCGAACCCGAACCGGCCGCTCGACAATTCATTCACTCCCGATCAGGCGGAAGGCGCCCGGCTATTCGGCGTCACCAACTGCGGTATCGCGTCCGCGGACGGCCCCAGCGACATCCTGAACTGCAACAGCTGCCACGTGGTCGACCCCCATGGCAACCCGACCACCGCCGCGCCCGGGTTCTTCGGCACCACGGGATTCTCCAGCTTCGACTTCCAGACCCAGCTGTTCAAGACACCCCACCTGCGCAACGCCTATCAGAAGCTGGGGATGTTCGGGAATCCGTTCAACGCCGCATTCCCCAACACCGACAACAGTTTCCAGGGCGACCAGGTGCGCGGCTTCGGCTTCCTCCACGACGGCAACATCGACACCGTGTTCCGGTTCCACCACGGCATCAGCTTCGCGAACCTTCCGTTCAACCCCGGCAACCCCGCCGACGGCTTCCTCGATGGGCCGGCGGGCGAGGTCCAGCGCCGGCAGGTCGAGGCGTTCGTGCTCGCGTTCCCGACCAACTTCGCGCCGATCGTCGGCCAGCAGATCACGCTGGCCGCGGGCAGCACCGCCGCCGTGGCGGCCCGCGTCGACCTGCTCCGCCGGCGCGCCGACGCCGGCGACTGCGATCTGGTGGCCAAGTCCACCGTGGCGGGCGCCGAGGCCGGCTTCCTCTACGTCGGCAACGGCCGGTTCCGCGCCGATCGCCGCGCCGTGCCGCCGGTCGGCGACGCCGCGCTGCGCCTGCTCGCCCGGTTCCGCCCGGTGACCTTCACCTGCGTCCCGCCCGGCTCCGGCGAGCGGATCGGCGTCGACCGCGACGGCGACGGCGCGTGGGACGGCGACGAGCGCGACGCCCACACCGATCCCGCCGACCCGCACAGCAGACCCTGATCGAGCGAAGTCACCGCCGCGTGATGCGGTAGGCGTGGTGGATCTTGCGGTCGCGGAAGTCCGGCGGGATGGTGTCGTGGGTCTGGTCGGTGACCGCGAGGGAAGGATCGTCCAGCGCGAGCTGGAACCGGCGGCGGTTGGTCGAGAACCACAGCACACCGGTGCACACCGCGAGCGCGTCGCGCAGCAGCGCCGGGTGATCGCGCTCGACGTCCCACGTGTAGTCCATCCGCTTGGAGTTGGAGAACGTCGGCGGGTCGACGACGACGAGATCCCAGCGCTGGTTGGCGCGCCGCGCATCGGCGAGGAAGTCGCGCACGTCGGCGTGCACCAGCTCGCCGGTCAACCGGTTGAGCGCGAGGTTGTCCGCCGCCCAGGCGAGGTAGGTGTTGGACAGATCGACGGTCGTGGTCTGCATCCCGGCGGCGCCGGCGTACACCGAGAACGCGCCGGTGTAGCCGAACAGGTTGAGCATCGTGCGGGCCGGCTCGGCGGCGACCTTCGCGCGCGTGATGCGATGATCGAGGAACAGGCCGGTGTCGACGTAGTCGCTCAGGTTGACGCGAAACCCGTGACCGCCCTCGTGCACGGTGCGCCAGGCACCCTGGTCGGCCTGGCGCTCGTACTGCTGGTCGGCGCCGCGGTGCGCGAACCGCTCGCGCCGCTTGACGAACACGTCGCCGGGCGGGAGCGCGGACGTCACCGCTGCCACCGCGGCGTCGAGCCAGGCGTCGCCCTCCGGCGCGGGGTCGATCCCACGGGGGCCTCTGCCCCCCGTCTCGCCGCGCTCGAACGCGCGGTAGTCGTTGATCACCAGGGCGCCCTCGTAGGTGTCGACGGTGATCGGGATCTCCGGGATGTCGCGATCGTAGACCCGCCAGCAGGTCACGCGGTCGCGCCGCGCCCACTTGCCGAGGTGGCGCGCGTTCTTGCGCACCCGGTTGGCGAGCATGGCCATGTCGATCATTGCGCGGGCTATACCCCGGCGACGCCGCGCTGGCTCCGGATCCGGTACTCCAGCGTCACCGCGCGCCGGCCGAGCGGCGGCAGCTCGACCGACCACGTCACCAGGCCGCGGTCGTCGATCGCCCGCGCGGTGACCTGCACGACCTGCTCGCCACCCGGCTGATCGCCGGCGGCCAGCAGGTACGCGTCGGGCGCCGAGGCCTTGACCTCGACCTGCTCGACCTCGGAGATCGGGACCCGCTCGGTCACGACGATCTCGCGCGGTGCGCTGCCGAGGTTGGACAGCCGGACCGCGACCCGGACGGTCTGGACGTTCCAGCCGCCGAGCAGGCCGGCGTCGTCGCGCTCGCTGGTCTCGGTGCGATGGATCCGGACGTCGGCCTGCGGCCCGAACCCGATCTGGAGCTTCTCGCCCGGGGCGATGAAGCCGATCTCGGTGCGCCCGACGTAGCCCGACGACATCACCAGATCGACCGGGCCGGCGAGCAGCGGCGCAGCGCCGGTGCTGGTCAGGCGGGCGCGGACGTGGACCCACGGCGAGCGCAGCGGGATCGCGACAAGGTCGATCGACGCCGGCGAGGTGAAGCCGCCGACCGGCACGCGGTGGGGCGCGCCGTCGGCGACCACCGTGGCGCGCGCCGCGGTCAGCGCAACGCCGAGGCCGCCATCGTCGATCCCGGGGACCTGCGCCTCGGCGCCCGCCGGGGCATCGCCGCCGAGGCCGGTGGTCTGCAGCTCGTGATCGCGGGCCTCGACCGCGATCGTATCGGGGCGCCGCCGCGCGGTGACCTCGTCGTCGGTCAGATCGGGCGGCTCGACGCCGAGCGACGGGCGCTCCAGCGAGAACACCAGCTCGACGTCGCGCCAGTCCTCGGCGGTGGCCTGCCACACGCACGCGGTGGTCTGCCACTCGACGGTCGCCGCCTCGCCGCTGCGGACCAGCACGGCGCGGTGGTACGGCCGCCACGCGGCGCCGGGGACGACGTAGCCGATCGCGAGCTCGACGTCGATCTGGCCTTCGATCTGGCCTCCGATCTGGCCTCCGATCTGGCCTTCGACCTGGCCCGCTGGCTGGCCCCCCGACCCGGCGTCGGCGACGAGATCGATCACCAGCCGGGCGGCCTGCTCGCCGGCCTTGGCCTCGGCCTGGGCGATCCGCGCGTCGAGCCGGGCGAGCGCGCCGCGCAGCTCCTCGGCGCCGAGCTCGGCGAGCACCCGGCGCTCGCGCGCCGCCGCGGCGTGGCCGTCGAGCGCGGCCAGCGCGTCT
>JBGQCL010000771.1:0-4077 GCA_041495365.1 Kofleriaceae bacterium | reverse complement strand
CGCCGCGACCGACCCGGAGCGCGCCGAGCTGATCGACATTCAGCTCGAGCTGGCCCGCGCTCGCCGGGCGCACACCGAGGGCGGTCATCCTTCCCTGAACCGCGAGGGCACGCTGATCCGCACACACGGCGCACGGTGGGCCACAGACGTCCGGCCGCTGGTCGACAGCTGGCAGTTCCTTCGCGGGTTCACCGACGTGGTCACGCTCGACGCCGCGCGGTTCCTCACCGTCGCCCCCGAGCTGTACCGCCGCGCGCCGGTGCTCCACCTCGACCTCACCGGGGTCAAGCCGGTCGCCGCGCAGCTGTTCCAGTCCGCCCACCTGGACCGCATCCAGTCGTTGTACCTGCTCCGCAACGGCCTCGGCGACGCAGAGGTCGCCGCGCTCGCCGCCTCGCCCCACCTGGCGAACCTCCGGTGGCTCGACCTGAGCCTCAACAAGATCGGCGCTGCCGGCCTCGAAGCGCTCGCCGCCTCGCGCAACCTGCCCCGCCTGGGCTACGTCGGCTTCTCGACCAACGCCATCCCGGACCCGACGCCGCAGCACTCCGACGAGTACGACGCAACGTCGCCCGTCGGCGAGGAGCTCCAGCGCAAGTACGGCCCCCGGCCCTGGCTCGACGCGCGCCCCCGGTGGCGTTGGCCACCGCCGCGCGACGCGGTCGACTAGCCTGGAATCACGAGCGCACGGTGCGGAACGAGAGCGACACGCGGGTTTCTTTCACAGGAGGGATGCGGTGTTGCCAGTGGGTGCGCGCCTCGCCCTCGAGGAGGAGCAGCGATCGCCGCGGTAGCGTGATCCGGATGGCCTTGTCTCCGGTACGGCGACGGAACTCCATGCGCCAGTCCGCTCCGAGCGACAGGGTCACGACCAGGGGCCCGAACACCGGCGCGTCCGTGTGCCAGCCGATCCCTGCCCCAGGGCGGTAGCGGGCCACGATCACCTGCTCGAGCAGGGCAGCATCGACGCCCCCGGCCTCGAGCCATCGTTTCAGCGCAGCGCCGAGCTCGTGCGGCAGCGGCTCGCATCTCGTCAGTGTGCGCCCTCGCGTGACGTAGCTCCATCCGAAGCACCGCATCTCTCGGCGTGATGGCAGCAAACCCTCGCGTAGCACGGGTCGTTCCCACCCATCGGACCAGTGTTCGATCTGGCGAAGCAGCTCGGCCTCTTCGCCGTCCGAGAGCACGCGGCCTGCGAGCCGCAGCCCAGAGATGCTCGACTCCGTGCTCACGAGGTGATCGATCATGAACATGGTACCTTAAGTTCACGATCGCGGGTACTGCGAGCTATACGCACGCACCTCGTCGCGCCACGCTCGCACGGCGGCGCCGATGACAGGCTCGATCTTTTCACGCAACGCTCCGCGCGGCTCTGCCGGGATCCGCTCTGCCGCGATCTCGTCGCGCTGGGCATCGACCCACCCGATCAGATCGGCGACCTCGTCCTCGATCGTCGAGTACCTCGCCGACACCTCATCGCTGGACAGGCCCCGCTCGAAATCGACGAACGCGCGCAGAATGGCCACGACCCAGCTGCATTCGGCGACGTAGACGCAGTACGTCCGAGATTCGTCGGCGGGAGCGACCGAGGCGGCAAGGTCCTCGAGTGCCTTCAGCGAGCGCGTGAGTCGCTGCTCGATCTCTGCGGGATCGATGCTCGAGATCCCTTTCTTCTGCCCATCGGCCAGATAGGCCGGGCCAGCTCGTACGAACTCATCCATGAGCCATGCGCCCAGATCTTCGAGACGACCGTCATACTCGTCGATCCGCTCCGCGAGCTCGGCAGCCTGCAGGAGCTCGGACCCGCCGAAGCTGACGCGCAGGCTCCACCAGAGCAGGTTGCACGCAAAGAAGTGCTCGTTCGCAGCGTCGGGCATCAGGTTATACGACTCAGTTGGTCCGCAACCGGGGCAGCCAGAACCCGCGAAGCTCGGCCTCGATGTCGGCGTAGGGCTCCTCGCCCTGGCGCGCCGCTGCATCGAGATCGTCGACCTGTCCGGCCAGGACCTCGATGTCGCGCAAGACGTCATCCGCGGCGATGCGATGCCGCGCTGGAATCGCCTGCCGCGTGGCTGCGTCGCGGGCGGCGTCCGTCGAAGCGTCTCGTCCGGGAAAGCTTTCCACGTGCTCGTCCTCCGCGACTTCGTCCTCCAACGCCTCGTCTTGCACAGCATCGTCGTCGGACTCGTGCCGTGCCAGATCGCCTCCCACTGGCACAAGCTCCTCCGGACCCACCTCCGCGGTCCGGGGCTCGAGCTCGTGGGCGAGCACAGCGTCATGCAGCGCACCGACCTGCTCGATCAGACGGATCAGCGTGTGCCGTGGCATGACGAGCATGTCGTCGAGGAACAGCGTGCTCACGAGGTACGCGTCCTCGAGATCCGGCGGACGACCGGCCAGCCGCGTCCAGTTGGCGACGCCGTCGCCGAGCTCGTTGCGGTTGTCGTCGTTCACCACGGAGGCGACCAGCGCCTGCGGCCGTATGAAGCTCTTGCGCTCGGTGAGCTCGGCAACGCGCTCCGCACCGGACCGCATCCCGACCAGGTGACCCGCGACGTAGGACAGCGCGTTCAGCCCAGGAAACCGCTTGTCGTCGGCGATCCGCACCCCCCGGCCATCTGCTGCGAGCGGGAAGCGAACTCGGTCGACGACGACGAACGCCGGCACAGCATTCATGGGGTCTCGACAAAGATCGTTGCAAGCAAGGATGGAGCCGTCAAGCCCTCGGTCAGGCAGCCCGCAGACGCGGCAGCCAGACACCGCGTAGCTCGGCCGCATCGTCGGGGAACAGCGGCCGGTAGTCGCCGCCATTTCTCCACTCCACCTGCTCCGCTATCGGATCCAAACATCTTGCGATCGCATCAGGACCGGCAGGATCACGGCCCGTGCGCTCTCGCGTGACGTAGCTCCATCCGAAGCACCGCATCTCGCGGCGTGCCGGCAGCAAGCCCTCGCGCAGCACGGGTCTCACAGCGCATGCGCGCGCTGTCGTGCCGCGGCGAGATCGAGCCAGTCGCCTTGGTGACGAACGCTGCCGCCAAGTATCTCGATGATGCGCGACAGCGACCAGAGCGAGGCAGGTAGCGACTCCGCGTCCAAGTCGATCTTCACGAAGCCGTCATCGACGGTCGACGACCACCAGACCCATCCGCGCTCATTCAGATCGTCGAGCCAGCTCTCGACCTCCTCCGCGGGCCGCTCTTGCCAGCGAGCGCGCAGCGGTTCGGGCAGCTGTGCGACCATCTCGGCGGCCGGAGGCCAGTCACCCAGATCGTCGTCGCTCCAGCGGCCCCAGCCGGCGATCACGCTCCATGCATCGATCAGGTTGCGGAGCAGTGCGTGTGGATCCGGCGCCGTGGCGACCAGCGTGCGGCCGTACGTCGGCGGCGGGGTTGCGGCGTCGCGGCGTCGCAAGTTCTCCTGCTCGCGCATCATGGGCGGTCCAGGGTACTCGGATCGGTATGACGCCTGCCAGACCCAGGGACAATAGCCGCCTCGAGGGCGTCTAGCAATGCAGGTGGGATTGCATACTGATCCGGATAGTCCACGTCGACGCGCCACGGTCGGGTGCGGTCACGCACGACCCCGTGCTCAGGCTGCGCCGTCTCTCGCAAGCGCTCGAGGAACTCGCGGCTGACCGTGAATTCGATGACCTCGCCGCGCTCCATCTCCTGGATCCACATGCGCGCGCGCTGACCGTCGAAGCCGACGTGGACAGCGACTCCTTGGCGTCGTCGACCCTGCGGGCGCAGAATGGTTACGTTGCCGGCTTGATCGAGCGCGATCAACGGCCGGCCCTGGGCGCGGAAGCCCTGCACGGTCGGCGGTTCCGCAGTGTGCGGTCCGGTGGCAACGACCTCGTTGCTATCTCGCTCCTCGGTGTTCGGCGTGATCTCATCGTGCGCACTACTCGTCGAGCGCGGTGTGGGCTCGGACTCGACCATGCCGTGGGCGAGCTGCTCGACGACGGCGTCGTTGTTGGCAAGCCGCTCGGCGGGGCGCGCGGTCGGCTCGCGAGCCGGCGTCGAACCGGTCGGCTCGGGCTCGCCGGGCCGCGGCGCCGGTGGCGGACGATCG
>JBGQCL010000770.1:0-4101 GCA_041495365.1 Kofleriaceae bacterium | reverse complement strand
CGATACGCGCTGGCCGGCGCTCGACTCGGGGTCAGCGAGACCGTCAGCGCGGGGATCCGCCAGGTCTCCATCGAGGTCCCAACCCGCGAACGCGTGTTCTTGCTCGAGCTCGGATTTCTGATTCCGATCTGGGACGCCGGCACGTTCACGTACGGCCTCACGATGCCCTGACGGGACCAGCGCGACGGTTGCGCGACGCGTCCAGCATGTAGGCGCGGCGGTTCGATGGTCGGGTCCGAGCATCCCCCTTGAAATTCGGACCGACCGGCCGATCAGGGGTTGCAGCATGAGGCGCAACGCGAGCGATCGCCGCCCCCCCATCGTGTGCTTGATGGCGCTCCCACCACCGGTGCACGGCGCGAGCATCCTGAACGAGGCCGTGGCCCGGAGCGAGGTGGACGCAACTGCGGAAATCTGGTACAGGTTCCGGTCCCCAATGGAGCGAGCGTAGTGCGCACGAGGCCGATGGCGAGCCAGCCGAGCTCGCTCGCCCCCGCCCTGATGATCCGTGCGATCGGAGCGACGGGGTGGATGCTGTCGCCGATCAAACACCGCCTGCACTGGCGCGTGTGTAACCTGCTCGCGAGGTTTGCGCGGGGCCGTGGTTACGAGTGCGTCATCCGTATCGGTGAAGACTCCGTGATGCGCGTGTTCCTCGACGACCCGTACTGGTCGCGCCTGATCGCCTCCGACTACGAATACGAGCCCGACCTCGCGCGCATGCTCCGCGCGTTCGCAGACATCGAGTTCGACGCGATCGACTGCGGCGCGAACTTCGGCTACTGGAGCATCCTGCTGTCCGGCCCCGAGTTCGGCCGCCGTCGCGTGCTTGCGGTCGAAGCGTCGCCGACGACGTACGCGATCCTGGGTGCCAACTGCGAGCTCAACGCGAACCGCTTCGAGTGCATCCATCACGCGGTGTCGGATCGCTCGGGGCAGCAGCTGGTCGTCGACATGCAGCACGGTCACTCCGGTGCGCAGATGCTCGAGCATGCGAATGCGACGAGCGCGCTGGCGGGCACCGTCACGACGATCACGCTCGACGACCTCGCCGACCGCGTCGGCGCTCGTGTCGTCCTCAAGCTCGATGTCGAGGGCAAGGAGATCGAAGCACTGCGCGGCGCGGCGCGGCTGCTGGAACGCGACGTGCTGCTCTACTACGAGGACCACGGGCACGACCCCGAGTCGGGCGTCACCCGCTTCGTGCTCGACGAGCTCGGCCTCCTCGTGTTCTTCGTCGACGAACGCGGCGCGACCTCGCCGATCAACTCCGCGCGCGAAGCTTCGGCGCTGAAGCGCAAGACCTCGACCGGTTACAACTTCTTCGCCTGCCGGCGCGCATCGGCATTCCTTTCGACCTTGCAGACCCGGTCGCGATGACCCGGAGTTTCAGCATCCGACTCCTCGTCGTGCACCTGTTCGTGCTCGCATGCTTTGGCCAGTACTACGCGAAGCTTCGCATCCTCGACGGCGCGCCGTTGTTCACGACGGACGCCGTGTTGCTCGTCGGCCTCGTGGCGAGCCTCGGCGCGCTGACCCGAACGAAGTGGGATCTGTTCAGCAAGCTCGTGCTCGCCTTCGTGCTCGTCGGAGTCGCGTGGGCCGCATACACGGGGCTCGGTCCGATGGACGGCGTCGGCCCCAAAGCGTTCTCGTTCTTCGTCTACGCCGGCTTCTACTTCATCATTCGGGCCGCGGCGCCGCCCGACGAATCGTTGTGGCGCTTGCTTCAGGTGTTCGCGATGGCGGCGGCGATCGCGGTCGTCATCGGATTCTTGCAGATGCAGAGCGGTGCGCCGATGTTCGCCGATGGAGACTTCGAGACCACGACGACCGGGAGCATTCGCTGGCTTCCAGGCGAGTTCACACTCTATGCACTGCTGGCCGCCCTCGTGATCGCGGTGCCCGTGATCGTCGAGCGCCGGATCGACGCGCCGCGCGTCGGCATACTCGCACTGGCGGCCGTCGAGCTCGTCCTGACGCAGCAGCGCTCCGGCTTCATCTCGCTCGCCATCGCGCTGCTCGCGACCGCTGGCCTGCTGGGCGGCTCGACCGAGGCACTCAAGGGCCTGCTCAAGCTACTCGCCGTCGCTGCACTCGGGCTCGCCGTGTTCGTGTGGGTCTTCGGCAGCTCGTACATCGACGAGACCGTGAATCGCATTGCGCATTCGAGCGACCTGAGCGACGCCAACATCGACTGGCGGTTGCTGAGCTGGTACGAGGTGTTCGACGGCGTTCGCGACCGTCCATGGGGGCATGGCTTTGCGACCTGGGACTTCTTGTTCACCTGGAACAATCCGCTGACCGGGTCGCACAACTCCTTTCTCGATCTGACGTATCGGATCGGAATTGCCGGCCTCCTCGTGTTCCTCGCGATGCCGGTTGTCCTCGTGCGCGACGTGCGGCGGCTCGCGCGCGAGACCGGTGCTCGTGCGCAGTTACTGCTGGTCACCGTGTGCGCGGCGATGATCGCGTTCCTGTTGTTCTCGGCGTTCAACGTCGTGTTCGAGTCGCCGCAGATATCGATCGTGTTCTGGGTACTGCTCGGGATCGGCGGCGTCGCACTCGAACGTCGTCAGGTGGGCGCTTCGGTCAAAGCGGCGGGCAGTCCGAGCGAGTCGGAGGACGTCGCGAGCGTGCCAGGCGCGCTGCGACACGATGCCGGCGAATCCGGGCCGAGCGGCGATCGGGCGTGAAGGTCCCCTGAAAATTCGCACCGACCGGCCGATCCGGGAGGGTGCATGCTGCTGCTCGCGTTGGCCTATGGCGGGAGCGCTGCTGCCCAACCTCCGGCTGTCCGTGGTGGTCGGCCGCGGACTCGGCGCGGCGGCGCTCGGTGAGTTCGCGCTTGCGGTCGCGGTCGCGGTCGCGCGCGTGTGTTACGCCGCGAGCGACTTCGGTATCGGGACGCACCTCACCCGGCTCGTCGCGCGCGATCGGGCGCGGGCCGGCGCGGAGGTCTCGCGGTTTCTCACCGTCCGTGTCGCGGTCGTACCACTTGCGATGCTGGTCGGCATGGCGGTGGCGCACGGCGATGGAGCGAGCGCGGCCATCGTGTTCGCGCTGGTCGCGCTCGCGCTTGGGCTGGTGACGATCCAGGGCATCTGCGAGGATGCGGAGCGCACGAACCTGAAGATCATGCTGGTGTGGTTCGCCGCCCTGGCCGGCGCACAGCTGCTGCTGGTCCCGGCCTACGGCATCGTCGGCGCCGCCTGGGCCTGCTGATCGGCCGGGTGGTCGGGCTGGCCGCGATACTCGTCCGGTTCGTTCGCCGCGTCCCGATCACGGCGTGAGGGTACGGCCTCGCCTGCAGCATGAGCCGCAAAGGCGACTGCTGGGACAACGCTGTGGCCGAGAGCGTCTAGTCGTCGCTCGCCTTTGAACACGAGCGCGACGCCCGCTGTACGAGGTGGATGCATCGGAGCGTGACTCATCGAGTGCATTGACGTTCTACAACCGCCAGAGGCTGCAGTCACACAATCGCGATCTCACCCCTATTGACTTATTGACTTCGAACGAGAATTCCGTCAAGAGACTTGCGCCGTAGTCACGGTATCCAAGAAACTCGGACATGCCACATTATGCCAGTCTGCGATGACTCGATCACGACCCGCAGTAGCAGCCGGGTGGGCGAACCTCGCCCCGGGCGGACGAGCGGTCGAACGACGCAAGCGATCCGGCTCTCGGTCGTTGCGCTCGCGTGTGTTGCCTGTAGCAGCCGCGGGGCAGGATCGGTCGCGGTACAACGGTCGGCGCTGGATGTACCGGACGGCGGCGTACCGCCGGCTCCCGATGCGTCGCCGGTTCCCGATGCGTCGCCGGTTCCCGATGCGGCCCCCCCGGACCAGACGCCCCCGAGCGACGGTGCGGCGCCCGCGCCGGTCGTCGCGAACATCGCCGACGCGCACGGCCTGACGAACCTGATCGTCAACGGGGACTTCGAGGACCGCGCCGATCCCAATGTTCCCACCGGATGGTCGGTCGACGAGATCTACGGATACCCCGGCATGTACACGCCGACCGCTGGCTGGCGTGGCGGCGCGGTCCAGTTCGTCCGCAACGCGCAGGGTCAGCACCTCCTCGCGCAAGAAGTCCCGGTCG
>JBGQCL010000769.1:0-4108 GCA_041495365.1 Kofleriaceae bacterium | reverse complement strand
CTCGAGCAGCTCGATGCCGGTCATGTTCGGCATCATCACGTCGCTGACGATCGCGTCGAACCGCGCCCCCCGCGCGATGTGATCGATCGCCTCCTGCCCGCACAGCGCCACCGTGATGTCGTAGTCGCGGCGCAGCAGGCGCTCGATCGAGTGGGCGACCTGCGGCTCGTCGTCGACCAGCATGACGCGCTTGCGGCGGCGCGCGGTGGGCTCGGCCTCGGCGAACGCGGTGGTCGGCGGGCGCATGGCCGGCTGATCGGGGGCGGGCGGCAGCACGACGCGGACGACGGTGCCGCCGGCAACGCCGTCGGGGTCCCCACCCCGCGTCTCGCTGCGCTCGATCGAGATCTGGCCGCCGAGGCCGCTGACGATGCCGTGGCAGATCGAGAGGCCCAGGCCGGTGCCCTCGCCGACGCCCTTGGTGGTGAAGAACGGGTCGAACACGCGCAGCTGGAGGTCGGCGGGGATCCCGATGCCGGTGTCCTCGACCTCGATCACGGCGCGGCCGTGGTCGTCGGTCCGGGTCCGCACCGTGATGCGGTGGTCGAGCGACCGGCCCGCCGGGATCGCATGCGCGGCATTGACCAGGAGGTTGATGAACACCTGGGTCAGGCGGCCGTCGTCGGCGACGACCAGCGGCACCGGACCGAGCTCGCGCACGAGCTCGGCCCGGTGGCGGACCTCGTTGCCGGTCAGCCGGATCGCGGCCTCCAGCACGTCGGGCAGCGCGAGCGGGACACGGTGCTCGGCCTCGGACCGGCTGAACGAGCGCAGACCATGGACGATCTTGCGCACCCGCTCGGCGCCGTCGCGGGCGTCGCGCACCTGGGCGCCGAGCTCGGTGCGGTCGCCTGCGCCGGCCGGGCGCTCGGGGCCGCCGAGGATCTCGGCCATCGACTCGAGGTTGCCGATCACGTAGGCGAGCGGGTTGTTGATCTCGTGCGCGATCCCCGCCGCCAGCGTGCCCAGGCTCGCCATGCGATCCGACATCAGGAGCTTGGCGCGCATCCGCTGGCGGTCGGTCACGTCGCGACCGCTCGACACCACGGTGACCTCGCCGCCGAGATCGACCCGGATCCCCGAGACCTCGCAGGTCCGCCAGCTGCCGTCGCCGCTGCGGAGCTGGATCTCGACCAGGTCCGACACCACGCCGAGCTCGAGCTCGCCGACCCTGCGAAACAGCTCGATCACCTTCGCGCGATCGTCGGGGTGGACCCGCTCGATCAGCGCGTGCTCCGTCCCGCGATCGTCCTCGCCGATCCCGAGCAGGCGGCGGACCGCGCGGTTGAGGTAGATCACCTTGCGATCGCGCTGCAGCGTGATCAGGTCCGGCATCAGATCGATCACGGCGCGAAAGCTGGCGTCGATCTCGGCGTGGAGCTGGCGGGTGCGGCGGCGCAGCACGCTGCGCTGGCGCAGGGTGAACATGCCACCGACCGCGCCGAGCCCGACGCCCACGATCAGCGCGAGGAACCACCGGGTCTGCCACCACGCCGGCAGCACGGCGAACGCGAGCGCGGTGGTCGAGCCCCAGGTCCCGGCGTCGACCCGGGCGCGGACCTCGAAGCGGTAGCTGCCGGGGAGCAGGCCCGGGTAGCGAGCCGCGCGCTGGTGGATCGCGCCCCATTCGGTCTCGACCGGCAACAGCCGGGCCTGGTACTCGACGCGCCGCGGATCGAGCAGGGTGCCGGCGGCGAGCTCGATCAGGAGCGCGCCGCGATCGTGCGCCACCTCGAGCGGCTCGCGCGGCGCGCCGTGGATCGGCAGATCGCCGAGCCGGCCGCCGAGCAGCACGGTGCGCGGCGCGGGCGGCGCCCCGGTGTAGTGCTGGGCGAGCACGTGGCTGCCGCCGCCGGTCGAACCCAGCCACAGCGAGCCGTCGCGATCGAGGAAGAACGCCTGCGACGCCGAGTCGTTGCCGGCCAGACCATCGCTCTTGTCGAAGTGGTCCGGGCCGCCCGGGCCCAGCACGTTGACGCCGTCGCCGGTGCCGATCCACAGCCGGCGCTCGCGGTCCTCGCCGAGGAAGTACACCATCGCCGAGGTCAGGCCGTCGGCCGCGCCGATGTGGGTGACACCGACGGCGCGGCCGCCGTCGTAGCCGAAACAGGTCGCGCCGAGCGCCTCGCTGTAGGCGGTGCACAGCCGGCCGTCGCGGCGCGCGATCAGGTAGCTCACCGATGCGCTGCGCAGCCCCGCGGCCTGGTCGAGCACCCGCCAGGTCGCGCGCTCGCCGCCGCGCGGGGCCCCGTAGTCGAGCACGGCGACGCCGCCGGGGTCCGCGGTCGTCCACAGCCGGTCGCCGACCACCGCGAACGAGCCGAACCGCGCGCTGCCGATGCCGGGGACCGCGACCGGCACGATCGGACCGGGCACCGCGCCGGGCAGCCGGTACAGTCCGACCCGCGTCCCGATCCACAGATCGCCCTCGGGGCCGAGCGCGAGCGCGAAGATGAAGCGATCGGGCCGATCGGGGTCGCCGAGCGAGGTCGTGCGGCCGTCGCGATCGATGTAGAGCAGATCCGACGGCGCGCCGCCGATGAACATGCCGCCCTGGGGCGCGAACACCAGGGCGCGGACGACGCGGTCGTCGGTGCCGGGCACGCAGGCCCAGCGCCCACCGGCCGCGCGCGCCAGGCAGCGGTTGGTGCCGGCGAGCAGCGTGCCGTCGCGATCGCGCCGGTAGGTCCACACGATCTCGCCGGGCAGCCCGCTCGCCACGGTGTGGTGCTCGATCAGGCCGCGGCCGCGGAGCTGGAACAGCCCGGCCGAGCCGATCCACAGATCGCCGTCGCGATCGACCAGCAAGGCGCGCGTGGTCGCCGCCGGCATGCCGGCCGCGCGGCCGATCGTGCGCCAGCGATCGCCCTCGCGGTAGGTGACGCCGTCGTCGGTCCCGATCAGCACGTCGCCGCGCGGGCCGATCGCCATCGCGTTCGGCGCGCCGATCGCGTCGAACCCGGTCGGCAGGCCAACGCGCAGGTCGGTCGCGCGCGCGGCGCCCACCGGCAGGTACCACAGGTGGGCCGATGTCCGGATCCACAGCGCGCCCTCGCGATCGCGCAGCACGCCCTCGATCGAGTCGCGGCCGAGCCCGGCGTCGCTGCCGATGCGATGCCACGCGCCGCCGCCGCCGCTGAGCTCGACGGTCGCGCCGTTGCCCACCACCAGGCCGCGGCCGTCGGCCCACAGCGCGCGGATCGCGGTCGTCGGCGCCCCCGGCCAGCCCGGCGCCGGCGCGTACCGGCCGTCGGCGCCCTGGACGTACAGCCCGCCGCCGCTGGTGCCGACCCACAGCCGCCCGCCGTAGCTCACCAGCGTGTGGACCGGGATCGCCGGCATCCCGAGCGCGGTCGCCCGCGCGAACCGGGCCCCGTTCCAGCACGCCAGCCCGCTGTTGCCGCCGGCGCAGACCCGGCCGTCCGGCGCGGTCCCGACGACGTCAACCAGGCTCGACGCCAGGCTGTCGTCGACCGAGAAGTGCGTGAACTGCTCGCCGTCGAAGCGATACACGCCGTCCTGGGTGCCGAGCCAGAGCAGGCCGTCGTCGTCCTGCGCGACGCTGCTCACCACCAGGTTGCGCAGCCCGTCGGCGCCGTCGAACACCCGGAACGCCAGCTGGCCCGGCGGCGGATCGGCCGCGCGATCGGCGAGCGCAGGATGCGCAGCCACGAGCCAGCACAGCGCGGCCGCGCAGCACGGGACGGACAGGGAGCTCGAGCCGGGCACCGCGAGGAGATCTGTAACGTGGCCGGGCGCGGGTGGTCGAGATCGAGCGCTACATCGCCGACAAGTTCGCCTCGCCGGCCACCCGGACGACCCACGCGCGCAGCTCCTGCGCACTGACCGGCTTCTCCAGCTGGGGCACGCCGATCTGGTCCAGACGCTCACGAGTCTGGGCCGTGAATACACCGCCCGACAGGAAGATCAGCCGGTGGGCCTGATCCGGCGCCATCCGCTGCAGCTGCTCGAGCAGCTCGATGCCGGTCATGTTCGGCATCATCACGTCGCTGACGATCGCGTCGAACCGCGCCCCCCGCGCGATGTGATCGATCGCCTCCTGCCCGCACAGCGCCACCGTGATGTCGTAGTCGCGGCGCAGCAGGCG
>JBGQCL010000768.1:0-4137 GCA_041495365.1 Kofleriaceae bacterium | reverse complement strand
CCGGCCGCGGCGGCGGCCTGGAGCAGCGCCGCGTCCTGCGCGCCGTGGACGCGCGATCCGCCGAGCTCGGACGCGGCGGCGAGCCGGTCGGCCGGGGTCTGCTGCAGGATCAGCGGCAGCGTGTCGGCGCCGACGACGGCGACACCTGAGCCATCTCGCGAGCCGCCGGCCGGCGTTCGACGATCTGGAGCGCGCCGAGAGCGTGCCCGATCCGGCGCCGCTGCCCGAGGCGGTCGCGGTCGCCAGCCAGCAGCACGAGACGCTGCTGGCCGCGCTGCGCCGGCTGCCGGTCAGCCAGCACCAGCTGCTGAGGGCGCGATGGCCTCAGCAAGGTCATGGAGCGCGAGGCCCGACACGACTCCACGCGCACCATTCGCATAGAGTTCACGACTGACGTCGAGCGCAACTTCGACGGCAACCTAGTCCAGATCCATCGACGCGGATCGAGATCCACCCGCGAGCGCGAGGATCTCGTGCTCGTCTTCTCGACGGTCGAGGTCACCGCCCTAACCCGAGCACGGCGGGCTGTCCGGCCGCTATCGTCACGCCTCAGTGCCGGTCATCAATCGGGATTGGCTCGGTCTTTCCGAACACGCGCTCCCGAATGGGTGCAACCCCGAGCGTGCGTTTTTCCGTACCCGCGTACAATTCCAGGCCCAGCACGTAGTCGAGGGAAAAACTCTCGCCCTTGCCATAGGTCTTGCCATTTGCGCTGAACGCATTCCCTGAAGTCGTCGCATCGGCCTTGATCTCGCTGTACGTCTTGTATGTCACGGTCGAGAGGGCCGCCCCCCGGATGAACAGCCGAACACACGCGCCAGCCGGAAGTGGCTTCGAAAACTCGCCGTCAACCGTCACCGGGTCAAAGTCACCATCCTTCAACGCGAGGGTGACGGTGTCCGTCACCACCATCTCCATTGCCTGCTGAGCCGAGAGGTTGCCGGCCGCGACCAGGATGGCCACCTGACCGGTGATCTCGGCATTGACCTTGGACTGGTAGCGAAGAACCGCATCGTTCGTAGGTTTGAGATCGACGCCCTGCTTCACATATGAAGATATCCCGACGCCACATGCATCATAGCTGTCATTGTTCGTCTTGGGGCATTGTCCAGCAGCATCCTTGACCACGTAGAGAAAATGCCCGACCAGCCCGGGAAGATTGGACTCATAGGTCGTGAACTTTCGAAGCGCCGCGCGCTCGCGCAGCTGGGTTGGAACTTGCTCGTTGAGCGCCTGCCCCGCAAACTTCACACCGGAGCAGCCGGACACCAGAACTAATATTGCCAGTATAGCAGACCTCATCGGATCACCTTTCTGTGATTCAATCATGGCCGCAGCCAGAACCAGCTCGGGCTGCAACGTGGACTAACCAGGATCGCCTGGAAACAGATCCAAGCTATTGACCTGAGATCTTGAGTGGATCATCGTGTTCCGATCATGGCGCGCTCCAAGAATGGTGAGGCGATCAGCGCACGACGGCGAAGCCCATCGGCGCTCAAGAAGCTGAGATGCTTCATCCGGAAGCGGGCGGCAGCAAAGGATCTCATCGAGTGAGAGCTGCGCTTTCTCCGTTTCCTGCATAGATCGCCATTCTTTCTTAGTATGCACGGGTCTTGAATCGCAGTTGTCAGCGTTCGCGTCCCAACGGATTTCCGCGGCGAGCACGCCGACCGCGAGTTCAGCTCGCACATCATTTCTCGAGCATGGTTGTCCTACGATGGTGCTGTCAGCACACGTGTCAAAGCGCCAGCATGCCTCTCGTCCCGCACGATGCACTGCGTGTGCCACGTACTCCGGTTCGGCCAAGATATGCACTCACCGTGCAACCCCACGCCATTTCCGCAGCAATCTTCAAGCACAAGCTTGTCATTCCGCTCGATAGACTCGATAGATCGGATCACCAGACGAAAGCGAAGCGCTTGCGCCGGCCCACGCCGACCCCGAGCAGACGACCGGCATCTGCAGCACTTCGCTTCAGTAAGCGACCGCTAACTGTCGCCGTGATGACCCAAGTCGGTACAGGCATTCGGCGGCTGGCCGCGATGTCGGCAACGCGAAGTCCGTTACGACACAGCGTCGCGGCGAAGCCGCAACAACGGCTGCGGTCTCTGTCGAGGTACATGCAGCTCGTTAGGCTCAGCGGAGCCGGATCATTGCCTCGGACCAAAGCTCGTTGCATGCGGACTGTAACTTTGCTCTCAAGCGAGGCGATGCGCAGTACATGTGGTGATCTTCGTAGGTGCCGCAGTTTGTGCGTGGTCTTGGGACGCGCCGACCGTCAGCGCAGGACCAAGCCGCGGATCGGGAGTGCTCTGCCGGCAAGGCGAAGCAGGCTTGAACGTCGGCGGAAATCAGTAACCTGTGATCGACGGACGCGAGTCGGCCAGTCACTCGACAGCATGGATTGGGTGCAGCGCACCGCGGCGGGTGTGTTCCCCATCGGTGGTTGTCTTGCGAGTCGACGTGGCATGTGGCGTGCTCCCTGCAGCTGACCCTCCCGAGGATTTGCGCGCAACGAGTTCCATCGCTCACTCGAGACCTTGTGGTTCTCGAACGGCGCGTGCATTCCTCCGCGCTGAACTTCGGAGGTCTTCGATGGTGAATGATTGGTCTTGGCTCCTCGCGCTGACGGAGAGCAGCTACCGGTCGGCAGGTGCCGCTTCCATCGCGGCGTCGATCCCCGCCCGCTGGAGGGCCCTGGCCCCCGGCGCTGTGGCGCTCGACCGCGGCGATACCGCGGAGGCGATGCGGGCGCTGGAGGAGGCGTACGCGGCGGCGGCGGTCGCGCGAGGAGACGGCGCGCTCGCCCTTCTGGCGGCGAGCCTTGGCTGGTACGCTGAGCTGCAGCACTTCAACCTCTATCCTGGCGGCGGAGGCGCCGACTCGATCGATGTGGCGCTGCGCTGGAACGGCCCCACCGCCGCGAAGCTTTTCGGCGAGCGCGCGGCCCGCGCGCAGGGCTTGCCGGGTGAGAAGGAGGTGCGCGAGGCGCGCCGCTGGCTGGAATTTGTCGCCGGGCGGATGCCAGCGCTGGCGAGCATCCGCGCTGGGACCGGCACCCCGTTCGCCAGACAGCTGCTCGAGCTGCAGACCAGTCAGTGCGAGACTGCGCGGCAGGACGCGGCCGCGATCGGGCCTGATGCCGTCGCCTTCGTGGAGCGTGCCCAGGCCGAAGGGTACGCCGCCGCGGGCGACGCGCAGCGCGCCCGCGAGATCATCGACGCGAGCCTTGCGGAGCGCCACGCAAGATGCGACGACGCCGGGGCCGCGGCCGCCCTCGCCCTGCTCGGTGATCTGGCTGCTGCTCCACTCAGCTCCGGCCTCGTTGGGAACCTGTGGCTGGGCGAGAGCGGCGCGGTCGAGAGCGACCTCCCGTGGGACATCGAGATCCGTGAGGGCGCGGCGTCGCTGGACCCGGGCGCGACCCGGGAAGCGCGAGACGCGTGGAACGAGGCGCTGACGCTGCTCCGGCGCGCCGGGGTACCGCGCGGCGAGGGAGCAATCCTGTTGCGCCTCGCGCACCTGGCAACTGTGGAGGATCGACCGGCCGACGCGCTGGCGCTCGTCGAGCAGGCGAGCGCGCGATTCACCGAGGGCGGCCACGCGATGCAGCTCCAGCTCGCGACGGCGCGCCGGGCGCTCGCGCTGGCAGCGCTGCGCCGGCGGCCTGCGGACCTCCGCGCCGCGGCGGCGATCGGCGAGTGGGGTCGCACCAAGGGGAGCTTCAGTTACGCCGTCGGGCTCGGGCTTCTGTTCACGCGCGCCGGCCGGCAGTGCGAGCTGCGGAGCGGCGATGCAGAGCAGGCCGAGGCCTGTTTCCGGCTCGCCCTGACGTTGAACGAGGCGCTGGGCGCCCGTCAGCGCGCGGCGCAGACCCACTCGGACCTCGCGACCCTGTACCGCGCGCTCGGCGATCGCGACCGCGCGCGCGCGGAGATCGAATCGGCGCTCGACGCCATCCACGCCGATCCACGGGTGCGGCCGCAACCGCCGCCGATCGTGGCCGAGCGCAGGGCAATGTTGCTCCAGAAGCTCTACCAGGAGTCACTCGAACACCGCGACTTCGCCGGTATGCGCTCCGCGGTCGAGCGCATCGACCAGCTCGGCCCGATCCTCGGCGTGGGCGGGATGGCGGTG
>JBGQCL010000767.1:0-4168 GCA_041495365.1 Kofleriaceae bacterium | reverse complement strand
TTCGGATGCATGTGCGCATCCTCACCAAACGGGCGTTGAAGCCCTCCTGTGCCCTGCTACGACCAGATCTCGGCGATCGCGCTTCCACTAAACCTGGAGGAGACCCCCAAGAAGCGACGCGCGACGTATCAAGACGTGCTCGACGCGCCGGAGCACATGGTCGCCGAGATCATCGGCGGAGAGCTGCGGCTGTCGAGTCGACCGGGCGGGCCCGCCACGACGGCGGCCTCGGTGATCGGCCATGAGCTCGGACCGCCGTTCATGCATGGCCGCGGTGGTCCCGGGGGCTGGCTGATCCTCTGGGAACCCGAGCTCCACCTCGGTGAAGAGGTCGTCGTGCCCGACCTCGCCGGCTGGCGTTGCGATCGGCTGCCGCTCGTGCCCGATGCCGCGTTCATCACGGTGCCGCCTGACTGGGTGTGCGAGGTGCTGTCCAGATCGACCGAGAAATCCGATCGCACCGAAAAGCTGCCGCTCTACGCCTCCTCGAACGTGCAGTACGCCTGGCTCGTGCATCCGCGGCGGCGAACGCTGGAGGCGTTCCGGCTCCATGACGGGCAATGGCGTCGGACCGCGGTGTACACAGATGCCGATCACGCACGGATCGAACCGTTCGACACGATCGAGATCGATCTCGCGAGGCTATGGGCGTACACGGCGCTCCCCATCGGAGCTTCGGAAGAGCCCGCGCACTATGCGTACCAGGCTCCCTGAGCAGGCGCCTCGCCCTGGAGACTCGCAGCATCGTCAGCGGCCGGCCATGCGATGCGATGCGTCCACGATCGTCCTCGATCACGTCATCGGCACGCGATCGACGGATCCATTGTCAGACGCACCGGGTAGGTTCTTAGAATGGATCCCGCCAGGAAGCCACGCGCCACCTATCGCGACGTGATCGAGTCGCCCGCGCACATGGTCGCCGAGATCATCGGCGGTGAGCTGCGGCTGTCGGACCGACCTCCCATCCCTGCCACCGCCGCGACAACGACGCTCGGAGAGGAGCTCGGTCCGCCGTTCCATCGCGGCCGCGGCGGCCCGGGAGGCTGGCTGATCCTCCGGGGCCCCGAGCTCCACCTCGGCGACGACATCCTGGTCCCCGATCTCGTGGGCTGGCGGCGCGATCGGCTGCCGGTCCTGCCCGATGCCTCCTTCCTCACGATCCCCCCGGACTGGATCTGCGAGGTGCTCTCGAAGTCCACCGAGAAGATGGACCGCACCGAGAAGATGCCGATCTACGCCGCGTCCGGCATCCCGTACGCGTGGCTGGTCCATCCGCGCCAGCGATCGCTCGAGGCCTACCGGCTCCACGACGGGACCTGGGCCGCGATCGCCGTCTACCGCGAGGCCGATCGCGCGCGGATCCCGCCGTTCGACGCGATCGAGCTCGACCTCGCCGCGCTGTGGGCGGACGTCGCGCTGCCGACCGGCGCCTCGGAGGAGCCGGCGCACTACGCGTACGACAGCCCCTGAGCGAAGGGCCTCGAGGCCCTCGGACGCGCTGCTCGATGGCGCGCTGACGCATTGATTCGCGGCAGGTCGCGGCCCGGCGGTCGTGGCGCCATCGTTAGACGCTCCTGTCCAAAGGATCTTCTGTCGTAATTTCACCGCGCGAGCAGCCTATGCGAGTGATCGGATGTCCCGGGGGGAATACCGTCTCATCGCGCTCGTGGCCCGGTGCCCGCCGGACGGCCGATGGCGCAGCGATCCCGCGTCCGGGACGCTCGCCATCTCATGCAGATCACGAGTTTGCGCGAGCCCGCGCTGCACCGCGTCGAGTCGCGACTGGAAGAGTGGTGCGCGATCGGTCTCTCGTGTCGGTGTGACGTCCCATGTAGTCAGGGTGTGTCCTTCAACCTGCGTGTCGGGGTAAGCAGCCATGGCGTACACATCAGATTGGCAGAACGATGTTTTCGTCAGCTACGCTCAGGTCGATGACCAGCCCCTGTCGGGCGCGCACGACGGCTGGGTCGGCTCGCTGGTCGATGCCCTCAAGGTGCTGCTCGGCCAGTGCCTCGGCCGCACCGACGCGCTCGCGGTGTGGCGCGATGTCCAGCTGCCCGGGCACGCACCGCTGACGCCGGAGATCCTCGCGCGCGTGCGCAGCTCCGCCACGCTGCTCATCGTGCTGTCGGAGGGATACCTGGCCTCCGAATGGTGCGGGCGCGAGTATCGGGAGTTCCTCGCGCTCGCCGGTGGCGATACGCGCCGCCTGTTCGTGGTCGAGCGAACGCCGATCGAGCGCCACCGGAGGCCGCACGAGCTCGGCGACCTGCTGGGCTATCCGTTCTGGGTGCGAGATCGCCGCGACGGTCGCGCGCGCACGCTCGGCGTACCGATCCCGACACCGGCCGAGCCCGAGTACTACCATCGCCTCGGGCGTCTGGCACTCGAGCTCGCAAGCGAACTCCAGCGGCTCAAGGCGATGACGCAGCAACACGTCGAACTCCGGTGAGACGGCGGGAGAGTACCCATGACCACAGCATACGAGCACGATGTATTCTTCTGCTTTGCCGAAGAGGACAATGCAACGCTCCCGGGTGGCGGTGAGGCGGGCTGGATCGACGAGCTGGTAGAAAGCGTCCAGAAGTCGCTGGGCATGAGCGGCGTCCCCCACGTGCGCACCAAGGCGCGCAGGGCGGGCAACGAGACGCCCGCAGACTGGAGCCGAGGCGCCCAGAGCGCGGTCGCCGTGGTGCTCGTGCTGTCTCCGGCGTTCTTCGTCTCCGACTGGTGGACCGAACCGGTGCTGCGGGAGGCGATCCGCGGCGTCGCGCGCGATCGCCCCGATCACGTGATCATCGTCGAGAAGACCGAGGTCCCGCGCGACGCGTCCGCGGAGCTCGATCCCTACCGCCGGAGGGCGTTCTGGCGCATCGATCGCGGGGCGCCCCGCACCCTCGGGCTTCCCAGCGTCGCGGCCGAACCGGACAAGCAGAAGTACTTCGCGCTGGTGTCGGACCTGGCCACCGCGCTGGCCGCCCACCTCAAGCGGCGCGGAGATCCCCATACGCCCTCTTCGGTGGCAGGCGAGCCCGGCGAGCACCCGACCGTGTTCCTCGCCGAGTGCACGAAGGACGTCGAGGATCGCCGGCTCCAGGTCCTGCGCTACCTCGAGCAGGCGGGCTTCAAGGTCGTCCCTCGCGGCCAGCTGGCGTCGGACCCGACCCAGTTCGAAGCCGAGGCCTGTCGACTGATCGCGAGCGCCCGGGTGTTCGTCCAGATCCTCGGCGCGACGGCAGATCAGCCAGGGCAGGCGCCCCGCGCCGTGTACCGCCAGCTCGAGATCGCGATGAGCCAGGGCCGGGCGATCCTGCAGTGGCGCGACCCGAAACTCGACCTGGCAAGCGTGACGGACCTCGAGCTCCAGCGCGTCCTGCTGCGCGACACGGTTCACGCCGACAGCATCCCGGCGTTCTGCAGCGTGGTGCGGGCCGCGGCGTGCGCACCGGCACCGGACCCCACAACGAAGCCGAGCGTGTTCGTCGACGCGAGCCGCAGCGAGGTTGGCAAGCTCGGCGAGATCTTCGGACGCTACGAGCAGGTCCAGTGGGACTGGCACGAACCGAAGCGCACCGAGCTGAAGCGCATCCTGAGCGTCGTGGCGGGCGCTGTGCTGTACTGGGGTCACGAGGGCAGCGATCGCACACAGACCCGTTACTACCTGTTTCAGAGCCACTTCAAGGCGCTCAGGAAGAGCCCGAAGCGACTGCTGATCGATCTATGACGGTCCGCCCGAGGACAAGCCGGACTTCCTGGGCGCGGGAACCTGGCCACTCGCCAGAGCACGCGATGGCCGTGAGCCCGAAGAGCTCCGGGAGTTCTTGAAGGAGATCGCCAATGGCTGACGCGGCGGCCAAGGGGCCGCACCGAGCGGCGACCACGGCGTCACACCGCTCGCCGATCCCCGGGCCCTACCCCGGGCTTCGGGCCTTTCAAGAAGACGAGGCGCCGATCTTCTTCGGCCGCGACGAGCAGATCGACGGGCTCACCGAGCGCCTGGAGCGCGAGCGGCTGGTCGTGATCGCCGGCGAGTCGGGTTGTGGCAAGTCGTCGCTGGTGCACGCGGGCCTGCTGCCCGCGCTGAAGGCCGGGTTCCTGCGCGGCGGAGGCACGCGGTGGACCGTCGCGGATCTGAGGCCGGGAAACCGGCCGATCTTTCATCTCGCAC
>JBGQCL010000766.1:0-4186 GCA_041495365.1 Kofleriaceae bacterium | reverse complement strand
CTGGATGTCGTGTGACTGGACCAGTGCGCCCTGGTAGTGGAGATGGCAGGTCAGGTGGTATTCGCCGGGCTGCCTGGGCGAGGTGACGGCGAAGAACAGCCGGCGCGCGAGCAGCGCGGACGACACCGCAGGCCGTGACACTGTCTGGGTCACACCGACACTGCCCGCGGTCACCCGAATCCGGCCGGCGTCGCCGGGGACGGCGAAGCCACCGGGCGCGGCGAACAGCAGCACCTCAAGCTCGACGTCGGCCGGCAGCAGGCCCACCGGAAGCACGACGTTGTCCATCGCACTGCCGAGGACCGGAGCACCGATCTCGAGCCAGAAGTAGTACGCTTGGTTGCACGCCAGCGAGCGTTGCAGCGGCAGCGGCTGCGCCGGGTTTGCGGGGTCGCTGAAGCCATTGCTGACGGCGGGGCTCCCGGCTCGCGTAGTCGCCGATTCCAGGTCGCGCTCCGCAGATGCAGGCCGGGTGCTGACCTGCGTCCCGCGCTCGCCCGCATCCATTGCCTCCTCGTCGGGCTCCGCGCCGTCGGGCTCGCCGAGGAGGATTTCGGCGCCGTCCGGGACGCGACGGGCGCGCCGCCAGCCCCCGTGTTGGGCCGGCGTTGCGGGGAGCGCCGGCATTGCCGGTACCCCGCGGGGCGGCGCGCCGCGGCCTAGTTTCGGCCTTGGCTTCCTGGGCTCCGGCCTAGCTACCGCTTGCTTGCCGCCTTTCTTGGTTGGCGTTGGCAGCATGGCGCCGCGTTTGCCGCCGGGCGGCTTCCTGGCAGCGCTTTTCTCGACGGGCACCTTGCGCGCGGGTGCCTTGCGCGCCGGTGCCTTGCGCGCTGCGCCCGCTCGCAGTAGCGCGCGCGTATCGCGTACCGCCAGCTCGGCACGCCGTCGGCGCTCGCCGGTGAGGCGCGGCAACAGCGCGAGCAGCGCACGCAGCCGTGCCTTCAGATCTGGGATGGCGAGAGCGCGCAGTAGCTCGGATTCGGGTGGGCCGGACACTAGCGCAGGTCCACAAGCGCGCCGTCGCTCAGCAACGACGATGCCACCGCATGCGGCGCATCGTCCGACAGCGCGACCGCGCCCGACTTCGCCGAGGTCAGCGACAGCATACCATCAACGACACCGACCTCGAAGCACTCGAAGCCGAACACGAGGTTCTTCGCGCCTTCATATGACACCGTGCCACCGGCGTTGGCGGACGTGTCGATCGTCAGGTTGCCGCTCGCGACGCCCTGGATTGCGGGCACGTCGAGCGAGGCTGGCACACCCTTGGCGCTCTCGGCCTGGACCGTGAACTTGTTGGTCTTCACGGTGCGCGTCAGCACGAACAGATGGCCATTGCCGAGCACGTATTGCTGCAGGATCAGGTTGTCCTCGTCAACGACGCCAGCCTTTAGGTAGCGGCCGACATCGAGCGGCCGCACCGAATCGGTCAGCACCTTCGAGAACACGAACTGGATCGTCCTTGTGCTCTTGTAGCCGGCCTTGACCCCGACGTTGCCGCCGAGTGACGCGAGCACCGACTGCAGCACCGTGAGGCCGATCGCGAGGTCGAGCTTGCTCGACGTCTGGCCCTGGATGTCGGCCGCGACTTGGTCCCGCGTGATCGTGGGCAGCGGACCGGGTGCATTTGTGATCAGCTGATCGAGACCGCCGAGATATTTGATCTCGCCATCTTGCTTTCCGATCAAATCGAGTGGCTGGATGCCCTCACGCGGATGCCGGACCGCATTATACCCAAGCCGCCGCAGGTAGGTCGTTGCGCTGTCCGTGCAGATCCCCATGCATCCTCCTGCAACACAATATCGCCACGCACGCCGGGGTCGTCAACCGAAGCTGGCAGGTGGTGCTCGGCGCATGCTCTGCGAGCGTACAGCGCGGCTGTAGTCCTGTATCGCGGATCTCGCGCCTCCTCCGCGAGGCACCGGCCCTCGGCGGGTCGATGCCCCCGGCGCCACCGATTGCGGCGGGACCCACCCGCTGAGCGGCGAGCTGGCGAGCGCTCGGCCGGCTGACCCGGACGAGCGGGACGGGGTGTTCATGCGGGAGTGACGTCGCGCCGCGCCGCCAGCGTGACGACCCTAGAGCGACTCGGCCGCGCGCGACTCCGGCGGCGACATACCCCGGGAGCGCCTACAGCGCGCCGTAGTTCACCGCGACCACCGACCACGCGCCGTTTGCGCCCGGCACGGCGATCAGGAACGCGCTCATGCAGTACGGCACGTCGCCAGGCTTGGGGATGTTCACAATCGCCATCGCGTAGCCCCACGACTTCGTTCGCACCTCTCGGACGTTGGCGCGCTCCTCGATTGCGAGCGTGAGCTTGTGCCACTTCCCGAGAAGCGCCTTCGCAGCGCTCGCGCTGACGGCCCGCTCCGCAGCATTGGTACCATAGACCACAACTCGATCGCCTCCGAGCGAGCTCGCGAGGCTCGTGCTGGCTACCATGCGCATCCGGGCGGGAACATGGCGGGAGTCGGGGCGGGCCGGCGGCTCGACCGGCTACCTCGTTTGTGCTCCAAGTGGCGGATGCGCTTGCCGAGTGTTTCTCGAATCCGGACGTGGGTTCTGGGTCGCATGGAGCGGCTGTGGTCGTAGCTTGCCCCGCGCAGATCGGCGAGCGAGATCGCCGGCGTCGCGGTGGATGCGGTCACCGCGCAGACCCAGGCCCGGCTCGAGGCCTCGGGCAACCCGCAGCTCCAGAAGCCGATCAGCGCGCAGGAGCTGCGGGCGTGCGTGGCGAAGGTGGTGGCGCAGCCCGCGGCGCGGGTGTTCCGCAAGGCCGAGGTGGGATAGCCGCGGGTCGCGGATCAGCCGGCATCGTTCATGCCTCTGCGCTCAGGATCGCGTTATCGGTGATCCATCCGATCACCGGCTCGCCGGCAGCGCCGGTCTTCGTCACGAACACGTCCTCGCAGTTCGGATTGCCCTGCATCTTGTCCTTGGCATCCTGCAGCGTCGCCGCCTCGCCAACGAGCTCGAACGAGCGCTGGAGCACCCCCTTCAGCGCGGGCACCCCCAGTACGTCACCAAACGTGAGAACGTCGAGGGCCTTGCCCGTCGCCACGGCATCCCGGATATACTGGTCTATCGTGCTCAGATGCACCATGTAGACGATGGCACCGTTGCCATCGAGCACCGGCGCCCGGCGCACCGCGCGGTCCTTCAAGTACGACGTGATCTCCTTCAACAGCGTTTTCTCGATCGACCCGAATCGATCGGACAGCGTCACGAAGCGGCTGCGCTCGATCATCTTGTCCGCGACCTGGATCTTGTCGAGACCGACCTTGCGCTGTGACGTGACGAGCGCCGACATGCTGCTCGTGGCGGCCTTCAGGTTCTCTCGTGCGAAGTAGTACGCGAGCACGGTCGCGACCCAGCTCCCAAACAGCGGCAGCACGGCGCCCATGACGTGCTCCGCAGCCTCTCCGTGCTTCTCGCTGAACCAGATCGCCAGGCCGCTGATCGCCGTGATCCCCAGGACTCCGGTGAACGTCAAGGTGTTGGCGAGCTTCTGGCGCTCGCTACCATCATCGATTGAGACTTGCATGTTACCTTTCGATACTCGGAAGTGATTGATCAGACGATCTGCAGCGCTATTATGGAACGACGTTGATCGCGATGGTCTGTGCGCGATAGCCGCTGACGCTGGCGTC
Organism: Kofleriaceae bacterium; assembly: GCA_041495365.1. Classification (GTDB taxonomy): domain Bacteria; phylum Myxococcota_A; class Polyangia; order Haliangiales; family Haliangiaceae; genus JABFXX01. The sequence goes on along the minus strand of JBGQCL010000766.1, from coordinate 533 downwards.
GATCGTCCAGGTGCCCGGTCGAGCCGGCGCGACCAGGGCTATCGTTCCCGTGATCGTCTTGCCGTCGTTGTCGACGGTCAGGAGCTCGAGCGTGCCCTGCGCAACCTGCGGTACGCCATCGAGTGCGGTGGTATAGCTCGCCTGTCGATCGTGGATGTCGAACGGAGCGACGACCTTGAGGCCCAGCGTCGCACCTGCGGTCAACCTGCACGGATTGGCGCAGGACGTGGATGCAGAGATCGACGGTCTGCGCAGCGTGACATCGATCGACGCGATCGACGCACCGAGCTGCGCTTGCAGCGTCCAGACCGTGCCGTCCGGGGGTCCAGCGGGCACCGGGATCGCAACGGTGGCCTCGGTGTGACCGTCGACGAGGGCGGTGGTCACCGCGGATACCGGGTCGGCTACGTGGGCGTGATCGAGCAAGGCGTGAATCGCGACCTGCTGCGGCACGTCTCCGGGCAGCGCGACACGCAGGTGCACGGCGCCGACCGCGGCGGTCGCGGCGCACGAGGAGCCGCACTCGACGATCG
>JBGQCL010000765.1:0-4216 GCA_041495365.1 Kofleriaceae bacterium | reverse complement strand
CCGACAGCACGATGATCGGCGCGAGCTTGTCGCCGGTCAGCTCGCGAAACTGCCGCGACAGCTCGATGCCGTTGATCCCGGGCATGTCGACGTCGGTGATCAGCATCTGGGGCTGGTGCTGGTGCACCAGGCCCAGCGCGGTCGCGCCGTCATGCGCGATCACGACGGTGTACTCGTCGCCGAGCCCGCGGCCGACCACCTCGGCGAGCCGGACGTCGTCCTCGGCGAGCAGGATCGTGCCCGCCGATACCCCGCTCGGCTTGAACAGCGTCACCGGCGGCTCGCCGGCAGGCGGCGCCGGGGCGAGTCCGAGCCGGGCGACCGTGACCGGGCGCGGCTCGCCGTCGCGGATCACGGCCCCGGGCGGCAGCACGACGCGCAGCTCGCTGCCGCTGCCGGCCTGGCGCGGCCGCGCGCTGATCGTGCCGCCATGGGCCTCGACCAGCTGCTTGGCGACCGACAGGCCCAGCCCGGTCCCGGCGGCGCGGTGGCGGCCGGGCTGGTCGCGCTCGAACCGCCCGAACAGCCGGCTCTGCAGATCCTCGCTCATCCCGATCCCGGTGTCGAGCACGGAGAACCGAAGGCCGTCGGGCTCGTCGGCGAGCTCGACCTCGATCGATCCGCCGCGCGGCGTGTACTTGACCGCGTTCGAGACCAGGTTGGACGCGACGCGCTCGATCGCGACCGGGTCGACGCTGGCGACCAGCGACCCGATCGCCGGCCCGGTCAGGGTCAGGCCGGCGGCCTCGGCGGCGGGCTGCCAGGCCGCGACCACCGCGCCGAGCAGCGCCCCCAGATCGGTGCGCTCCGGGTTGGTGCGCAGCTTGTCCTCCTGGCCGGCCGCGAGCAGCAGCAGCTCGTCGACCAGTCGCACCAGCTTGTGCGCCCCGTCGGTCACCGCCCCGAGGTTCTTGCGGGCGCGCTCGTCCAGCAGGTGGCCGGCGCGGCGCTCGATGTCGGCGGCGGCGAGCAGGATCAGCGACAGCGGCGTGCGGATCTCGTGGGTGACGTTGCCGAAGAACCGCTCGCGCGCGCCCTGGGCCTCGCGCAGCTCGACCACGGTGCCGGCGAGCTGGTCGCGGGCCTGGCGCAGCTCGCCGGTGCGCTGGTCGACCAGCCGTTCGAGGTTCGACCGGTAGTCGGCGAGCTCCTGGTAGCTCAGCGCGTTCTGCAGCGCCATCGCCAGGGTCGGCGCGATGAACGCGAGCAGCTCCTCGCGCTCCGCGCGGTTTGCCCCGGTCCGGGGCGCGACCTCGAGCTCGCCGATCCGCTGGCCCTGGACCTCGAGCGCGCGGGCCAGCGGCGGCTCGTGATCGCTGTCGCCGCCGCCGAACCGCACGGCGCGCGCGGCCGCGGTGGCCTCCGGGTCGGTCGGGTTCAGCCGGATCTCGGCCCACGCGAAGCCGGCCTGCTCGACCAGCGCACGGGCGACCGTGTCGAGCGTGCGCCCGAGGTCGAGGTGGCGCTGCACCAGGTCGTTGACCGTGTGCGCGGTGCGCAGCTGGGTCGCCTGGCGGTCGAGCTGGGCCTTGGCGTCCTCGATCTCGTGGTAGCGCTCGACCAGGGTCTCGTGGGCGTCGCGCAGCTCGCGGGCCGCCGCGCGGACGGTGAACGGCCAGGTCAACGTGCGCAGGATCCGGGTGACCAGCCGGGTCCGCTGGCGGATCGTGATGTGGTAGCGGCCGCCGTGCGGGATGCGCTCGAGCTCGACCTGGGACGCCGGGTAGCCGAGCAGGCGCGGCATCTCCTCGAAGTTGCCCTTCGAGATCAGGAAGAAGTCCCAGCACACCTCGTACCCCTCGGGCAGGGTCAGCTCGACCTCGCACTTGGACTCGGAGATCTCGCGGTGCTGCGGGACCACGCAGGTGAACATCTGGTTGCCGGCGCCGGCGCGCGGCTGGTTGATGAACCGGTAGAACCCCATCGGGGACAGCAGCGCGCGGCCGATCACGAACGCGAACCGCAGGCCGCGCGACCGGAAGTACGAGCGGCCGACCTCGAGGAGCTCCTCGTCGGTGAAGTGCGGGCGCAGGTTGCGGTGGATCGCGCACAGATCCGACCAGTCGATCCTCCCGTTGCGCCGCTGCAGGGTCGCGAGCGACACCGACGTGCCCTCGACCATGCTGTCCAGCGCGACCCCCTTGGCGGCGAGCGGGCGGAAGAAGATGTGGAAGACCTTGCTTGCGACCTCCCTCATGCCACCGGATCTCCCCAGCGCACGACGGCGGCGCCGTACGTCGCGCCGATGCCGCCGCCATGCATCACGACGAGGTGGTTACGAGTCAGCATACCCTGGCGCTGGGCGGTCTCTAGCACGAGCGGGATGCTCGCGCCGAACAGATAGCCGGTGGTCGCGAACGTATCGACGCTGCGCGCGCGGTGCAGGCCGATCGCGTCCTGGGTGACGCGGCGCAGCCACGGCGTGCCCTGGTGGACCGCGAAGAAGTCGACCTCGCCCGGCTCGACCCTCGCCTCGCGCAGCGCCGCGCCGACCACCTCGATCGCGCGGTCGGCGGTCTCCAGGAACACCCGGAACGCGGCCGCGAGGTCACCGCGGTGGAGCACGACCCGGCCGGGGTCGTACCACCGGCCGTCGCGCACGGTCGCGACCAGCGCGCGCGGGTGCGCCCCGTCGGTCCGGTGCACGGTCGCGAGCACGCCGCCGGCGGCGGCCGGTCCGACCACGACCGCGGCGGCGCCATCGCCGAACAGCGGCGATTGCGGGTCCTCGGGGTCGAGCAACCGCGACGCGGCGGACGACTGCACGAGCAGGGCATGGCGCGCGCGGCCGGTCGCGATCATCTGCTCGGCGACGGTCAGCTGCATCAGGAACGAGTGGCCCGACGCCTCGGCCTGCATCGCGAAGCAGCTCGCGGCGAGCTCGAGCCGGTGATGCAGCACGCACGCCGTGTTGCTCAGCAGGTACTCCGGCACCGCGGTGTGGGTCAGCAGGACGTCGATCTCGCGGCGGTCGACTCCGGACCGGGCGATCGCGCGCTCGGCCGCGTCGGCCTCCATGTCGACCGCGGCCATGTCGTCCGGCATCACGCGGCGCTCGACGACCCCCTGGAACGGATCGACCGCCTGCTCCGCCATCGCCGCCAGCACGAGCTCCATCGCCGGGGTCAGCTCGCCGGGGGCCGGCCGGGGCGGGGCGCCACGCGTCGCCAGCCAGCGCTCCGCCGTCGCACGCGGCCACCAGTCGTTGCCGCGCGCCTGGGGCGGGAGGTACGTCGCGACACCGAGCAGGCCGACCGATGGCTTCATGAGACGTCCCCCGAGAGCACGGACTCCCGGATCTCCTGGCTCAGCATACCCCGATGTTCGAGCCGATCGGATCGAGTCATCTGCGGGTTGTCAAGCTACGCTGCCCTCAGGCATGGTCTCCGTCGATCTGGCCGATCCCGACACCTACACGCACGGCATCCCGCACGACGTGTTCGCGCGGCTGCGCGCCGAGGCGCCGGTCGCCTGGCAGCCCGGCGGGCAGGGCAAGGGGTTCTGGGCGGTCACGCGGTATCACGACGTCCAGGCCGTGCTGCGCAACCCGGCGGTGTTCTCGTCGTGGCGCGGCGGCGCGCTGCTCCACGATCCGCCGCCGGAGTTCCTCGACAAGCTGCGCCAGGGCCTGATGCACCGCGACCCGCCGGAGCACACCAAGCTGCGCGCGCTGGTGTCCGGGGCGCTCAACCCCCGGCGGGTCGCCGACCTCGAGCTCCGGGTCGCGCAGTACGCCCGGGTGATCGTCGAGCGCGTGCGCGGCGCCGGCCGCTGCGACTTCGCGGTCGAGGTCGCGGGCGAGATGCCGCTGTTCGTGATCTGCGAGATCCTCGGCGTGCCGGTCTCGGATCGCGTCGCGCTGTACGCGCTGAGCGCGCGGATGCTGGCGAGCGAGGTCGCCGACCCCGCCGCGGCGCTGCGCGACGCGATGGCGGCGGCCGGCGAGCTGCGCGGGTACGGCGCCGAGCTCGGCCGGCTGCGCCGCGCCCGGCCGGCCGACGACCTGGTGAGCGAGCTGCTGGCCGCGGAGATCGACGGCCACCGGCTGACCGACGGCGAGTTCGAGGCGTTCTTCATGCTGCTGTTCAACGCCGGCGCCGACACCACGCGGAGCGTGCTGTGCCACGGCCTCGACCTCCTGCTCGATCGCCCGGAGCTGGTCGAGCGGCTGCGCGGCGACCCGGCGCTGCTGCCGTCCGCGATCGAGGAGATGATG
>JBGQCL010000764.1:0-4218 GCA_041495365.1 Kofleriaceae bacterium | reverse complement strand
CGGTAGATCGTGCCGGATCCGCCCTGTCCGATCAGGTCCTGGACCAGGAACCGCTCGCCGAGCAGCTTGCCGAGCAGCGGATCGGCCGGCGCCTCGCGGACCCGCGGCCGGCCGCAGTTCGGGCAGAACAGCGCGGTCGCGATGTACGCGTGTTGACATCCGGCGCAGTGGATCGTCGCAGTCATGTCATGTGCGGGCATGGTCGTGGGCGGGACGGACGACCGGCACGAATACTAGCGCACGGCGTCGAGCCATGCCCATGGCAAACGCCGGCGGCACGCCTTCCAGGGCCCGGCCTTCCAGGCGGCGCCGTCACGCCTTCAGCTTGCGCAGCGCCTCGGCCAGCTCCGCCTCGGTCACGAGGCCCTTGGCGACGAGCGCGTTGACCAGCGCGGTCAGCCGGGTCTCCAGGTCGTCGGGCGCCATCGCGTACAGCGACGCCACGGGGATCTGCGCCGTCACCGAGATCTCCGATTCGGTCTCCGGCGGCCGGCCACGCGATGTGACCACCGCCGCTCCCGGGTTGCCCGCGCGGCTCACCACCGCCGTGTTGACCTGGCGATAGCCCTTGTCGATCAGCTCGTCGATCGCCGACAGCGGCAGCGCGGTGACCTCGACGTCGCAATGCGTCAGCTGCTCGATCTCGGCGACCGCGGCGGTGTCGGTCGGATCGGCCATCGCGATCCGCATGACCTTGCCGCTGCCGTCGCGCGTCACCGACATCGGCAACACCCGCAGCCGGGCGCACATGTCGCGCGGAACGTGGCGAAGCGCCTCGGGATCGATCTCCAGGCTCCCCGGATCGATCAGCGGCACGCGGGTCTGCTTGCGCAGCGCCCCGACCAGCGCCACCTCGTCGACCCCGAGCTCGCGCACCAGCACGACCACGAGCGGCAGCTTGCGCTCGTCGGCCAGCCGGCCCGCCTTCGCGGCGCCGGCCTTGTTGATGAGGCCGGCCTCGATCGCGATCTCTCCCAGCGTTTTTGGCACGGATCTCTGCGTGCACCCGACAAGATTCGAACCTGTGACCTTTGGCTCCGGAGGCCAACGCTCTATCCAGCTGAGCTACGGGTGCGTGCTGAGCGTTCTACTCCGCGCGGTCGCGGGAAACAAGTGTCGGAGGGCCAGGTTACCGGGCCGCCGGCGCCGGCCGGCGCTGCGGCACCCGCAGCAACGCGCGCCACCGCGGCACGCGCTGTCGGAGTTCCGACACAGCGTGCGCCGGGCGACCATCGCGCCGAGCGATCCGCGTGACAGCCCACTGCGCTCCCACGTCGACCTGTCGCAGGGCGCGCGAGAGGCAGTGTGATTGCCCACCAATCCCGGTACCCCTGATTCCCGGATGACCCCCGGATTTTTCGAGACCGGCCTCGTGTGATTTGCCAGCCGTCCGCGACAGGTCTACCGTGCCCTGCATGGGGCGAAAGGAAGACGCGCTCGAATATCACAGCCGTGGACGCCGAGGAAAGCTCGAGGTCGTGCCGACCAAGCCGCTGGTCAGTCAGCTCGACCTCTCCCTCGCCTATACCCCCGGCGTCGCGGAGCCATGCCTGGAGATCGCACGCGACCAGGAGCGCTCGTGGGAATACACCGCGCGCGCCAACCTGGTCGCCGTGATCTCCAACGGCACCGCCGTGCTCGGCCTCGGCGACATCGGCCCGCACGCCGGCAAGCCGGTGATGGAGGGCAAGGCCTGCCTGTTCAAGAAGTTCGCCGACATCGACGTGTTCGACCTCGAGGTCAACGAGAAGGACGTCGACAAGTTCTGCGACATCGTCGCCGCGCTCGAGCCGACGTTCGGGGGGATCAACCTCGAGGACATCGCCGCGCCGGCGTGCTTCGAGATCGAGGAGAAGCTGCGCCAGCGCATGCGGATCCCGGTGTTCCACGACGACCAGCACGGCACCGCGATCATCTCGGGCGCCGGTCTGCTCAACGCCGCCATCCTCGCCAACAAGAAGCTCGAGGCGATCAAGCTCGTCGTGTCGGGCGCCGGCGTCGCCGCGATCGCCTGCGTCGAGTTCTTCTGCAGCCTCGGCATGAAGCCCGAGAACGTCATCCTCGTCGACTCCAAGGGCGTCGTCCACCGCGGCCGCAAGGACCTGACCCGCCAGAAGGCGCGCTGGGCGGTCCCCGACGACGGCCGACGCACCCTGGCCGACGCGATGCGCGGCACCGACATGTTCATGGGCGTGTCGATCGCCAACGTCGTCACCCCCGACATGCTGCGGACGATGGCCGACCGCCCGATCGTCTTTGCGCTCGCCAACCCCGACCCCGAGATCTCGTACCCCGACGCGATCACGGCGCGCCCCGACGCGCTGGTCGCGACCGGCCGCTCCGACTTCCCCAACCAGGTCAACAACGTCCTGGGCTTCCCCTACATCTTCCGCGGCGCGCTCGACTGCCGCGCCACCGGCGTGTCCGAGGCCATGAAGCTCGCCGCCGCCCGCGCGCTCGCCGATCTCACCCGCGAGCCGGTCCCCGACTCGGTCACCATGGCCTACGGCGGCAAGTCGCTCAAGATGGGCCCGGACTACTTCATCCCCAAGCCGTTCGACCCGCGCGTCCTGTGGTGGGTCGCGCCCGCCGTCGCCAGGGCCGCCATGGAGTCCGGCGTCGCGCGCATCACCTTCGACGTCAACGAGTACCGCGAGCGCCTGGTCTCCAAGGGCTCCAACGCCGCCTACTCGATCATGCGCACGATCACCAAGGAGGCCCAGCGCGATCCGCGGCGCATCGTGTTCCCGCACGCCGCCAACGCCCGCCTGCTGCGCGCCGTCCAGCAGATCGTCGAGGCCGGCACCGCGCGCCCAATCCTGCTCGGCCGCTCCGCCGAGATCGAGAAGCTGTGCAGCGAGATGTCGCTCGACCTGATGTCGCACGTCGAGATCGTCGATCCGCGCACCGCCCCGCCCCAGCGCTACATCGAGCGGCTCTACGAGCTCCGCCAGCGCAAGGGCCTCACCGAGTTCGCCGCCCAGGCGCTGATCACCAACTCCGACTACTACGCCGCGATCATGGTCGATCGCGGCGACGCCGACGGCATGGTCACCGGGCTCCGGCTCAACTACCCCGAGACCGTCCGTCCCCCGCTCGAGATCTTCGGCCTGTCGCCGGGCGCCAAGGTCGCCGTCGGCATGTACATGATCGTCCAGCAGAACTCGGTCAAGTTCTTCGGCGACACCGTGTTCAACATCGACCCCGACGCCGACACCCTCGCCGACATCACCGTGCAGATGGCCGACGCCGTCCAGGGCTTCGGCGTCACGCCGAACGTCGCGATGATCTCGTACTCCAACTTCGGCTCCGTCCGCCACCCGGACGTCACCCGCATCCACCGCGCGCTCGACCTCGTCCGCGACCGCCGCCCCGACCTCGAGATCGACGGCGAGATGCAGCCCGAGATCGCCCTCGACCCGGTTCGCCGCCAGCAGCACTACGGCTTCTCGCGCCTCACCACGCCGGCCAACACCCTGGTGTTCAGCTCGCTCGCCGCCGGCAACGCCGCCTACCAGATCGCCCGCGCGATGGGCGGCGCGTCCGCCGTCGGCCCGATCCTGCTCGGCCTCGCCAAGCCGGTCGCCGCCATGCAGAACGACGCCACCGTCGAGGAGATCGTCAACATGACCTCGCACGTCGTGCTCAAGGCCCAGCAGCTGCACCGCGAGCAGGCGCAGAGCCCCGCCGAAGCCGCGCAGCCCGGTCCGCGCCTCGCGCGGCGGTAGCGCGCGGCAGGCTCCTTCCTCGCGCGGCCCACGTCCCAGCGGACATGGCACGTATTCCCAGACCAATCTCCGCATCCGAGCTGCGACACGACGCCGCGCAGGTGCTCCGGCGCGTGCAGAGAGCTCGCAGGCCCCTGATCGTGACCCAGCGGGGCCGGGCAGCTGCGGTCCTGCTGAGTATCCGGGAGTATGAACGGGGAGAGTACGAGCGACAGATCCTCCGGGCGCTCGCACGTGGCGAACAGGAGATCGCCAAGGGCGTGGGACGTGACATCGACAGCGTGCTCGCAGAAGCCGACGACTTGCTGAACGCCGACGAACCGTAGCAATCCAGTGCGCTCGACCGAACGGCCCGCCTCAGTAACTCATGTTGTCGACCTTCTTGCAGTTGTCGACGCGGTTCCTCGCCTCGGACAGCGGCCGCTCGTGCGACTCGCGCTCCGCCTTGTACTGGTCGATCAGCCGCGACGCGTAGCGCTCGATGTCCTTG
>JBGQCL010000763.1:0-4238 GCA_041495365.1 Kofleriaceae bacterium | reverse complement strand
GGGCGCGAGCCTCGCCGCGCGGGCCGGCGACGTCATCTCAAGGCTGTCTGAAGCCGTCATCCAGCGCGTTCCAAGCCCCGGCCGGTCCGCCCCGTGTTCCGTCAACGGCGGCTCCGCCCATCGACCTCCTTCGATTCGTTCGCTCCGGACGCTCCCGGCGGTAGCGACCCTCGCGTCTGGGTTGCCAGCCACTCCCGGACGGTTCTCGTCGAGTACCGGACCAGGCGGCCGATTTTCACATATGGAATCCCCTTGCCCCGCGCTCTCGCCTGCTGCAGCGTGACCCGACTGCAGCCGAGGAGTTTCGCGAGCGCGCGGTCGTCGATGTACGTGTCACCATCGATGCTGATGGGCTGTGGCGGCGCGGCATCGGCCGGAACGCCGTCGGGCTTGACCACCGCCAGCCGTGGCACTCCGCCGATCGCGTGGTCAGCATCCCCCGTACCGTCGCTGTCCTCGTTGCGCATGGCTAGTTCTCCAGACACCTGGGCACCGACACCGTGTCCATCGGCGGCGACAGGTAGACCGGCGTGCGATCGGCAAGCAACGAACGAAATGCGGCGATGAATGCTTGAAGTAGATCGCGAGTCTGTGTCGCTTGAGGCCAAACCTCATATTGGACAGTCGAGCCGGGAGGTGGGGATGGACCGGAGACCGGCGTTGCGACCGAGCTCATCGGCTGTAGCACAGGGGCCCTCGATGGCTCGCCATTTCGGATCGCGGATGCCGAGCCTGTCAGCTTTTCGTCGGCATCGGGCTCACCGCGAGCTCTGTGCCTCGGATCCGGATCCGAGGTCGCCGCACGAGTTTCCTCCTGGGGCACGGGTGGCCCGGCGCCGGGCTGAACCATGACTGGAGGCGCCGTGGCGATGCTTGGCAAGGCGCGCGACGGCTCACCGCTGGACAGCTCCCGACCCGCGTTCGCGTTCGCGTTCGCGTTCGCCGGGGCGCTGTCGGTGGACAGGTGGCGGTCGGAGGCCGTCTGTGCGATCTCACCCGCCATCGATGCTGCCGCCGTCTGAGCTCGTCGCGCGGTACCGACATCGGCGTCGGTTGCCGGCGACGTAGGCGTCGGGGCAACGCGCTGGTCGCGACGAGCTGGCGAGGAAGCTGCGGCCCGGTCGCGAATCGTGGCGAGTTCCGCGGGCGCGAGCACATCGCCGACACGGACAGCGCGTGCTTGCACCGGCGAGTCCGGTGACGTCGGCGCGATGGTCGGCTTCGCAAACAGAGCTTGCGCGAGGAGGGACTCCGTCCCGCTCACCACCGGCTCCGCATCTAACGTTGATCGGTTGGGTCGAGAGATTCCGGGACCAGAGCTCACGCCCTGCGGTCCATGGGCGGAGCTCGTCGCAGCGCTCCGATCCGAGCCCGGACCTTCGGCGGTGAGCGATGTGACGAGCGAGACGCGTACCGGCGCAGTCGGCGGGATCTCCGGCATTGCGATCACCGCGCCGTCCGAGCGCGGCACGCCGCCGCGATCGCCGGCTGCGCCTTCCGGGCACGCGATACCAGGGCCCGATCTGTCCGGCCGAGCGCGAACGTGTGCCGCCACGTCGTTCGCCTCCGGCGCGGAGATCAACCCCTGCCATCCGTCTCTCCCTTTCCCCGACGTCTGGTCTGCATCGGGCATCGCCGTCTGGTCTCGATCCTGAGCACCCGGCTCCGAAGCCTGAGCGTTCGCTCCACGCGACTGCACGGCCACTCGGCCAGTTGCTGAGACCGCGCCGGCCGCTGCGTCCTTCGCGCCCGCGATCGCGTCGCCGCGCGGCGCGCCGAGCTCCTCAACGCCTCTCACCAGTGACGGCTCGGGCAATTGGACCGCCAGCTCGTTGACCCGAGCACCAGAATCACCGCCGAGCCCCGAGAGTCCGGACACCAGCCGTCCAAGGCTCGGTCCGACGTGATCCAGGAGGCTCTGCAGGACCTTCGGCCAGCTGTCCTTGAACTCCACCGTCGCCATGGGCGTGGTCTCGCCGCGCTCGTCCTTCTCGCCGCCGTCGTCGCCATCCAACTCGCGCGCGCCCTCTGGATGCGTCGCAGCTGCCGTCGTCGGCACGATGAGCGTCGCGCGTTGGGGCAGTCCGGCGCCCCCGGCAGCCCGGATCACGCTGCACAGCGCATCCACGATGACCGGAAACTGCGAGACGTACATCCGGGCAAGCTCGGCGTGCTGCTTCTGGGATTCAAGCAGCGCGTTGATCAGCCGCGAGAGCAGCTCCAGCTGGACCACCGTCGCGTGTGGCGCTGCCGCTGGATCCGGTGTGAGATCCACGGAAGGAACACAGACATGGCTCGCCTCGGCGTTGAGGATCGCGCGCTTGCGCTCATCGACCGGATCGAGCTGGTAACGCCCGACTTCGCGCGCCTCGCGGCGCAGGTCCTCGATGTCGGCTTCCAAGGGTAGGAACAACGGAAGGCCGTTGCGCCCATAGACGACCTCCGGTGCTCCCTTGGACTTGAGCTTACGTACGCGCCACCCCGCCATGGACTGGGGCAGCTCGAATGGCTCGCCGTTTGCATTGTACGCTAGATCCGACATCGAAGACCATACCTCCTATATATATCTCCCCTCCAGAAAGGCGGATTGACCAACTGGCATGTCGATTTCCGGAACAATTTTATAAGTCCGCGATCCCTGGTGACTGCTGCTGTTCCGGAGTGGAGGGCGCCGCGCGCTTGCCAAGCGCGTCTCGGAGAACGGCAACGCCATCCGCTACCGACAGCGCCAGCAGCTTCGCGAACCATGCGGAGCGCTCGGCTGGCGCCAGTGCGGTGGCCATCGCGCTCGCTGCAGCACGCTCATCGGGTGGAAGCGCGTCCTGGATCGCGACCAGGTGTGCAACGGCGAACAGGTGCACGTGCAGATCGGCCTCCCCGCCGGAGGGGACCGCACCATGGTCGAAAGCAGAGGGCGCCACGGCAGGAGTGGGCGTCGCGCCCGGGCCGGCATCGGCGAGCTCGCGCTCCGCGGCGAGCTCAAGCTCGCTGCGGAGGATCGCGACCGCGTCGTCGACGGACAGGGTCTGTACCGTGGCGAGCCACTTGTCGCGACTGATGGGCGACAACCCGTTGAAGTATTTGCGCATCGCAGCAATTTCAGCGGCAGTAAGCTCGCGCTGGATTGCAGCAAGGTGGTCTAGCTAGGATCGACATCGCTGATCATACCTCCGCAGGTCGTCACTTCCCTCGATAAGCCCCGATTGGTCAACTGCCATGCCGATTTCAGGACTATTTCATAAGTCCATGATTTGTCATGGAAGAACCGGCGCCCTCTCCAGTATCGCTGCAGCGTAGCGCGGCGGTAAGGACGAGGCGAGAGAGCCGTCCTTGTTTGCCAGCTTGATGTTCGTTCACGTCGCTCAAGGTCTCTCTGCGATCCTGCGACATAGGCGGAACACGGGTTTTGTTCCGCCTATGATGGCTATCGACGCCCGCGAGGAGAAGTGACTCGGAACACGCGCAAGTCCTTGATCCACCGAGGGCACAAGAGCGGCGAACGTCCTCGCTACCACTGCGATCAGCGCCCAGGCCGCTTGATGTGCCGGATATGTAACGTCGCGATTCGTATGGCATGCCGGCTTGCGCGACTGGTGACTCTGACTGCCTGACACGTCCTGGCCAGGCTGCGGTCAAGCGAGGCATCTCGGCCTCGCGCACCCATCGGGCGCACTGGAATGGCCGTGGACTTGGTCTCGTCGGGTCCGGACTGCGCCGAAACAAGGGGGGGTAGAAGGGGGTGGATTCCATTGAAAGATGCCCTCGGTTTGTACTGGAAACCCAACCTCGGCGAGGCTGGTTTCTCGTCGAGAATACGGTCGCCGGAGATGCCCCGCGGAGTGCGTTGATCCTTTTTCGTTCTGTGATTGGTACCGTCGCGACGATCTGGCGGTGCGCGGATCCGGACATGGGTGACCGCTTTTGGGGGAAGCTGGACCGCTACTTGGCGCCACGTTGCGGGGTGACGGCTGGCATGGCCCGACGTCCAGGTCTCGGCTCCTGAACCTGTTCCGCCGGTGTTCCGCCGCCTGTTCCTAAGCCGTTCTTGCTGCGAGATACAAGGCGAGAGATGGCACGCGCCTCAGATAACTGGCCAGGACATCGGTGCCATGGCGAGTAACCGTTCAGGCCTGGTGTTGCTGGGCTGATCCACGCGTGCGACGTGGAGCGAATGACGACAAACCACGAACTGACGGCGCAGATCGAGCAACTCGTGCGGCAGCACATCGAGGCAATCC
>JBGQCL010000762.1:0-4244 GCA_041495365.1 Kofleriaceae bacterium | reverse complement strand
GGCGCCGCGCGAGCCGGTGGTGGCGCCGCGCGAGCCGGCCGTCGCGCCGTCACCGCAAGGGACGCCGTCGCCGCCGGAGGCGCCGTCGCCGCTGGCTCTGCCGCAGGGCGATCGCGACGTGCCCTCGCCGTCGATCTTCACCACGCGGCGCAGGATCGGCGTGGGGGTCGCGGTGGTCGGTGCGAGCGCCGCGGTGCTCGGCGTGGTGCTCGGCGGGGCGGCGAAGGGCAAGCAGAGCGACGCGCTCGCGCTGTGCCCCGACGGCCCGGCCTGTCAGCGGGCCGACGCCGCCAACGCGCTGGTCCGCACCGGTCACCGCCAGGCGCTGGAGGCGAACATCGCGTTCGGGGTCGCGGCCGCCGCGGCGATCGGGGCCGGCGCGCTGTGGCTCACCGGCGCCCCGGCCACGGAGTCGCCGAGGCGCGTCACGCTGGTGCCCGAGCTGGCGCCGGGCTGGGCCGGCATCGCCGTGGCGGGGAGGCTGTGATGCGGCGATGGCATGCGACCGCGCTGGCCGTGCTCGCGGCTTGCCGGCTCTCCGACCTGACGTTCTATCAGCCGGGGGATGCGGGCGGTGTCGGCGATGACACGGGCATCACTCCGGGGCCCGACGTCGACTCCGGACCCGCGGCGCCGCCGCCTCCGCCTCCGAGCTGCGACGGCCTGCAGGCGCGGTGCGGCGGCGCCGCCGACAGCTGCTGCACGAGCCTCGTCGTGCCGGGCGGGACGTTCTTCCGCGACCACGATGTCGCCGGTAACCCACCGCTCTCGGGAGGGACGAACTATCCGGCCACGATCAGCAGCTTTCAGCTCGACAAGTACGACGTGACCGTCGCCCGGTTCCGCGCGTTCGTTACCGCCGGGATGGGAACCCAGGTCCACCCGCCGGCCGAGGATGCCGGAGCACACCCGCAGAAGCCGGCCAGCGGATGGAGCACGAGCTGGAACACGAGCCTGGAGGCGACGACCGCGGATCTGATCGCGAACGTCAAGTGCTCCGTGGATCAGACCTTCACCGACGTGCCGGTCACCGCCGCCGACGAGCACCGGCCGATCAACTGCATCACCTGGTACGAGGCGATGGCGTTCTGCATCTGGGACGGCGGCTACCTCCCGACCGAGGCCGAGTGGGACTACGCGGCGCAGGGCGGGGACGAGCAGCGCGCGTACCCATGGTCATCGCCGCCGGGCGCACTGACGATCGACTCGTCGTACTCGAGCTACTGCCCTGGTGGCGGCACCAACTGTACCGGGGACGGAATGGTCGGCTGCACGGTCACCGATATCGTGCCGGTGGGAGCCTTCTCCAAGGGCGAGGGCCGGTGGCACCACGTCGACCTCGCCGGCAACCTGTACCAGTGGTTGCTCGACTGGTCCGGGACGTACAGCGCGAGCTGCATGGATTGCGTCAACCTCACCATGCCCACCGGCGGTGATCTGGTCGCCCGCGCGATGCGCGGCGGGGCGTTTGTCTACGACAAGGACAACCTGCGCGGCGGCGATCGCTCCAACGGTTTCCCGTCGATGCGGAACTACATCCACGGGTTTCGCTGCGCGCGACCGATGTGAGCCGCCCGCCCTCAGCGGTTCTGCGGGAAGCCGAGGTCGACGCCGCGGTGGCGCGGATCCGGCCAGCGCGACCTGACGGCCTTGGTCCGGGTGTAGAAGTGGACGCCGTCGCCGGGACAGTCCAGGTGGCAAGAAGCTGTCGCGGGATGTGATAGCGATGTCAGACCTTCGCCTCGCCGAACCCGGTCGGCGATCGCGATCCCCTCGGATTCCTGCGCGCTTGGTCGTGGCACGGCAATGGCTATCATCGCCGGCATGGTTTCTCCTCGACTCCTGGTGATCTCCCCCCCGCTTGTCGCGCTGCTCCACACCCCGGCCGTGGGCTGGGTAGTTGCCGGAGATTTCCGCGTGGTGCCGCTTGTGGCCCGTCGAGTCGGGCGTTGGCAACGCAAGGACCTGGAGCGCGGTCAATGACCGAAACACAACGAAGCGGGTGCTGTTCGATGATCGCAACGAGACGTGTCGGATCTGGCTGGGTCCGGTCGCCTGATGAGTGGCGACTGCGTGTCCGGATGCGAACCTTCTCTCCCTGGGTGAGGGAGTCATGAAGCCGCGCATGGCCACTTCGCTGGCACGGATCGACGCGCGGCCGGTCGTGGACCCGGAGCCCGCGTACCGGAGCCCCGGCGAGCGCGCGAGCGAGCCGCTGCCCGGCGCGAGTCAGCGGCAGGTGATCCTGTTCCTGGCGGCCAACCCCGCCGGAATGGACCGGCTCGCGCTCGACCGCGAGGCACGCGCGATCCAGGTCGAGCTGGAGCGCAGCGGCCACCGCGATCGATTCGCGTTCGTGACCCGGTGGGCCGCGGAGCCGCTCGATCTGCTGCGCGAGCTTCGGCGGCTGCGGCCGACCGTGCTGCATTTCAAGGGTCACGGCGAGCGCGCGAGCGAGCCGGCGCGGGGACTGTACTTCCAGAGCTCCGACGGGAGTCCGCGCGTGGTCTCGTCCACGGCCGTCCGCGACGCGATCGCCGCGGCGGGTTCCTCGGTCAAGCTGGTCGTGCTCAGCGCGTGCTACAGCGAGCAGCAGGCCGAGGAGCTGCTCACCGGCGTCGACTGCGTCGTGGGGATGAGCGGCGCGACCGGCGACGACGCGGCGCAGGCGTTCGCGATCGGGTTCTATGGCGGTCTCGGCGAGCGGGAGTCGGTCGCCGCGGCGTACCGGCAGGGTCGGGCGGCGATCCAGCTCGACGGCCTGGACGACGCGGCGCGGCCGCAGCTCAAGGTCCGCGACGGGGTTGACCCGGATCAGCTGGTCCTCGCCGCGGGCCCTCGGTAGCCCCGGTCTTCCTGGCGGGGAGATCGGGGCGGATCGACGCCACGGCAGGATCGCGCTCGTCGGGACGGCGCGGCGCGGCGCGCGATGCGACCGGCGCGCCGCGCGAGCCGGTCGGAGCACCGGGGGTCTGGCGCAGCACGGTGCGAAGCGCGGAGGGCGAGCCCGCGTTCACCGGGCGGGACGCCGAGCTCCGCGCGATCGAGGAAGCGCTGCAGGCGCGGCGAGCGGTCGTCCTGCACGGCGCGCCCGGACTGGGGAAGACCCGGCTCGCTCGAGAATACGCGTACCGGCACGCGGCGGCCTACCCCGGCGGGATGTTCTTCGTGCCGCTCGACCAGCCGCCGCCGACCGAGCTCGCGAAGCTGCTGCGCGACGCGGGCAAGCCGCTGTATCCCGACGATTCGACCGAGGATCGCTGCCGCCGCGCACTGCGCGAGCTGGGCACCGCGGGACGCGTGCTGCTGATCTACGATGCGGTCGCCGACGAGCGCACGCTCCGCGACTGGCTGCCCTACGACGGGCTCGACTGGCACCTGATCGCGACCTCGACCTCGGCGAGCTGGGCGAGGTCGTGGGGCGCGGTCGAGCTCGGGCCGCTGCCCGATCGCGCGGCCCGCCAGCTCGCGGCCGCCATCCTCGGCGATGACGCAGCAGCGGCACGCCTGGTCGAACCGATCGTGGCGAGGGCGGCTGGGCTCACCATCGAGCTGTGTGCCAGCGCGGCGGCCGTCCACGAGCGGCTGCGGCGGGGCGGGACGGTCGACCGGGTCTCGACCGAGCTCGCCGGCGAGACGGCGTCGAGCTTCGAGTCGGCGTGGGCGCTGCTGTCGGACGACGCGCGCAGCGTGCTGCAGCTGGCGAGCGCGTTCGCCACGCCCCGCGTCCCGGTCCGGCTGGTCGACCCGGTACTGCAGCGCGGCGGGTGGAGCACGACCCGGGTCGCAGCCGCGATCGAGTGCGTTCGCGATCGCAAGCTCGCCGGCGGCGACCGCGACACCCTCGAGGTCCACCTGCTGATCGCGCGGTTCGTCCGCGCGCGCGGACCGCTGGACGCGCCGGTGCGCCGCTCGCTGTTTCAGGGCTTGCTCGCCGCGGCGCGGGCGCTGGCCGAGCGTCCCGCGGACCTCGATCCGCGCGAAGCGGTGCTGGCGTACCCGCTCGCGGTCACCGACTGGTCAGCGGTGATCGGCGGTGGCCACGAGGTGCACATCATCGGGACGGCGCTCGCCAAGCTCGGACGCTTCGCGGACGCGCTGCCGTGGTACGAGCGTGCGGTCGCCGACCAGGAGCGGGCGAGCGGTGACCGGCGCATCGATCCGGACAGCGTCGGAGCGAGCCTCCACCAGCTCGGCTATTGCCACGCGTACCTCGGGGAATTCGAGCACGCGCTGCCGTGGTT
>JBGQCL010000761.1:0-4253 GCA_041495365.1 Kofleriaceae bacterium | reverse complement strand
GTGGCCTTCAGGCGTGCGACCGCGTTCTCGATCGGCGCGAAGTTGAAGTAGGGCACGACCTTCAGCGGAGCCGGCAGTCCGCTGCCGAGCGTCGGATCGTCCGACAGCTTGAACGCATTCGCGGCGAACATCTTGGCCTGGGCGACCTGGTCCTCGCGCTTGTGGTCGGCCAGCTTCTTCACCTCGTCGACATAGGTCGAGACGGTGTTCGCGAAGTCAGTGTAGTGCTGAACCGGCAGATCCGCCTCCGACATGCGCAGGACCAGCCGCCCCGCCGTCTTCGCGAGCGCGCCGGCATAGGCGAAGCCCGGATCGACGAATCTCGAGTGATGCTCCCAGGTGTCGTAGGCGGAGTGGTAGACACCTGCGCTGTGGCCCTCGCCGCCATAGCCGACGTTGAGCGATGCCAGACCGAGGTGCTGCAGGAAGCTGGAGTAGTCCGAGCCGGACCCGAGCGGCTCGAGCGGGTAATCCTTCGACGGATCCGCGGCGATCTTGCCGACCTCCTTGGCGCGTTCGCTCGCCCCGCCGGATCCGCTGGCGGTCATCGCACCGGCGCGGCGGCGGGCGTCCACCGAGACGCCGGTCTGCGGATCGACGACCTCGGTCGCGACCTTCGCCACATAGCTCTCCAGGGAATGGCTGCCCTCGACGCCGAGGAAGCCGCGGCTGTTCCCGTCGGTGTTGATGTAGATGAGCCCCTTCTTCTTGAGGTCCGCCGCGTGGGTTTCGGCCCATTCGGTGGAGCCGAGCAGCATCGGCTCCTCGCCGTCCCAGCTGAGGTAGACCAGCGTGCGCCTCGGCTTCCAGCCGGACTTGACCAGCTGGCCGATCGCCTTGGCCTCGGCCATCATCGCGACGTGGCCGCTGAGCGGATCGGAGGCGCCGAACACCCAGCCGTCATGGTGGTTGCCGCGTAGCACCCACTGATCGGGGAGCTCGGAGCCCTTCATCATGGCGACGACGTTGTAGAGCGTCTTCAGCGACCAGTCGGACCTGACCACGATGTGTGCCTTGACGGCGTCGGTGCCACCGACGTGGTAGGTCATCGCCAGGCTGCCACGCCAGCCGGCGGGCACGACGCGGCCTTCGAGCGCCGAGAGGAAGTGCTCGGCGTCCCCGTACGAGATCGGCAGCACCGGAAGCTTCAGGATCGTCGGGGCGGCCTCGCGGGTCAGGCGCCGGGCGCCCTCGGTGGCGCCCACGCCCGGGGTCAACGGATCGCCTGGATAGAGCGGCATGTCGGCGACCGAGCCACGCTGGAAGCCCTGCGCCGGACGCGCCGCACCCTTCGGATAGACGTCGTCGACCGAGTAGCCGTCGTCGTGCGGATCGGAGTAGATGATGCAGCCGACCGCGCCATGGTCGTGCGCCAGCTTCGGCTTGAGCCCGCGCCAGCCCTTGCCGTAGCGCGCGATGACGATCTTGCCCTTGACGGCGACGCCCATGCGCTCGAGTGCCTTGTAGTCGTCGGGCATGCCGTAGTTCACGTAGACCAGCGACGCCGTGACATCGCCATCGCCCTGGAAGGCGACGTAGGCCGGAAGCTCGTCCTTGGTGTGGGAGGAGGTGGTGTCGCCGGGGATCGGCGCTTCGGTCAGCGTCGCCTTGAAGGCCTTCTTGCCCACGAGATCGAGCTCGACCTGGATCGGCGTCGGGTAGAGCACCTTGAAGGTCTCGATCTTCGCGTCCCATCCCCAGTCCTTGAACTGCTTCAGCGTCATCTCGGCGTTGAGCTTGTCGTGCGCCGAGCTGACGTGGTTGGGCTCGGCCGCCATGGTCTTCATCCAGTCGCTCATCTCGGCCGGACTGATCGCGGCGTCGAACCGGGTCTCGAGATCGGCCGCGCTGGGCGTACCCTGGGCCGGCGCGGCAACCAGCGTGGCGAGTGCGAGAGCGAGCACGGACAGGGATCGCGACATGGCGAGAGCCTCGCACAGGATGAGCGCCCAGGTGGCCCTTCGAAGGGTAGATCGGCAGTCTCCCCGGCTCCGCGGCTTGCCGACGCGGTGAGCCACCGGGTTCCCCACCGGCCATGAGCGTCACGATCGATCACCTCGCGATCCCATGCCGGGACGTGGTGGCGTCTGCGCGGTTTCTGGCCGGATGGCGGTGTGATCCGGTCGCGACGGTCCGAGCACGGGTGCGCCGCGCAAGCCTTGCGCGCACGCTCCGGTGAACGTGGCTATCGGCGGTTCGCCGCGTCATCCGGAGGTGGCGCGTGCGAAGCTGGTGGCATGCCCGACGCCTCGGTGAAGAACGTGCGCAGCCCGGTCGACGATCTGCGCGGCGCGAGCCGACTGGCGATCGAGGCGACCCGCGGCGTGATCGGCCTCGTCGAGGCCATGCACACGACGATCGCGAGCGGGCCTGCGATCCTCGGACGGCCGCTCGCCGCGCCCGCCGAGCTCACCAACCGGCTGGTCTACGGCAGCATCCGCGGCGTGACCCGGCTCGTGGGCAGCACCATCGATCTCGCGCTCGCGCTCGCGCTCGCGCCGCTTGCGCCGCTGCTCGGTGCGACCACGCCCGCCCCCGAGCGCGAGGCGATGCTCGCGGTGGTCAACGGCGTGATCGGCGATCACCTGAGCGAGAGCCGCAACCCGCTCGCGCTCGAGATGCAGCTGCGACACGGCGGCGAGCCGCTGGGGTCCACGCCGCAGGCGCTGCGCCGCGCATTGCCGGATGCGAGCCGCAAGCTGCTGGTCCTGGTCCACGGCCTGTGCCTGACCGATCGCGGGTGGACCCGGCGCGGCCACGATCACGGCGCCGCGCTTGCGCGCGACCTCGGCTACACGGCGGTCTACGCGCTCTACAATACCGGGCTCCACATCTCGACCAACGGGCATGCGCTCGCGGCGCAGCTGGAGCAGCTGGCCGCCGCCTGGCCGGTCCCGCTCGACGAGATCGTCTTGATCGGCCACAGCATGGGCGGGCTGGTCGCCCGCAGCGCCTGCCACGCCGCCGACGACGCCGGACACGCCTGGCGGCCGCGGCTGCGCGCGCTGATCACCGTGGGCTCGCCGCACCACGGCGCGCCGCTGGAGCGCGGCGGTCACGAGATCGACCGCGCGCTCGGGATCAGCCGCTATGTGGCTCCGTTCCGCCGCCTCGGCCGGATCCGCAGCGCCGGGATCACCGACCTGCGGTTCGGCAACGTGCTCGACGAGCACTGGCACGGCCACGACCGCTTCGCGCACCGCGGCGACCCGCGCCGATCGCTGGCGCTGCCGGCGGGCGTGGCGTGCTACGCGATCGCCGGGACGGTCGCGACCAGCGCGGCCGAGCGGCTGACCGGCGACGGCCTGGTCACGGTGGCGAGCGCGCTCGGCGTGCATCCGGACCCGGCCCTGACCCTGGGCTTCCCCGACGCACACCGCTGGATCGCCCTCGGCACCCGGCACATCGACCTCCTGGCCTCGCCCGCCGTCCACGCCACGATGCGGACGTGGCTGTCCTCGGGCACCGACGGCCGCGCGGCGGGTGCGCCGCCGGACCGAGGGTAGCCTCGCCGACGGTTACGCTGCGGCTTCCGCCCAACCGATCGAAATCCTTGGGCGCGTCCGCGCCGTCGCCCGGATCTCAACGCGGCTGCACCCAAATGTTACTCCAAGGGGTGCCAGCCGCATCCGCGCGGGAGTCTACGGTAAGCGGTCCGACCTCCGATCACGACGGCGCGCAACCTGCTCACCATGGCTCGACAGGCCGGGGCGAGGCTGGGTGAGTCGAGTCGTGCTCACCGGGGCCCGGAGAGGGGCAAGAGTGACGCGTTAGACGCGTTATATGATGCGTGCGTGGACGACGAACAGGAACCCAGCGTTACCCCCGAGTATGCGGAACTACGTCGCGCCGAGCCCCAACCCGAGCCGGTGCTCGTCCTCGTCCTCGAGTGCAGCCGCCCGCGCGCGGGCTCGGTGCGATACCGGCTGAACGATCTCACTGCGGTCGTGCTAGGCCGTGGCTCCAATCGTCACGCCGAGCGAACCGGCACGGAGTTGACCATCCGCGTGCCCGACAAGTGGATGTCGTCGCGACACGCGCGGATCGAGCCAAGGTTCGGCCGCTGGGTGCTGACCGACACCGAGTCCAAGAACGGATCGATCGTCGACGGCCACACCACCAAGCGCGCGGTGCTGACCGACGGCTCGCTGATCGAGATCGGCCACACGCTGTTCATTTTCTTCGAGCAGTTGCCGATCCAGGCCGAGTCCGCCGACATGCTTGAGCTGACGCCGGTGGAGGGCCCGGCCGGG
>JBGQCL010000760.1:0-4266 GCA_041495365.1 Kofleriaceae bacterium | reverse complement strand
TTCGAGATCGCACCTGCGAGCGAGTTCCTCGCGAAGGCCGCGCGCGCCGTCGAGATCCTGCGCGGCGAGCTGCCCGACTGCTGTCGCCGGCACATTCCGGTGCCAGGCGCGCGATAGATCGAGCTCTCGTCGACGCGTTCGCGTCTCGCGCATTGCATGCGCGCCCCGAAATCGTCGGCGCAGTGCATGCGCGTGCGCTCGCCACACGTCGCCATTGCTCGTCGAGAAGATGTGGGCGAGGTGATCACACATGGTGGCACCTATGTTGCTGTGTTGTGCGGGCATGAAAGCCCTGGGCAAGACCGGAATCACCCTGATCGTCATCGCGGCTGCGGTCTTGCTGTTCGGCGGGACCTGCGCCGCGACCTACAACAAGCTCGTTCGTCTCGACCAGGCCACCGCTGCGCAATGGGCGCAGGTCGAGAACACCTATCAGCGGCGCGCCGATCTGGTCCCGAACCTCGTCGAGACCGTCAAGGGCGCGGCGGCGTTCGAGCGTCAGACGATCACCGCCGTGACGGAGGCGCGCAGCCGCGTCGGCCAGCTCACGCTCCCCAAGGACGTCACGACCAATCCCGATGCGCTCAGGCAATACCAGGCCGCGCAGGACCAGCTCGGTGGCGCGCTGTCGCGCTTGCTCGTCGTCGCCGAGGCGTACCCGAACCTGAAGGCCACGCAGAACTTCCGCGATCTGCAGGCGCAGCTCGAGGGCACGGAGAACCGGATCGCGGTCGAGCGCGCGCGCTACAACGAAGCCGCGAGGGAGTTCGACACCGCGCGCGCCAGCTTCCCGACCTCGATCGTCGCGGGGATCTTCGGAGGGAAGTTCGCCGAGAAGCAGTACTTCACGGCGAAGGTCGGCAGCGAGGTCCCACCGAAAGTGAACTTCTGATGCCGGCGCTCGCGCTTGCGGTGCTGTCGATCCTCGCAGCGGCCGCGCCGATTCCTCCGGCGCCGGCTCGCTGGGTCGAGGACCGTGCAGGCTTCTTGTCCCCTGCTGGGCGCGCCGCGCTCGATGCTCGGCTCGAAGGCTACGAGCGCGCAACCGGGCATCAGGTCGTGGTCTGGATCGGCACGACGCTCGGAGACGCACCGCTCGATGACTGGGCCGTGCGCACGTTCGGGGCATGGAAGGTCGGCCGCAAGGGACTCGACGACGGGATCGCCATGTTCATCCTCGCCGACGATCGGAAGATCGATATCGAGGTCGGCTACGGGCTCGAGGACAAGGTCCCCGACGCGATCGCCTCGCGGATCATCCGCGAGGTCATGGCGCCGCGGCTACGCGCGGGCGACCGCGACGGCGCCGTGACCGCGGGCGCCGATGCCGTGCTCGCCTCGATCGAGGGCAAGCCGTGGGCAGGCGCACCGGGGACGGCGCCCCCCTCGGAGCGCGCACCATCGCTCGTCACGTGGATCCTCGGCGGCGTCGCGCTGCTCGCGTTCTTGATCTTCGCGATCACCCACCCGCGGATGGCGATGTTCATGCTGTGGACGATCATGGCCGGTGGCCGGGGGGGCGGTGGTGGCGGCGGCGGCTTCGGTGGTGGCGGCGGCCGATCCGGCGGTGGCGGGGCGCGAGGAGGTTGGTGACGATGGGCCGCGCGACGACTCGCCGCAAGGATCTGGACCTCGACCGCGTGCGGGAGGCAGTCGAAGAGGCCGAGCGGCGCACGTCGGCCGAGATCGTGGTCTCGATCGCGCCGTTCTTCCTTGGTCGTGTGTGGCCCGCAGCGCAGCGTGCGTTCTCGCGGCTCGGCGTGGCGCGCACGCGAGGCAGGAACGGCGTGCTGGTGTTCGTCGTGCCGTCGCGCCGGCAGGTGATCGTGCTCGCCGACGAAGGCGCGACCGCGCGCATCGACCCGTCGGTCTGGCGTGACGCTGCGGCGCAGATCGCGGCCGCGTTCGCCCGAGGCGACGGCACCGCGGGACTCGTCGAGGGAATCGCATTCCTGGCACGCGCACTGAGGGCGCCGTTCCCGCACGCGCGCGCGGACGTCAACGAGCTGCCCGATCAGCCGTTCCTCGGGAGCCTGCGGTGAAGTTCGTCCAGCCGGCCCGCCGAAGCTGGCGCCCGGGCGCGTCGCGGGCAGACGATCACACGCATTCGGGGTGACATGAAGATTCGGCCGTCGGCGGTGCTGGTTCGCCGCAGCTAGGCCCGTGCGAGCTTGACCACCTCGAGTACCGTGACCGGGACGAGGCCCAGCGCGAGGCCGAGCACGCAATCCTGCGCGGAGAGCTCGTTGATCTGGAACAGCGCCTGGGTCCAAGGGATGTGGTGGATCGCGAGCTGGACGAGTACGGAAATCACGACCACGCCGACGAGCTTCAGGTTGCCGAGCGCGCCGACCTGCCAGAACACCTTGGTCGCGCTACGCGATGCGAACGCGCGCAGCAGCTCTCCGAACACCAGCACCGAGAAGGCGAGGTTACGGGCCTCGACGACATCGCGCTTCGCGAGCGCCCAGACGAACACCCCGAGCGTCACCGCAGACTGAGCCACGGCCGTCAGCGAGATGGAGAACCATTCGGGTCGGCCGAGCAACGGTTCGGTCGGGCGGCGCGGCGGTTTGCGCATCACGTCCTCGTCGGTCGGATCCATGACGAGCGCGAGCGCCGGCAGGCCATCGGTCACGAGGTTGATCCAGAGCAGGTGAATCGGGAGCAGCGGAAGGGGGAGCCCTGCCACCGCGGCGATCAGCATCACGGCGAGCTCGCTGGCATTGCCGGCGAGCAGGTACACGATCGCCTTGCGGATGTTATCGAAGATGCCCCGACCCTCGCGGATGCCAGCCACGATGCTCGCGTAGTTGTCGTCGGCGAGGACGACGTCGGACGCCTCGCGCGTGACCTCGGTACCGGTCTTGCCCATGGCGATCCCGATGTGGGCCTCGCGCAGCGCCGGCGCGTCGTTGACGCCATCTCCCGTCATCGCGGCGATCTCGCCCTTCGCCTTGAGCTCGCGGACGATCCGGATCTTGTCCTCGGGCGTCGCGCGCGCGTGCACGATGCCGTCCGGGATCTCGCCGGGGCGGAGGATGCCCATCTCCGTCGCGATCGCACGGGCCGTGAGCGGATGATCCCCTGTGATCATCACGGTGCGGATGCCGGCGACCCGTGCAGCGGCGATCGCCTCGATCGCCTCGGTGCGTGGTGGATCGGCAATGCCGATGAGGCCCAGCATTCGCAGCGGGTTTTCGCTCGACCCTTCGGCGACCGCGAGCACGCGGAGCCCGCGCCCCGCGAGCTGTCCCGCTGCCTCGCTCGCGCCTTCCGTGCCGCTCGAACACTTCGGCAGCAGGGCCTCGACGGCACCCTTGACGTACCAGCGTCCGTCAGCACGCCGGATCGCCATCTGCTTGGTCGCGGGATCGAATGGGATGACCTCGGTCCTCGGGCGCTCGCGCTCGATCTGCTCGCGCAGGATGCCGCGCTCGGCGGCCGCGATCAGGATCGCGAGCTCCGTCGTGTCGCCGACGCCTCCTTGCCCGTCCGGTGCGAGCTCGGCGTCGGAGCACGCGGCCCCAGCGTCGAGCAGCTTGACGTGATCGACACCCCACAGCTCGCGGACGCGCATCGAGCCGGTCGTCAGCGTGCCGGTCTTGTCGGTACAGACCACGGTGGCGCAGCCGAGGGTCTCGACCGCGGGCAGCTTGCGGATCAGCACGTGCCGTGCGGCCATGCGCTGGACCCCGATCGCGAGCGCGATGGTGACGATCGCCGGCAACCCCTCCGGTACCGCCGCGACTGCGAGCGACACCGCCGACAGGAACACGTCGAACACGCCGAGCCCGCGCACGAAGCCGACCACCGCGACGATCGCGACGATTCCTGTACAGGCGTAGAGCAGGAGCCGGCTGATGCGCGCGAGCCGCACCTGCAGCGGTGTCGTGCTCTCCTGCGCGGTCGCCAGCGAATGCGCGATCTTGCCGAGCTCCGTGCCCATCCCGATCGCGACGACCTCGGCAACCGCCGTGCCGGTCGCGATCGACGTACCGGTGAACACGTGATCGCGGCGCTCTGGAAGCAGAGCGCTCGGATCGACCGGCTTTGGATCTTTCTCGACCGGAATACTCTCGCCCGTGAGCGCTGCCTCGATGGCGGTCAATCGGTGCGCTTCGATCAAGCGTGCGTCGGCAGCCACGAGATCGCCGCCCTCGAGCAGCAACACGTCGCCTGGAACCACTTCCGCGGCTGGCACCACGGTCGAACGACCATCGCGCAGCACGCGGGCTTGCGGCGCGGTCATCGAGCGCAGAGCGA
>JBGQCL010000759.1:0-4267 GCA_041495365.1 Kofleriaceae bacterium | reverse complement strand
TCCCAGTCGCGGCCGACGCACGGGGTCGGGCGGCCGAGCAGGGTGCGGGCGCCCTGCATCAGGGGCCGCTCGCCGCACAGCATCAGGCCGGACGACGCCTCGACGACGTCGAACCGGGCATCGAGCAGGCCGGCGCTGATGTCGTCGAGCGCGATCGGCAGCGCGCCGGCGGTCGCCGGGGGCGGCTGGGCGAGCAGCCGCGACGCCCGGTCGATCACGTCGTCCTCGGGCAGCTGGCTGGTCGCCGCGCCGCGGCCCATCGCGACCGCCATCGGGCGCTGCCCGGCGAGCGCGCGGATCGCCAGCGCGCAGCGCGCGGCCTGCGCCGCCTGATCGGTCGCCGTCTGCCAGTCGGCGCGCTCGGCATCGACGATCACGATCGTGGAGCCGTCGGCGAGCTGCTCCATCCGGCCGCCGTAGCGCCGGATCGCCCGCCGCAGCTCGTCCTGGGCGACCGGGTCATCGTCGGCCGCCGCGAGCAGCACCACGGACAGCAGCCGCCGCTCGCTGCCGGTCAACGCCGAGCGCCGCACCGGCTGCCCGCGCGGTGGGACGGTCGTGCTGTGGACCCGCGGGCCGAGCGCCGCCAGCGCCGCGGCGAGGCTCGCCCCGTCGCTCGGCCGCAGCGCCGGATCCTGGGCCAGCATCCGGCCGACCAGCGCGTCGAGGTCCTCGGGCACGTCCGGCCACACCGCGCTGACCCGGGGCGCCTCCTCGAACAGGAGCTTGCCCAGGATCGCGATCGCGGTGTCGCCCTCGAACGGCCGCGACCAGGTCAGGCACTCGAACAGCACGCAGCCGAGCGCGAACACGTCGGCGCGCGCGTCGACCGCTTCGTGGCTGCGCGCCTGCTCGGGCGCCATGTAGCCCGGCGTCCCGATCAGCGTCCCGGTCCGGGTCAGCTGGGTCAGCCCGTCCTGGCGGGCGATGCCGAAGTCGAGCACCTTGACCTGGTCGATCCGGCGGTCGGGCAGGAACAGGTTGCTGGGCTTGAGATCGCGGTGGACGATGCCGCGCGCGTGGGCGACGCCGAGCGCCTCGGCGACCCGGGTGGCGAGCGCGACCGACTCGCCGACCGACGGCAGCTCGCGCTCCAGGCGGCGCCGGAGATCCTCGCCGTCGAGCCACTCCATGACCAGGTACGGCGCGCCTCCGGGGGTGACGCCGTGCGCCACGTAGCGCACGATCCCCGGGTGCGAGAGCTCGGACAGCAGCTGGACCTCGCGCGCGAACCGCGCGCCGTTGGGGTCGTGACTCGTGCCGATCACCTTGATCGCGGCCGGCTTGCCCGACACGCGGTCCCGGGCCCGGAACACCTCGCCCATACCGCCGCCCTGAACCCGGTATTCGATCTCGAACCGATCCTCCAGCAGATCCGCTAGCTCCATCACCGGCCCCAACCATCCCCCGGCCCGACGGAGACAACAAGCCCCGGCTCCCGAATAACCTGAGCGCGCAGTATGTGCGCTCCAATACTCCCGTGGGCTTTGCAGTGACGCTGTGCGCAACTTTCCAGCCCCGTTCGATTCCTCACCGCGATCGGTGGATCTCACCTGCTTCGCAATGCTCCAGGCGCCCTGGTTGGCGTGCTGCATCACGGCGTGCTGTTCGGATCGACGGGATCGGTGTGGGCGTCGCGCTCGTCGCCGTCCCACGCGCCATCGCCATCGCGGTCGACGCCGATCCGCTCGCCGGAGCCGGGCGGGACGGAGGTGAAGGTCACGGGCCGGAACCTGGCGAGCAGGCGCCGCGCCCCGTCGCCGGTCGGCGGCGCGGCGCGGCGATCGGTGCGGAACCGGCCGTTGCCGACGTGGAGCAAGCCAGCGAGAACTCGACCGAGTCGTCGCGCGGCACGCCGGCGGCGACCGCGAGCGGCACGAAGGCGACGAACGATCGAGTCGCGGCGCAATCAGGGTGTCGCGGATCCATGGTTATGCCCCCCTCACGTTGCTGGTACGCACGACCGCACGCGACAGGACCCCGGAGACCGATCGCCGGGTCCAGACGTCGCGCTCGATTCTGAAACATCCAGGTGGTTTGTCAAGTCACAGATCGTTGCCTGTCGGGAGCGCAATCACTCCGCTGCTGCACGGAGCTCGCGCGCCGCGGTGGAGTGGATCGATTGCACACGATAACTACCGGTAATCGTGTCTCAAACACGCTCCAGCGAGTCTGTGGCGATCTCGAGAGTGGGCAACAACAACAATTTTGATCGAAGTGCCACGTATGCGGTCTGCCTCATTGTGCCAGGCGTCCCGACAGACACGATGTGCGCGATCTCCATCCTGGAGCGTTGCGCGATGCCTAGCGATCCGGTGCTGGCGTGCCGACCCAGGACTGTGCCAGCGCAAGCGTCCGGGCGTTCTCGGGAACGCCGTGGAGGAAGCTGTGCCGATAGCTCGGGTCGCAGATCTTGTCAGCGATGGCAAGCAAGCGCGCGCGGGCGTCGCTGATCGCGTGCCGCGCGGCGTCGTGCGCGCCGCTCGCGTGCAGCGCCTCGGCGCGGGCGAGCCGGACGAACGCACCGCGGAACATGCCGCAGCCCCCGATGGCCGAGCAGCGCGCGACGGCGTCCTCGCCCGCGGCCACGGCCTCGGCGACGCGACCCTGGGCGAGCCGGAGCGCCGACAGCGTCCCCAGCACGCCGGGCTGCTCCAGCGGTACCGCCAGCGCCAGCGCGACCTGGATCTCGCGCTCGGCGGCATCGAGGTCTCCCATCCGCCGGAGCACCTCGGCGAGCACCCAGCGGCCGCGACCTTCGTCCAGCGCGTAGCCGTGCTTGCGGCCATGCTCCCCGAGCTCGGAGGCCAGGGCGCGCGCCGGGTCGAGCGCGCCGCGGTCGGCGAGCAGCCACGCCAGGCCGAGGCGGCGCAGCGAGCTGGCCACGCCGAGCGTGACATCGGCCGCCACGATCGCCTCGAGCACCGGAGCGGCGGCCGCGAAGGCGCCGAGGAACCACAGGTTGAGCCCGCGAAACAGCTGCATGTTCAGGAAGATCCGCTCGGTCGGCATCACGTCGTAGATCGCCTGGATCGCGTCGCTGTGGCGCAGCGCGCTCCACGCGTCGTCGTGCGCGTACGGCGCCCTCATCCCGACGAGGATATTCCACCAGAAGTGCGCGATCGGCTCGCGATCCGGCTGCGCGCCGAGCAGGCCGGCGAACTGCTTCTCGAGCGGGTTCGCCGCGGTGATCTGGCCCAGGGCGTCCAGCATGCAGATCGCGCTGAGCAGCGTCAGCGCCATCCTGCCCACGGCATCGGGGGCAGTGTCGACACCGCGCAGCCGGTCGATCGACGCCACGAGATCCGGGATCCGGCCGGCGACCATCAGGCCCTGGTTGTAGCCGAGCATGCCCTGGGCCCAGGGCACCGAGCCCGGCGTCGCCGAGCGAGTGAGCTCCTCGGCGTCGGTCATCGTGTCGCCGAGCATCTTCCAGCCATAGCCGGAGACCTCGCAGCGCAGGCCGAGCAGGTCGTTGCGCAGCTTGGGCGACGGCGCGCACGCCAGGCCGAGCGCGGCGCGGGCCATCGTGGCCTCGAGGTCGAACACGAGGAACGCCTGCTCGGCGGCGCGCAGGTAGAACTCCGCGGCGCGCTCGCTGTGGCCGCCGCGCTCGAAGTGGCCGGCGAGCACCATCGGGTCGCCCTCGCCGTGGTGCTCCAGCCACGTGCCGGCGATCCGGTGGCCGAGCCGCTGGTCGTCCTCGGTCAAGGTCGCGTAGGTGCTGTCGCGGAGCAGGGCGTGGCGGAACGCGAGCTCGCGCTCGCCGGGGACCCGGCTGTGCGGCCGGACCGCGAGGACCTCCTGCTTGACCAGGCGCGACAGCCACTCGGAGACCGCCGCCGCGGTCATCGCGCCGTCGAGCAGGGCGGCGACGCCGCCTTCCCAGCACACCTCGCCGAACACGCTGGCGGCGCGCAGCACGCGGCGGGCCTCGACCGCGAGCCGGCCGAGCCGGGTCTCGACCATCGCGAGCACGGTGTCGGGCAGCGCGTGGTCCTTGCCCTCGGCCGCGGCGCGGATCAGCTCCTCGAGGTAGAACGCGTTGCCATCGGCCTGCTTGACCAGGCGCTCCATGGTCTCGGGACCGACGCTGTCGCCGAGCACCTGGCGGACCAGCCGCTCGCTGGCCTTGCGGCCCAGCTCCTGGAGACGGATCTCCTGGACGTTCTGGCGCTCGGCCCACAGCTTGGGGAACACCTCGAACACCTCGGGCCGGGCGAGCGCGAGCACCATCCATGGCCGGTCGCGGCGATCGCGCAGGGCG
>JBGQCL010000758.1:0-4268 GCA_041495365.1 Kofleriaceae bacterium | reverse complement strand
GCCGCGCTCGACCGCGCGCTGCGCTACATGGGGCTCGCGCCGGGCGAGCCGCTGCTCGGCCGGCCGATCGACGCCGTGTTCATCGGCTCGTGCACCAACGCGCGGATCGCCGACCTGCGCGCCGCGGCGCAGGTCATGGCGGGGCGCAAGGTCGCCGCCGGGGTCCGCGCGCTGGTCGTCCCCGGATCGCGCGCGGTCAAGCGCCAGGCGGAGGCCGAGGGGCTCGACCGGGTGTTCTGCGACGCCGGCGCCGAGTGGCGCGAGCCCGGCTGCTCGATGTGCATCGCGATGAACGGCGACCGGCTCGAGCCCGGCCAGTACGCGGTCAGCACCAGCAACCGCAACTTCGAGGGACGGCAGGGCCCCGGCGGCCGGACGTTCCTCGCGTCCCCGCTCACCGCCGCCGCGGCCGCCGTCACCGGCCGGATCACCGACGTCAGGACCCTGACCCAGGAGCCGCGATGACCCCGTTCACCACGCTCGAATCCACCGTCGTCGCGCTGCCGCTCGACGACGTCGACACCGACCAGATCATCCCGGCGCGGTTCCTCCAGTGCACCGACAAGGTCGGGCTCGGCGAGCACCTGTTCGCCGACTGCCGCCGCCACCCGGACTTCGCGCTGCACGAGCTCGGCGCGCGGTTCGCGCAGATCCTCGTCGCCGGCGCGAACTTCGGGTGCGGCTCGTCGCGCGAGCACGCGCCGTGGGCGCTGGTCGACCGCGGCTTCCGCGCGATCATCGCGCGCTCGTTCGCCGACATCTTCCGCCAGAACTCGATCAAGAACGGCCTCGTGCCGATCGTGCTCGACGCCGCCGCGCACGCCCGGGTGCTCGCGGCCCGCGCCGCCGACCCGCGGACGGTCGTCCGCGTCGACCTGCCGGCGCAGCGCGTGTCGATCGCCGGCGACCCCACCGCGTCGTTCGGGTTCCCGATCGACCCGTTCGCCCGGCACTGCCTGGTCAACGGGGTCGACGAGCTCGGCTACCTCCTCGGGTTCGAAGATCGGATCGCCGCCCATGAACGCCGCCCAAGCTGATCGCGCCGATGATCGCGCCGATGGTCGCGCCGGCCCGGCCGGGCGCGTGGCGATCTACGACACCACGCTGCGCGACGGCACCCAGCGCGAGGGCATCTCGCTGGCGTGCGCCGACAAGCTGCGCATCGCCCAGCAGCTCGACGCGCTCGGGGTCGACTTCATCGAGGGCGGCTGGCCGGGCTCGAACCCCAAGGACGCCGAGTTCTTCCGGCGCGCGTGCGAGGTCGCGTGGACGCACGCGGTGATCGCGGCGTTCGGCTCGACCCGCCACGCCGGGGTGCCGGCCGCCGACGACCTCGGCCTGGCCGCGCTGATCGAGTCGCGCGCGCCGGTGTGCACGCTGTTCGGCAAGAGCTCGATCTTCCACGTCACCGACGTGCTGCGGACCACCGCCGACGAGAACCTCCGGATGATCGAGGACAGCTGCGCGTGGCTGGTCGCGCGCGGCCGCCGCGTGGTCTACGACGCCGAGCACTTCTTCGACGGCGCTTGCCAGGACGAGGCCTACGCGTACGAGACCCTGCGCGCGGCGGTGCGCGGCGGCGCCGAGATCGTCGTGCTGTGCGACACCAACGGCGGCACGCTGCCGTGGGATGTCGCGGCGCGGGTCCGCGACGTCGTGCGCCTGCTCGGCCGGCCGGTCGGCATCCACGCCCACGACGACGCCGGGTGCGGCGTGGCGAGCTCGCTCGCCGCGGTCCGCGCCGGCGCGAGCCAGGTCCAGGGCACGATCAACGGCTACGGCGAGCGCTGCGGCAACGCCAACCTCACGTCGATCATCCCGGGGATCGCGCTCAAGCTCGGCCGGCCGTGCCTGCCGCCCGGCGCGCTGCCCGCGCTCCACCGCGCCGCCCGGTTCGTCGCCGAGACCGCCAACCTCGCGTTCGACGAGCACGCGCCGTACGTCGGGCGCAGCGCGTTCGCCCACAAGGGCGGCGTCCACGTCGCCGCGATCCGCCGGTCGCCGCGATCGTACGAGCACGTCGATCCGGCCCTGGTCGGCAACCGGACCCGCGTCGTGGTCAGCGAGCTGTCCGGGCGCGGCAACGTGCTGGCCAAGGCCGAGCAGTTCGACGTCGCCCTGGTCCCCGGCGTCGCCGGCGCGGTGCTGGCGCGGCTCAAGCAGCGCGAGCAGACCGGCTGCGCGTTCGAGTCCGCCGAGGCCTCGGTCGCGCTCATGCTGCGGCGCGAGGACGCCGCGTACCGGGCCCCGTTCGAGCTGGTCGACTACAAGGTCCTGCTCGGCCAGCGCGACCGCGGCGAGCCGTTCGCCGAGGCCGCGATCAAGCTCGTGATCCGCGGCGAGCTGCACCACACCGCCGCCGACGGCAACGGCCCGGTCAACGCGATCGACGCCGCGCTCCGCAAGGCGCTGGCCGGCGCCTACCCCGAGATCGCCGCGATCCGGCTCGACGACTACAAGGTCCGCATCCTCGACGGGCGCGACGGGACCTCGGCCGTCACCCGCGTGCTGATCGACCACAGCAACGGCGGCGAGCAGTGGACCACGGTCGGCGCGTCGCCGAGCATCGTCGAGGCGTCGCTCACCGCGCTGGTCGACGGCATCGAGCACGGCCTGTGGCTCGCCGCCGCGCGAGCCCACCGCAACAGCCAGAACGGTTCGAAAGGAGACCGCGATGAAAGCCACGATCGTCCTCTTGCCGGGTGATGGCATCGGCCCCGAGGTCGTCCGCGAGGGCCAGCAGGTGCTCGCCGCGGTCGCCGCGCGCGCCGGCCACGAGCTCGCGTTCGAGTCCCACCCGATCGGCGGCATCGCGCTCGACCAGCACGGTGATCCGCTGCCGCCGGCGACGCTCGAGGCCTGCGCCCGGGCCGACGCGATCCTGCTCGGCGCGGTCGGTGGGCCGAAATGGGACGACCCGCGCGCGAAGCAGCGGCCGGAGCAGGGCCTGCTCGGCCTGCGCAAGCAGCTCGGCCTGTACGCCAACCTGCGCCCGGTGCGCGTCCACCCGGCGCTCGTGGCCACGTCGCCGCTCCAGCCCGCGCTGCTCGCCGCGGTCGACGTGCTGTTCGTCCGCGAGCTCACCGGCGGGCTGTACTTCGGCCGGCCGCGGCTGCGCGAGACCATCGACGGCCGGCGCCACGCGATCGACACGCTGGAGTACAGCGACTTCGAGATCGCACGCGTCGTGCGGCTCGCGTTCAAGCTCGCCCGCGGCCGCAACGGCCGGGTGACCTCGGTCGACAAGGCCAACGTGCTCGAGTCGTCGCGGCTGTGGCGCGAGGTCGCGACCGAGATCGCCGCCGAGTTCCCCGACGTCGCGCTCGAGCACCAGCTGGTCGACTCGTGCGCGATGCGGATCGTCACCGCACCGCGATCGTTCGACGTGGTGGTCACGGAGAACATGTTCGGCGACATCCTGACCGACGAGGCCGCCGTGCTCGCCGGCTCGCTCGGCCTGATCCCGAGCGCGTCGCTCGGCGACGGCACGCGCGGCCTGTACGAGCCGATCCACGGCTCGGCTCCCGATCTCGCCGGCAAGGACGTCGCCAACCCGATCGGGACGATCCTGTCCGCCGCGATGCTGCTCCGCTACTCGCTCCGCCTGCCGCGCGAGGCCGACCTCGTCGAGCGCGCGGTCGCGAGCGCGATCGCCGCGGGGGCGCGAACGGCCGACATGGGCGCACCGCAGGGCACAGCGCTGTCGACCACCGCCATGGGCGAGCGGATCCGGCGCGAAATTCTCGAGCGTGTGTAACGTCACGGGCCGGAGGCCATGCACCCCGGGCGGCGCGCAGGTAGAGTGCATGGCATGAGACCCTGGATGGCGCTGCTGGCGCTCGTGCCGGCGTGCGGGTTCCAATCCAGCGCAGGGACGGGCGACGTGGGCCCCCCATGCTTCGGCGGCATCGTCCGGATCTGCTTTGATGCGACCGCGGTGCCGGCGGCGCCCCGGACGCTGGGTACGATCGAGATCGACACCGACATGATGGCCCGCGGCGCGCTGTGCGATCAGGACAACGATCAGGCGACGAAGTACTGCGTCGTGGTGGGCGCTCCCCTCACGCTCAGCGCCGGCGCGGTGCTGACCGCGCGTGGGGACAAGCCGCTCTTGCTGCTGTCGGCCACGACGATGGATCTGCTCGGTGACATCGACGTCAGCAGCCATCGCGCCGGGCGGCGGGGGCCCGGCGCGAATCCCGCGGCGACGGACGCGTGCTCGTTCATGACGGCCCCGACGGAGGCGACCATGGGCGGCGGCGGCTCCG
>JBGQCL010000757.1:0-4286 GCA_041495365.1 Kofleriaceae bacterium | reverse complement strand
CGTAGGCTTCGCGGCTGGTACGGAACTGCCGGGCGTATTCGACGAGCAGCGGGTCACGCCGCTCAACCAGCTCGGCCGCCTGCTCAGAGGCTGCGGTCAGGCACGTCGTATCGTTGGTGCCAAAGGGAAGACCAATCACGACACGCCTCCTTTCTTGGTGGACTGTGAATCGCTATCGCTACGCGCCAGCTCGGCGCGGATCTTGGCAACCGCTTCGGGCACCGACAGCTTGACCAGCTCGGCGTACCAGCGCCGCAACTCGGCCGCGGGCCGCTGCGCGGCCAGCTCGTTCGCCCGCATCCTCTCCGCGAACGTGAGCGCCTCCTCGATGGCCCGGAAGTGCGCCAGGGCGTCGGCGTCGAACGTGGGCAACTCCGCGCCGGTCGCGATCGCGGGCGTCGGGGCCGTTGCCGGCGGCGGCGTGTCGGGCTGGTCGTGCGACGCGGCCGAGATGTCCGGCGGCTCGTGAGCGGCCGGCTCGTCGCCGTCGTCCAGGTCGTCGCCATCCTCCAGGTCGTCGCCATCCTCCAGGTCGTCGACGTCGACATCGCCGCGGTCCGCCTCGTGCTCAGCCTCAACCTCATTGCTTGTCGCCGCGGCTGGGGCTCCCGATGCCGTGGCGCTCTGGTGGCGCCGATCGACGGTCGTGGAGTTGCGCGTGAGCCGATTCGCGGTCGCCGCCTGGAGGGCGGCGCGGAGCATGGCGGCGCCGTCAACGACGGACCCTGACACGAGCCTGTCCAACCACGCATCACGATCGTCGGGCGAGAGCTCGGAGATCATGGTGTGCACGAGCAAGCGCTCCTCCGGCGCGAGCGTGCTGTCGATCTCCGCCAGGTGCGTGTGCGCGTTGCGCTCGACCGTGGCCGGCGCGTCGCTCAGGGCAGAGCTCGGCGCGACGATCGCTGCGGCGCTTGGGTCCGGTGCTACGGCGGTGGCGGGCATCGCGGGCGCGCTCACGTCGTGCGCGCCAGCGCTCGGCGCCGACACCCGAAGCCGCTTGCGCACGGGCATCGACATGGCGCGATCGGGGGATGCTTCGCCTGCGGCGATCGGGGCCTGGATCGGCGGCACGTCGGTCGGCGGTACGTCTGCGCTGGCCGGGCTCGCCGGTGCGGGGGTCGCCGGATGCGCGCCGACCTGGCCGCGGACGACCGCGACCGCATCCGCAACCGGCAGCATGAGCAACGTTGCGACGAACAGCGAGCGGTCACTCGGCGAGAGCGCGGCGAAGTGCTTGCGCATCGCGGTACGCTCGTCGGTGGCGAGCGCGCGCTCGATCTGGTCGAGGTGGGCCTGGGTGCCTGCATCGCGCAGCGCCGTGCCTTCGCTCGTCTGCGTCGCTGCCACAGGCCGCCGGGTCGAGCTCGTGTCCGACGTTGGGCGGTGCGCAGCGGTCGACTCGCGCGAACCGCTCCCGCTTGCGGGATGGCCGGCGCGCCGGGGCACGCTCGCCGCAGCCGGCGCGACCGGCGCGGCCGGCGCGGTGGGGCTGACCGGCTGAGCATCGCCAGCGGCTGCGCGGGCCTGGCGGAACATGGTGCGGACGTACGTAACCGCCTCGGGGATCGACATCGCGCGCAGCCGGTCGATCCAGCTCGCCATGTCCTCGGGTGAGATCTCCTCGATGAGCGAGCGGGCAAACTGTTCCTCGTCGGGCGTGAGCTGCGCCATGACCTGGCGCAGCCGCACCAGCATCGCGGCGTCTACGCCGGGCACCGGGCCGCTCGGCATCGACGCATCGCCACCCGCCGGGGCCGGGTCGCTCGGACCCGGCCCCGGCGTCGCCGCGTCGGTCTTGGGCCTGTGGCCGTAGGCGCCGAGCAGCTTTGCCAGGCCGGGGGAGCTCGCCAACATCGGCCCGACGTACGGGCCAACGTGGTCGACAAAGCTCTGCCCGACCCGTGCCCAGCTGTGCTCCTCGGGCTCGGCCGCGACCTCGACCGCTTCCTGCTCGTCGCTCTCGCCCTCGTCGCTCTCGTCGTCCTCAGTCTCGCGATCCGGATCGCTGGCCTCGGCGGGCTTGGCCTCGGGCGCGGCGGGTATGACCAGCGGGACGCGCGCCGTCAGGCCCGCGTCGCCGGCCGACCGCACGACACCGGCCATCGCGTTCGCCACGACCGCGAACTGGGACACGTACATCCGGGCCATCTCGGTGTGCTGCTTCTGCGACTCGAGGAGCGCGGCGACCAGCTGTGACGTCGTCTCCGCCGCAGCTGACGACGCGGGCGCCGTGGGCGCGGTCGGCGCGGCCGGCGCGGGCGCAAGCGGATGGACGCACACGTAGGCCGCGGGCGCGTTCGGAATGGCCCGTCTCTGGTCATCGACCGGATCGAGCCGAAACCTACCGATCTCGCCGCCGCTCTCGCGTCGCAAGTCCTCGATGTCGGCATCCATCGGGAGAAACAGCGGCAGGCCGTCCAATCCCCACGCGGTCTCGGGCGCACCGGCCTTCTTAAGCTTGCGTGTCCGCCATTCCTTCATGGTGGGCGGGGCGTCGAAGGGCTCGCCGTTCAGGTTGTAGGCTAGCTGCAACATCGCTTGATCTGATCTCCTATATATAGATCCTCCGGAGACCCCCGTTTCGACCAAAGCTGAAGTCGATTCCCGAAACTATTTTACAAGTCCATGATCTCTAGTGAGGGGTCTCGTAGTACGGAGTCGCGCGTCGACAGCAGCGCCGCACGCACCCCGTCGCGCTGCGCATGAGCGCGGCGCGGTCCTCGTCGGCGCGGGGCGTCGAGCTCGCCGCCAGCGCGGCACGCCCGGCCTCAAGGGGCGCTCCCATTCGTTGGCAACGATCGGCAATGATCAAAGAGCCGATGCTCTCTTGATCGAAGTCCGTGGTGTCCCGCCAAGGCGGTACTTGGCACACGCGCTTGCCTCAGCTACCGCGGCGACCGGGCGCGATCCGCGGCGCGGAGCTACGCCCGAAACATGGGGGTCGCTTTCGGCCAGGCCGATCGAACTAGGCCGAAACTTGGGGGGAGAGATGCCGGGGGACTTGCCCGAAACTTGGTCTCGAAAATGGCGCCGATCTGGCCTCGCGACACGCGGTTTTCTCGTCGAAAACGGCGCCTCGCCGGACATCCCGGCGGGGTGCTGGAGGCACTTTCGAGGCGTCGCGGCCGGCCGAACCGCCGGGGGGCGGGATTCCCGGCGCGGTGACAGGGAGACAGGGGAAGGATGGCGGGGGCGTTCCTGATCTGCGCCAAGGCGTTGGATGCCGCGGCGCGGCGTTTGTCGGCGCACGCCGCGCCCGGATCACGACACTCTTGTCGCGTTGGCAAACGTCGGCAGTTGCGTTGTACGGGTCGACGGTCCGCGCAACCCGCTGCGACGATGCGTGTCGTGACATCGAAGCGGCTGCGACCTGCTCTGCGTACGGTCGTACGCCGCAAATCACCGCGCCACTGCGCTGCGCACCAGGGCGCGGACACCACGATCGCACGACCCGCGTTGGACGCTGAGACATGTCTCTCCGCGCGCGGCGCTCGGTGCCATCGGCGGAACGCTGCGACGGCGCTGCGTCGATGTTCGAGGGTGTTCTGGGACGTTCCGGGTGTCGCGGCACGTGTGCCTGCACACTGTTTTCCGCGACGATGTTTTCATTGCCGCGGATCGCGGCACGTGCAACCTTGTGCTTCAGTCTTCGATCAGGGGCGGTATGGTGCCGAACGATCCACACGACGATGGTCCACATGGCGAGGGGTCGCAGGCCCCACGCAACGAGCAGTCGCACCAGCCAACTAAACCGAGCGACGAGCAGTATGGAGTAAGTCAGTCGGTGGATTGGCGGGCGATGCTAAGACGGGATTTGACCGCTGAGATGTTAGATAGACTCAAGGTATATGCGCTCAAAAAACTAGGCGGCTTTGGCCGCGGAAAACTCCGCCCTGGCGACCTCGCGCGAGCGGAAGAACTCGCGGTGTCGGCGGCTAGCGATACATGGAACAGCCGCGTCACGTGGAATCCCCAGCGGCGCAAGCTCGAGCCGCACCTGCAGAACGTCATTCGTCGCCGGTTGTGGCTCGACTGGCGGACTGCGACAAGGCATCGCGACGAGTCCATCGACGCCGACGCGCACAACGAGCGCTCGACCGTGCGCGACGAGATGGAGCGCGCGATGGCCGACCACTTCCCGGATGCCGAGTCCACCGCGAAGGCCGCCGAGTCATGGGCCGAGCTGGAGCAATGCGCCACGGCGGATCCGGAACTGGCGGCGTACATCGAGGCACGCGCGGATGACCTCGCGGGCGCAGACCTCGAAATCGCGACCGGATTGT
>JBGQCL010000756.1:0-4296 GCA_041495365.1 Kofleriaceae bacterium | reverse complement strand
TTCAACATCGACTCGCTGCGCGCGAAGTTGACCATCGTGTCGATCGCGCCGCTGCTCGCGCGCGCGATCAGCACGTTGCACCACGACGGTTCCCTGACGCAGATGGTGAACGAGTGATGGATGTAGCACCGGGGTCGCGTCGAGCTGGCCTCAACCGGAGCCGCAACCGGCTCGGAGCGCTGTCATGTCCATTCCGCTGACAATCACCTTTCGCGATCTCGAGCCGAGCGCCGCCGTCGAGGACTTCGTTCGGAGCTGGGGCTCCAAGCTCGAGACGGTCTACGATCGCATCGAACGCTGCCACGTCACCATCGAGCGGCCGCACCAGCACCATCACCAGGGTCAACGCTATCACGTTCGCGTGACGGTCGCGGTGCCCGGGCCCGACATCGAGGTCAGCCGAGATCATGCTCTCGACCGGGCACATGAAGATCTCTACGTCGCGATCCGCGATGCGTTCCGCGCCGCACGTCGGCAGCTGGAGGACCACGCGCGCCGCCAGCGTGCCGACATCAAGGCTCACGTCGAGCCTCTTCACGGCCGGGTCACATACCTCGACGTCGAAGGAGAATGGGGATACCTCGATGCGGACGGCCGCCAAGTCTACTTCCACCGCAACAGCGTCCTCGACCATGCCGCGCTCGCGGTCGGTGACGAAGTCCGGTTCACAGAGGAGCCCGGCATCAAGGGACCGCAGGCGACCTCGGTAGCTCGGATCGGCAAGCACGGTCACCACGAGCGCCCCGGATCCGCGAGCTGATCACGGCCCCGCCCAACACCTGGGCTTGGCGAACTCGGCGCGGTGCCGTTCGGCGCCGATCGCCAGGGCAGTGGCCGCGGCCTCTGTCACCCGCGGACAACCGCGAGGTGGATCCGCGGATCTGCGCCACGATGGCGGAGCGAAGACCGGCATTGTCGGCATCGCACAGCGCCGCGACGGCATCCGCCGGAACAACCGCGCACTCTTGAGGCCCACGGCTCGACTCACATATCGATGACGAGACCGTCGTACGCAAGGCGAGTCGCGACTCCGCAGGTTTCGCCGAGCTCCTGTACGCGCTGGTCTGCTCGGCGTCCGGCGGCGACGATCTCTGTCCCACAGTGGGTGAAGACTGCTCGCGGGACGCTGGCGCTGGCGCACCAGCCGATCTGCGTCCGGATCGACGTGTGGCCGAAGCGACGGCCCATGGCGGTCCGGCGGATCAGCGGTCGAGTCATGCGCGCGCTGTCGCCGATGTACAGCGCAACGCCCGCGAGCGCGGAACGCTTGTCTCGGATGTCCACGACGTCCGGCACATACAGCAGCCGATCGTCGATACGAAAGCCGACAGCTGGAGCACGTAACGAATGAACGACGGGGATCGCCGCGATCGAGAGTCCGGCGATCGTGTGCGTGGTGCGTGGCGCGAGTACGTGGAGGTCGATCGGGAGCGTGGCGAGTGCGCGGCATGTCGCGAGGCTGGCGTGGACCCGGCAACGCACACCGCTCGCGAGACCTGCGGCATGGTCAGGATGCGCGTGCGTGATCAACACTGCATCCGGTTCGAATGTATCGATGAGGCCGCGCCAATCCTCGCCACAGTCGATCACAAGCCGACCGCGCCGGTGCTCGACCAGGAGCGCGCTGTGGCGGCGGTGCAGCCGTGACCGGATGCGAATTCCTCCGCGCGTACCGAGAAATGTGAGGTGCAGCGCTGTCATGGGAGCGGAAGAGAGAGCGCGCGCGAAGTGCTCTCGCTGCTCTCCTTGCCGATCCGGAGGTTCTCCACAGAGGCGCCATCGGCGACAGGCTCATCATCGGCGCGATCGCTGCGGTTGCGGGACCGATCGGCGACCTGTCCAAGTCGATGGTGAAGCGCGCTACCGGCGTGAAGGATGCGGGCAAGATCTTCCTGGCCCATGGTGGCATGCTCGATCGCATCGACGCGGTCCTGTTCGATGCCCGGCGGTGCTGGCGTACGTCGCGGTGAATATAGCGCTGCATGGGTGACGAGCACTTGGGGGCGGGGCCGCGGCCGCGATGTCGCCGACGTCTGCGCGCCACATCGAGAAGTTCGGTGTCCCCCTAAGCCGAATCGCCACATCCTGGGGGAACCCCGCGGCATCCACCGGCAGTCGGCTCGCGTGCGGTACCCCGCCTGGTAGCCTGGACGCGTGCGGTCGTGTCGTGTGGCGTTCATTGCTTGCCGAGGCTCCCATGGCCACAAGCCTCCCGATGCATCTCCCACTTGGAGCACGAGCTGGGTAGCCGGTGGAGCCGCTCGCGTCCGCCGACTCCCGCCATGTTCCCGCCCGGATGCGCAAAGTAGCCAGCACGGGGGACGCTCCAGCCGTCCTGCTGCGGGATCGCGACGACAAGTTCGGTCCGGCGTTCGACCGCGCGGCCTAGGGCGTCGGCGCGAGGTGATCCGGACGGCGGTTTGCGCCATCTTGGCTCTCTTCTCCGCCAGTACCAGCTGTACTTCAACGAGAGCCGACCGCACCAGGGCATTGGGCAGCGGGTGCCGACGAAACCCGTCCTGGACATCGACCTGTCCAAGCCGATCGAGGTCACGAGCGTGCTCGGTGGGCTTCACGTCGACTACCGCAGGGCAGCGTGACCCAAGGCGATCCTGCCGGACGACATCGGTAGCCAGCACGGGCGTGACCCATGATGATCCTGCCGGATGAGATCGGTAGCCAGCACGGGGATTTGCGGTGCCCTCGTTCTGGTTCCTAGCTGGTTCCTAGGCTCGCCGCCGATCCGCTAAGTATGTGGAGGATAGGGGGATCGAACCCCTGGCCCTCGGCTTGCAAAAGAAATGCTTTACCTTGTGTCGAGCGGTTAGGAGCTGCACCAAGACGGCGACTAGTTCATAATCTTCGACGTAAAGCATGGGCTTTTTGGCTGGCGAGTTGTATCCAGCCATGGCACGCTTGGCGACTAGACGGCGACTAATTCGCCTACCCCAACCATGCAGACGAAACTCACCGAACGAGCCCTCGCCTCCATTGCTCTCCCCGAGGGGGTCCCCCAGCTGGTGGTGCGAGACACCGACGTCACCGGCTTCCGCGCGGTCATCGGCCGACGCTGCACGACGTTCGCGGTGGAGTACCGCGCGATGGACCGTGCGACCGGGCGCCCGACGAAGCGCGTTCAGATCATCGGACGCCAGGGTGCCGATCGGGGCGACGGCCATGTGTGGAACACGACCACCGCGCGCCAGCGCGCCCTGGAGATCATCGGGAAGGCCGTGGGCGGGAGCGATCCCCGGGCCGACGTCCGCAAGCTGGCCTCCGGGCCGACCTTGCGGAGCGCGCTGGCACTCCACCTGGACGGCATGCGCGCGCAGAAGCGCAGCGCCCGCTCGATCGACACGATCGACCGCGAGATGGCCGACTACCTCGGCGACTGGCTCGACCGACCTCTCGCCCTGATCAGCCGCACTGAGTGCCGTGAGCATCACCGCAAGGTCAGCGAGGACAACGGCCCCTACATCGCCAACCGGCTCATGCGCCACGTGCGGGCCGTCTGGAACACCGCGCTCAAGGAGCACGAGCTCCCCGCGAACCCGACGATCGCGGTGCAGTGGAACAAGGAGGAGCGGCGCCAGGAACCCATCCCGTGGGAGCGCCTCCCCGCCTGGTACACGACGGTGATGAGCCTTGAGCCGATCATCGACGCCGGAAAGCGCGTCGGCGCCCGACCCGGGATCCGGGGCGACTATCAGCTGTTCGTGCTCTTGACCGGGCTCCGGCGCATGGATGCCGCCACCGTG
The DNA here is from genome assembly GCA_041495365.1 of Kofleriaceae bacterium. Lineage (GTDB taxonomy): Bacteria > Myxococcota_A > Polyangia > Haliangiales > Haliangiaceae > JABFXX01. The sequence continues at coordinate 538 of JBGQCL010000756.1, read as the reverse complement.
CGGTGGGAGCATCTCGATCTCGAACACGCCAGGCTCCACCGACCGAACCCCAAGGGTGGCAAGGATCGAGCGTTCACGATCCCCCTGAGCACCGCGTGCGTCGAGATCCTCGAACGCCGACGCGGAGAAAACGCGGTCGCGTTCCCCGATGGCGATGGCGGCTGGGTGTTCCCTACGCGCGCCATCAAGGACAAGCCATGCATGCTGTGCGAGGCGCTCGGCCTGCCCCAGCACGCGACAGGTTCGGTGATCCACCTCGTCGAGGGCAAGCAGCAGAAGATCGATCGAAGCACCGGCAAGGCGACCCGGATCCTGCCCTCGCCTCACCGGCTCAGGGACACGTACACGACCGCATGCGCCGAGGTCGGGGGCCTGAGCGGCTACGTGATCGACGTCCTCACCAACCACCGCCCACCCCGTGGCTCGGTGACGGCCGGCTACATCGATCTCTCGACCGAGCATCTCGCCGAGTGCCAGGAACGCGTAACGAGCTTCCTGCTCGCTCGCATGAAGCCAAGCCCCACGACGGGGCGCGAGC
>JBGQCL010000755.1:0-4304 GCA_041495365.1 Kofleriaceae bacterium | reverse complement strand
CGCGTCGCGTCGCGCGCCTCGTCGACCCAGAGGGGACTTTCCCATGACCCCCTCTGGGGATGGCCCGGCAAAGCCGGGCCATTCACCCCTCCGCGCGTCGCGTCGCGCGGCTCGATCCCACGGGGGGCGTTGCCCCCCGCCCCACCGGCAGAGCCGGCGGGGACCCCACCCCCCATCGCCTCGCGCTGCTCGGCGACCGCGCTCCCCGCGGCGCTCCCCGGGCCGGCGCTACCGGCGGAGCTCCCCGAGCCGGCGGCCGGGCGCGCGGGGGAGCGGTCGCAGGACGCGGCGAGGGCCAGGGCGATCACAGCCAGCGGACGCATGCCAGAGACGTAGCACGCGGCGGCCGGCGCGCCGGGACGGCGCAGAACGCCGCGTGCGCTACCGGCGCCAGCCGGTCGCGCTGCCAGCGGACGCATCGTTCAGACCTACCGCGAGGCCCGCGGTTCACGGCGCGAGCCGGTCGCGCTGCCAGCGCCCGCCGTCGCGCCGGTAGCGCACGCGGTCGTGCAGCCGCGACGGCTGGCCCTGCCACAGCTCCACCGTGTCGGGGACGACGCGGTAGCCGCCCCAGTGCGGCGGCCGCAGCGGTTCGCCGGCCCCGAGCGCGCGCTCGGCGTCGGCCACCAGCGCCTCGAGCGCGGTGCGGCTGGCGATCGGGCGCGACTGGGGCGACGCGATCGCGCCGATCTGGCTGCCGCGCGGCCGCGACGCGAAGTACGCATCGCTGTCCGCCGCCGCGATCTTCTCGACCTCGCCCTCGATCCGGACCTGGCGGTGCAGCGGCTCCCAGAACAGCACCAGCGCGGCGAACGGATGCGCCGCGAGGTCCCTGCCCTTGCGGCTGTCGTAGTTGCCGAAGAACACGAAGCCGCGGTCGTCGACCTCCTTGAGCAGCACGACCCGGGCGGCGGGCCGGCCGCGCTCGTCGACGGTGGCGAGCGTCATCGCGTTGACCGACGGGATCTGCGCGTCCACCGCGGCCTGGAACCAGCCCCGGAACTCGACGAGCGGGTCGGCGTCGCAATCCGCCGGATCGAGCGGCGTCCCCGCGTACTGCGCCCCGAGCCGCCACAGGTCGTTGCTCATCGCCGTTGCTTACCACGCCGCCCGCGGAGACCGCGCTGTCCCGGGCGGTCACCCGACGCGGTCCCGGTCGTGGTCCTTGCCGGGATCCCCGCGGCGGGTCTCGTGGCTCTGGGGGTTGCGCGCCGCCTCGAGCGGCGCCGACGGATCCGACCTCGCGCCGCCGCAGCCGCTCCCCGCCGCCAGGGCGGCCAGGGCGGCCATCAGCCGCGTCTTCCGCGCGCTGCTCATCACGGCGCTTTCGCACGCGCTCGGTCGCGTGTCAAATACCCACCATGCAACTGTTCGTGATCCGCCATGCCGTCGCCGAGGACGTCGGCCCCGGCACCGACGACACCGCCCGCGAGCTGACCGAGGCCGGCAAGACCAAGCTCCGCCGGACCGTCCGCGGGCTGCGCGCCCTCGATATCCGGTTCGAGCGGATCCTGACCAGCCCGTGGCGGCGCGCCGTCCAGACCGCGCGCCAGCTCGAGCAGCTCGGCGCGAGCCCGCCGGTCATGACCGACCTGCTCACCCAGCCGCCGCGCGCCGAGCTGCTCGCGCTGATCGCCGAGCGCGCCGAGGCCACCGCCGTGGTCGGTCACGAGCCGTGGCTCGGCGAGCTCGGGGCGTGGCTGGCGTTCGGCGACACCAGGCACGGCGACGCGCTGATCATCAAGAAGTGCGGCGTGCTGTGGCTGGAGGGCACCGCCATCCCCGGCGGCATGCAGGTGCGCGCCGCCATCCCGCCCCGGCTGCTGCGCGCGCTCCGCTGAGCGACCGCGCCCGGCGCACAGCTGCCGCGGGCTGCCAGCGTCCGTCGCGCCCGAATCGTGCGGCAGCACCGCCGTCATGACTGAATGGTCGCTTGCACCTTTATCCGGTGATGAAGCGACCGCGGATTTTTTCATCCTCGTCGAGTGTTCGCGCCGACGGGAGCGCGAAAAAACCGCCGTGCACCGGGGTCTTGCGGGAAGGGCGCACGCGCGGTGACGTAGCAGGTGCGGCGGATCACGACCTCGTGGGGTGCGAGGCGTGCCGTACACGACATGGGGGGCGTCGTGGGTTGGAGCTCGGGCACGCGATGCTGCTCCGCATCCGGTTCGTCCGCGCGCAGAGGGTGGAGCACAGGGAGCACGGTGAGCGCCGCCCGGCGGAGCGACCGCGTCATTTCTCCGCCGCGAACACCGTCACAGCTGGTCATCGGCTTGCACCAATCCACACCCGATTGTTTGAACTTCCCGCGGCCCCTCGAACGTTGAACCTGCAAGAACGCGAGGCAACACCATGCAGCTCGTCCCTCACAGCGCCGCCCTGCTCCGAACCAAAGAACTGGCCCGGAGCCTGGACCTCGATCTGCTGCTGCGCACCTACACGTTCATCCCGCGCAAGATCCTGCGGGACACCGTGCGTGAGTTCGGCAGCCAGCTCGAGGGCAAGGTGCTCGACGTCGGCTGCGGCTCGCAGCAGTACCGGAAGTTCCTCCACTACGAGCAGTACTTCGGGATCGAGTGGAGCGTCGACAAGCGCCCGCCGGTGGTCGCCGACGTCACGCAGATCCCGTTCTGCGACGGCGCGTTCGACTCCGCGCTGTGCACCGAGGTGCTCGAGCACCTGCCGGAGCCGGGGCGCTGCCTCGACGAGATCCACCGCGTGGTCAAGCCCGGCGGCTCGGTGTTCGTCACCGCGCCGATGACCGTGCACACGCACTCCGAGCCGTACGACTTCTATCGCTATACCGAATACGGACTGCGCTACCTGCTCGAGAAGCACGGCTTCGAGATCGTGACCGTGCGCCGGCTCGGCGGCCTGGTCAGCGTGATGGCGTCGCACGGCATCAACCTCGGGTGCGAGGCGCTGTCCGAGCGGCTCGACCGAAGCGCGCTGCGCAAGCTGCGCCGCCTGCTGCTGCTGCCGCTGTCGGCCGGCGGTTCGCTCGCGATGTACTGGCTGAGCAAGCTCGCGGACGGCGTCGAGCAGCGCGACGCGATCGGCTGGGCGGTGATGTGCCGCCGGCTGCCGAGCTGACCTCGGCGGCACCCGCCGCGCTACGCTGCGCGGATGTCCGATCGCGAGCCGCTCGACGACGCGGCGCGCGCCCGGATCGTGCCGCCCGATCTCGCCGAGCTGCCCGGCTAGCCAGCGCGGTCAGCGCAGCGGGCGCATGCCGCGCGCCCGGCGCAGGTCGTTGACCACGCGCGCGACCTGGTCGTCGTGCAGCACCAGCTTCGACAGCGCGCCGGTGGTGATGCCGAGCCGCTGCGCGGTGGCGGCGATCTCGAGCTCGCCGGCGACCAGCAGGTCGAGCAGCTCGGCGATCGCGGCCCAGTAGTCGCCGGTCAGCCGGGTCCGCGCCCCGAGCGGGGCGGTGCCGCCGGCGACCAGCGCGGCGAGCCGCGGCGACGGCGCGTGGCCGTCGAGCGCGACCGGCTCACGGACCGACAGCGCGATCGCCGCGCGCAGCCGGCGCACCGCGTGGATCTTGTTCTCGGCCTGCGACCGGCTGTCCTCGCCGATCGCGGTGACACCGGTCAGCCGGTGGCGCAGCCGCACCGCGCTCTCGGTCTTGTTGCGGTGCTGGCCGCCGGGGCCCGACGCGCGATAGCGGTCGACCTCGCACTGCGCGATCAGCGCGTCGTCGCTCGCCATCAGGTGGTCGATGCGCGGCATCGGTGGTCCTGTGTGGTCGTTGCGGTGTCGTCCCGGCCGGCCTGCAACCGGGCCGCTAGTTGGCCTGGGTCGGCGCCGGCTCCGGGGCACGGGTCGCGGCGTCGGTCGGCTCGAGGTAGACGTCGACGCCGGCGCGGTCGCCGGCCCGGCCGTACTCGACGCGCGCGATGCCCTCGCCGAGCGCGCCGACCAGCTTGCCGAGCCGCGGATCGACCGCGACCTTGGCGTCGCCGCACATCCGCTGGATGTCGTCGATCGAGATCCCGGGGAGCAGCGCGCCGAGCCGCGTGATCTTGCCGCCGCGGATCCGGAACGCGAGCGCGAACTGCGGCGAGGTGATCGCGCGCAGCCCGGCGACCAGCGCGGGTGGCAGCGGCGCGCCAGTGAACTCGGCAAACGCGGCGTCGAGCACGGCGACCTGGTCGTCCATCGTCGCACCCGGGACCGCGAGCTCGACCTCGGAGAACGCCGACTCGCCGATCGACTGCGTGAACCGCTCGATCCGCTCGACCCGGTGATCGTCCACCCACTTCTTGAGCTGGTACTTCGCCTCGTGGGTCCCGAACATG
>JBGQCL010000754.1:0-4311 GCA_041495365.1 Kofleriaceae bacterium | reverse complement strand
TGCCTCGATGTGCTGCCGCACGAGTTGCTCGATCTGCGCCGTCAGTTCGTGGTTTGTCGTCATTCGCTCCACGTCGCACGCGTGGATCAGCCCAGCAACACCAGGCCTGAACGGTTACGGCTTCACCGGGTGGACGGTGATCGCCGCCTTGGTCTTCGCGGTCAGCCACGCCACATACGCGGCGGTCTTGTCCGCTGAGTGATCTGACAGGATGTGGATCTCATCAAACGACAACGCGGCGACGGCCTCCGCGACGGGACCGAGAGGCTTCGTGCGCTCGGCGGCACCCTCGAAGTCCTTGGTACCGATCCAGGTGAGCAGCAGGCGAGCCACGCTCCATCGTACAAGACCGTTTGGAGTGACTACAAGACCTCTTGCTCTTGGGTCGCCAAGCATTCGTTCTGGTTGGCGATCGGGCTGGCACGCAGCTCGCTAGAAGCCGTGTCATGCCGTCGATGCTCCCCTCCGCCCGCGTCACCGTTGACGAGTCCGCTATCGAGGCCGTACTGCGCGACTCTCGCGTCGACGTCCGCCCCCACTTCGAGCAGCTCACGCCCGACCAGCGCGAGCAGCTCGCGGTGGACGCGTGGGTCATCGGCCTCCGTGCGATGGCCAACGCTCACGCGCAGGCCCAGGAGGCGCGGCTCGCCGACGTGAGCCGCACACTGCTCGAGGATCTCGACACGCAGCTCGCCGCGCACGTGAAGAAGCAGGAGGACATGCTCGTTCAGGGGCTGCGCCGGTACTTCGACCCCGCGGACGGGCAAGTGACCGAGTGGCTGCGCGCCTTCATCGACGACCAGGGCGCGCTGGCCAAGCTGCTCGATCGGTTCGTCGGGCCGCGCAACAGCGTGCTCGCCGAGACCCTCGCCAAGCAGGTGGGTGAGCAGAGCGTGCTGTTCAAGAAGCTGAGCCCCACGGACAGCGATGGGCTCATCAAGGCGCTGGAGAAGCGCATCGACGAGGTGCTCGCGGCGAACCAGCGCAACCTCCAGCAGGCGCTCGATCCGCTCGCCGAGAACGGCGCGGTCGCGCGGTTCCTCAAGCAGCTCTCGACCGATCTCGCGTCGTCGAACAAGACGCACGCCGAGCAGCTCGCCGCCGCACTCGCGGCGCTCGATGCCAACGACGAGCAATCGCTGCTGCGCAGGCTCGTTCGCGAGACCGGTGAGGCGCGCGAATCGTTGCTGCGCGCGATGAACCCTGCCGATCCGGCCTCGCCGATCGCCGCGATCCGCACGGCGATCGCGGAGGGACTGGCCAAGCAGTCGCTCGACCAGGACGCGTTCCTGCGCCAGCAGCGCGAGCGCCAGGAGCAGCTCGAGAAGGAGATGCGCGAGGCGCTGTCCCGGCTCGAGACGCGTCGGCACGAAGACGATCGCAGCCCGCGCGGAGGTCAGGACTTCGAGGACGCAGTGGCCGAGTTCATCGGCGGTCTTGTGCGCGGCGCGCCGATCGCCGTCGAGGAGACCGGGAACACCGTCGGTGCTCGTCGCGGGTGCAAGGTCGGAGACTTCGTCCTCCGGTACACGAACGAGCACGTGTTCGCCGGTGCCGCCGTCGCCGTCGAGGCCAAGCACGACGCCTCGTACACCGAGCAGAACGCGCTCGATGAGCTCGACGTGGCGCGGGCCAACCGCGGCGCCCAGGTCGGCCTGTTCATCATGGCGGCATCGCACGCTCCGCCGTCGTTTCCGCGGCTCAAGCGCTGCGGGCAGAATGTGCTCGTGCGCTGGGACGAGAACGACTCGCGCACCGATCCGTGGCTCGAAGCCGCTTTGACGATCGCGCTGTTCCTCGTGTCGCGCACCAGGTCCGTCGGCAGCGAAGGCGATCTCACCGCGCTGCGCGACGTCGAGGAGCGGATCCAGGCCGAGCTTAAGCGCATCGAGAAGATGGAGGACAGCACGCAGGGCATCCGCCGGAACTGCGACAACCTCGAAGAGGAGCTTGGGAAGGCACGCAAGGGCTTCAACCTGCTGCTTCGGAAGGCGAAGGCCATGCTCGCCGCGCTCGACGTCGAGCTTGTCGACGAAGCCGCAGAGCGCGCGTGTCCCCTCGAGCTTCTGCAAGCGACCGTTCAATAGGCTTGCGCGGGGTCCGGGGGGCACCTCGACCAACAGGTCTTCGTCCTGATCTCGCACTATGGCGCCGACCGAAGTCCTGTCTGAGGAACCGGACGGATCCGTTCGCGGTGTACGGATCCGTTCGCAGCGGTATGGCGTCCGTGGCAGGACGGGCCGATGCTCTGACACTCGCGAACCTCGCGGCCGTGCCTAGCGATCGCGGCGCATGCGGACCGCGTCATCGGGTACGATCGCACCATGAACGCCTCGTATGCCCACGGCGCAGGCAGCGTTCCGCTCCTCAGCCAGACCATCGGCGAGGCGCACCGCCGCACGGTCGCGCCGTTCCCGAGCGCCGCGCGCTGGTGGTCCGCTCCCCGGGCTACTGCACGCTGTGGGACGCGGTCACCGAGGTCGCGCGCAGCCTCGTCGCGATGGCCATGCTTCCGACCGCGCTGACGCCGCTCGTCGTCGCTTCGGGAGCGCCATGACCGATGAGGTGATACGATCGACCGCGCAACCGAGTGGGAGGGACTGACATGTACCAGTTCTTGGAGATTCCCTCATGGGATCCGGAGGAGGCCGACGTCATCTACGCCGACTTGGGTCAACAGCACGCAAGCTGCTTCACCCACTACGCGTATGCGATCGCATCGACCGATACGGACTGGGCGGGGCTATCGCGGCGACGAACGTTCAACCTGAACGAACTTCGTGACTGGCCGGCGTTCTCTCGACGATTTCGGGAGGCGACGGCGCGCCTGCAGCGCGCCGAACCGTATCGCCACGGAGCGAGCGTGCTGGAGAATCCGAACGAAGGGCACTGGCGAGCGCGCACAGCCATGCGGCTCGGCGCGCTGGAGTTGATCGCGAACATCGGGTCTGGACGCATCGCCTCCAACGATAAGGATCCATTTCCCCACCAACTCCAGCTCCAGCAGTTCATGCAGGTCAACACGGGAAGTGTCCGACGGCTGCTCATCGCCGACGAAGTAGGGCTCGGCAAAACGATCGAGATTGCGATGATCCTGCGAGATCTCCTGATCGCCCAAGGCAGCCTCGACAACTTCTCGTGCGTCTACTTCACATCGGGTGGCCTCCTTCAGGATGCCGAGATGAAGCTGCGCTCGGTTCTGAAGGGCGCGATCGGCGATCAGAACATGGTGGAGGTCGTGGATTCACTGCGCGGCTATGGGCGGGCGACCGCGACCCGAGGAGTCCACGTCGCGAGTATGCATGCCGCCCGGCTCCTCACGAGTGCAAGCTCGAAGTCAAAACTCACCGCGGGTATTGCACCGAGGATCGTCATCATCGACGAGTGTCATCACTGCGCGAGCGACAACGACCTGACCGGGAAGGTCGTCTCGGACCGGACCGCGACGACCAAGACGTACGTCGCCGCCCACCAGTTGATCTCCGGAACGTTCTGGCCAGAATCCAGCCCACCCGATCTCGTCGTGCTGATGAGCGCAACGCCGTTTCGCTCTCGTGATCAGTTCACGAACCTCTTGCGTCTTCTCATGGATGGCGTGAAGAGCGGAAGTACGTCGGTTGACGCGTATGGTGTAGACGCCTCACCCGGCGCGCTTAGCCATCGACTTGAATCAGTCAGCCCGGCGGTGAGCATAGTCTGGCGTCGACAGGACGATCCCACCGTTCATTCATGGCGAGGCCGGGACACGAGGCTGTTCCCGAACCTGCGCGTCGTACGCCCGCATCGCGATCAAGCGGATTGCCCGAAGTTGCCACCAACCAGTCCGGCATACCTCGATCTCATGTCGGCGATTCGGGAGGCGATTGGCTCCATCATGCGTAGCCACGAGACGCCTGCAGGTGGGTTCACGTTTCTGCAACTCGAGAAGAAGCTGACCAGTAGCTCGCTGGCGGGCGCCTGTTATTTACTCAGCTGGTGCATTCGACATTCTGCGTGGGAGACACAGGACGAGTTCAAGCAAGATCAGTCGCAGGGCACGAACGGGATCCGAGAGCTGCTTCGCAGCATCTCCCAGCGGCTCGCCGAATTCGACGTGGAAGCCACCGGCCGACATGTTGTTGCCGAGCGGGCCTGATGATGGCCATCAAGGCAGCCTGAGTGATGGCCATCGTCGTCGGCGAAGATCGCCATCAGCACGGCGATGGCCATCGCCAACGGGGCAGGTAGCAAGCGCCGCGGCGATGGCCATCGTCGACGCGCGCGACGTGGTCCGGAACGCCGATGGCCACCGCGATGGAGCCACGGCCCCCG
>JBGQCL010000753.1:0-4330 GCA_041495365.1 Kofleriaceae bacterium | reverse complement strand
AGCTCGCCGAGCTTGTTGACGCCGGTGCCGTAGAGGATCTCGAAGTCGGCCTCGCGGAACGGGGGAGCGAGCTTGTTCTTGACGACCTTGACCTTGCACTCGCTGCCGATGGTCTCGTCGCCGCGCTTGATCGGCTTCTTGCGGATGTCGAGGCGGACCGAGCAGTGGAACTTGAGGGCGTTGCCGCCGGTGGTGGTCTCGGGGTTGCCGTAGACCACGCCGATCTTCTGCCGCAGCTGGTTCATCAATGCACTCCCTGAAAGCGTTGATGTTCTGGTTGGTTGCGTAGGCTGGCGGCGGTCGCGTGTCAGTCCTCGGCTCGGATCCTGCCAGAACGATCCAGGCCTGGAAATCACCCGGAAGGCACCGATGTTCTTTCTCGAAGAATTCGCGGAACCGCGGGGGCTTTGCTAGCCGGTCACGTCGCCGGTGTAGACGAGGACGGCGAGGAGGTCGACGAGGTCGCGGGCGGGGAGACCGGCGCGAGGCGTGAGGAGGAAGCCGGGGCCTGTGGGGAGAGGAGCGACGGCGAGCAGCGGGACGACGTCGGTGAGGGCGCCGGCGGTGGTGATGGCGAACAGGCCGGCGAGGCGGAGCTCGTGGCGGCTGGGATCGACGCGCACGTTGGACGGAAAGGTCTGCGGCGGGAGGGCGAGGGCGAGGGGACGCGTGCCGGTGGAATCGTTCTTGAAAGCCTGCCACTCGGAGGGGAAGTCCTGGCCGAGCCGGAACACGCGCGTGCCGCGGTAGTTCTTCCACGCGTCGAGGGCCATCACCTTGCGGCGGAACTCGCCCTGATCGGACCGGGCCTCGTAGCGCAGGTGGATCACGACATCGGTGAGGGTGCTGAAGTCGAGCGGATTGGTGGCGCGGGGCAATTCGAAGAGCCAGGTCGACACGGCGCCGGTGTGCTCGAACGGCAGGTAGCGCGGATCTTCGAAGTTGAGCTGGAACAGGCCGCTGTCTCCGACGCCGCCGGACAGGGCGATCTGCTGGTTGGCGCGCCAGTCGGCGCGGATCGACAGCGGCATGGCGGCGGGATCGCCACCGCCGAGCAGGTAGTCGACGCCGGCGATGTCGGGGCTGAGGAGGGTCCGGTGGCCGGTCTGGGTGAGGGTCGCCTTGAGGGTCTGGTAGGGGCCGACGACCGCGGGGACGGAGACGGTCAGTGACTTGATCATGCGAGCGTAGTGACCGGGGTAGTCGCGATCGAACAGCAGTTCGGACAGCGCGAACTGGCAGCGTCCGGTCTGCTGCAGCTCGATGAGCGCGAGGGGATCGTGCTCGCGCAGCGAGATGTGGCGCGTGATCTGGAGGCGCCGGGTGTTGCGCTGGAGGGCGGCGCCCTCGAGGGCGGCGAGATCGGCGCGCAGGGCCTCGCCGGCGAGCAGGCCGCGCCGGGCGCCATCCCATTGCCCGGCCTGGATGAACGTCTCGTCGCTGCCGAGCTCGAACTGGCACGCGCGCTCGGCCTGCCTGGCGGCGTCGAACGCGAGCTTGTAGGCCTGGAAGTAGAGGCGCCCGAGGCGGCCGGCCATCCAGGTGTACAGCTCCTGGTTCGAGAACTTGCTGCGGTGGAACCGATCGATCTCCTCCTGCTGCGAGATGTGCTTCAGGTGCGAGGCCAGGTCGCGCTGGGTGCTGGTGAGGCGGGCCTGCGCGCCCTTGATCTGGTGATCGATCTGCGTCACGTCGTGGTCGGCGAGGGTCTTCTGCAGCCCCCAGTCCTGCGCGCGGCGCTCGTAGCTGCCGAGCGTCCCGGTGAGCTGCCCGGCCAGGCTGAAGACCTCGGCTATCATCGAGAAGATCTTCGACGTCTCCTCCGCGGTCCCGGAGAAGCTCGCGCCGCCGGTCCCGACGTTGAACGTAGGTGACCCGAACGCGCCAGCGATGCCGGCAGCGAAGTCGGGGATCATGCGCAACACCGCCGCGGTGATCTGCGGGCTGATGGCGATCGTGCGGAAGACGCTCGACGCCGACGTCATCCCCAGGCTGACGTTCTCGAGCGTGCTGATCCCGTCGCTGATGAGACGCTTGTAATGGTCCCGGCGATCGATCGCGCTTGCGTGGCTCTCCTTGAGCCCGTCGAGGCTCGCGTCGGCCTCCGCGATCGAGAGCTCCTTCATCTCGGTCATCTGGCGCAGCAGGGTCAGCTCGTGGCCCTGCTGGACGAGCTGGAGCTGCTGGGCGTCGCGGCTCTCGAGGGCCGAACGCAGCGCGTTGCCCAGCTCGATGACGTGACCGGTGAGCTCCTTGGCGCGGCCGACCATCACCGCGTAGCGATGGTGCGGGATCGTTGCGGGGCGATCGGCGAAGCCGCCGCCGCCCGCAAGGCCGCCCTCGCTCGCGGCCTTGACCAGCGCGGCGGGATCGATCGGCGGCTCGAACAGCGCGAGCGTGCGGAACACGCCGTCGATGTCGAGGCTGTGGCGCAGCTTGTACAGCCGGTCCTCGATGCGATCCCAGTAGGCGAGGAACTGCTCGTTCTCGGGCACCAGGAAGCGGGTCGCGATCGGGCGGCGCGGATCGAACGGGATCGGCGACGGCGCCGCGGCCATGGGAGCGCGCAGCTCGAGGTCGACGAGGAACTCGGGCAGGTGGTCGGGGCCGGACGGCGCGAGGTCGTCGACGGTGCCGAGCGGGGCGCGGCGGGGCGTGGGGCGCGGCGCCGGGCGCGGACCGAGCAGGCGATGAGCGAGCGCGTAGCGCGCGAACGCCTCGTTGATCGACTCGCGGGTGTCCTGGCGGAACAGGTCGTCGCCCCAGTCGATCAGGTTGTCGATGTACCGCATCACGACGGCCTTCTGGTACGCGTTGACCCGCAGCCGCGCGATCGCGTGGGCGTCGAACGGATCGCGCCGGTAATCGTCGAGAGCCTCCTGGTTGGCGAGCATCTCGCCGAGGGTCTCGAGCGTGAGGTCGCGGAACGGCCGGTAGCGCCAGTAGCGATCGCGCGACCGCGTGCTGCCGGGCTCCGGCGCCACGGTGGGGTTGAACAGGTAGTGGTACCAGCGCTGTGCGTCGGCGAACTTCTGGTTGGCGTTGAGCTGGCCGGCGATCAAGCACGGGATGTGGAAGAAGATCTCGCGGTAGTACGGGCCGTAGGCGCCCTCGAAGTCGAGCCGGTTGTCGACGGTGCCGTCGCTCCGGTAGCGGGGGGCGCGCACGTGTGGCGCCTGCGGATCGGCGAGCTTGCCGAAGTCGGGCTCCTCGAGGTTCTGCGAGTCGAGCGCGAGCAGCCCGTCGATGCCATCGCCGCGCAGGCGCTCGCTCAGCGCGTGGACGGCGAAGGTGCCGAGACGGGTGAACTGGAAGGTCGGCGGGAGCCCGAGCTGGGTCTCCAGCGCGCGCTCGCGCTCGAAGTACAGCCGGAAGCTCTGCCCGGCGCCGTCGCCGTCGTCGTCGAGCGCCTCCGATCGGAGCCGCTCCTCGGCGGTGCGCAGGCGCAGGCCGTCGACGTCGGCCTCGACCAGGAAGATCTCGTCGCCGATGTCGAGGATGTAGCTGCCGGGCTGGTTGTGGACGTCGGCGACGTACGCCTCGCTGATGTCGAGCTGGGTGCCGCCTCTGCGGTTGGCGAGCAGGGTCTCGCTCGGGATCCGCGTGCGCCAGGTCGCGACCACGCCGGTGAGCTGGTGGGGAGGATCGCGGACGATCGCGAGGCGATCGGGCGGCGCGAAGCGATCGAGCGACGGAGCGGCATCCGCGCTGTAGCCGTCGAGCAACGCGCCGGAGCTGCCGGCGCCCACCCGCGGCGGGACGCCGCCGGCGATGACCAGGTCGCGGGCGCCGCGGGCTGCGAGGTTGTGCGCCAGCGTGTAGCGGTAGCCGAGATCCTTCAGGTTGTTGCGCACGGTGTACGCGTTGTCGCCGACCAGGATCAGCACGCGCTCGCGACTGGCCTCGGGAACGACCGCCGGCGAGGTATCGGACAGTGCAAGGTCGTCGGCGCGCACCAGGCTCCACTGCGACTCGGTCGACTCCTGGCGATCGAGCGGGAAGTTGACGCGGAGGCCGGTCTCCTTGCCGTGGGCGATCAGGTTGCGCTCGGCGGCGATGATCGCGGGGTTGCGGGGCAGGTCCCACAGCTCGAAGCAGCTCATGAGCAGCCGCAGCTCGGTCGTCGGGGGATTGTCGGGCCAGCCGACGAACAGCGAGCCACCGCGAGACAGCATCGGCCCGCGCAACCGGCCGGTGGACACGTCGCCCGACTCGGTCGTGACGACGGCGAGATCGTAGCCGGCGTCGGTCGCGGCGTCGCTGAAGCGCAGGACGAAGGCGACGTGGTGCCACTGGTTCCAGGGCAGATCGAGGACGACGGTATCCGCGT
>JBGQCL010000752.1:0-4421 GCA_041495365.1 Kofleriaceae bacterium | reverse complement strand
CCTCGCGACGCTCGCGCACCATCTGCTTCTGGTCGTGCTCGATCTCGTGGGCCCGGATCGTGTCGGCCGCGCGCCGGCGGTCCTCCAGCTTCTGCACGAGCCACGACGTCGCCTTCGGCGAAGCGAACAGGATCAGCAGCGTCACGGCGACGAACGCCCAGGCGCCAACTCCTCCGGTGCTCGCTCCACCTTGGAGCCCGGCGGTGACGGCGCTAGTCGCGGCGCTCATCCCATGGCGCATCGCCGCGAGGCCGTACACCGTCCCGCCGAGTAGTACGCTGCCCGCGACCAGAAGCGTGCCGCTGCTCCAGCGATCGCGGCAAGGGGAGTGGAGCCCCCAGACGCGTCGCCACAGATCGCGTAGTCGCTCCGACGCGCCGATGAGGGCGAGCACCGCGGCGATCGCGAAGCCTGCCCCGCCGGCGACGCCGACGAACTGAACGTGGAGCTCGCTCCACAGATGTTGAGTGTCGACGCCGACCGCATCCCAGAACGGGAACGCGATCATCAGCGCCTCGCAGCACGCGAGCGCGATCAGCAGGCCCGCGAACACGACGATCGGCCCCCGAGGAGGCATCGCGGGGCGGGACGTACGCACCGAGGTGCGCCCGCGCGGATGGACGGCGCCATCGCTGATCGCCTGCGCGAGTCGATTCTCCTCCTGCTCCACCTGCGCGGTCACCGACGCCAGGTGCGTCTGCGCCTCGAGCTCGACAGTGCGTGCGGCCTCGAGCTCGCGCTCGATCACGATCGCATCGCCATGCACGGGCTGCGCGGGCAGCACCACGTCGCGCAGCCTGACGACCTCGGTGCCGCGCACCTCGACATCGAACCCCAGATCGGTCGGCCGCTGCGGCAACTGCGCGAGGTAGCGCGCGAACCGCGACCGCAAGAACTCATCGAGGAACGTGTACGAGCGCACGGCATTCCACGGCGCCCACACGCGATCGAGCAGCGAGCGGCGCAAGAGTGGCTCGTACTTCCAGCGGGCTTCGACGGTCGGTGGCTGAGCGGTCATGTTCTCGATAGACGGGCGCACCGCCCGCGCCCTGACAACAAGAGCTTCCGTTCGCCACGCCGTGACCGCCGTGCTGGCCACCGATCTTATCCGACAGGATCATGACGCGCGACGCCCCCTGACTCGACTCCCGCCACGTAGATGCGCGGACGCACGGTAGCCGCACGTCCGTCGGCTTTTCCATCTGAGACGCACGAACCGACGATCGTCGAGCCGATATGGACACCTGCCCTCCATCGTGATGATCCGATTGGCCGCCCTCAGTGCGATCCGATCGGCTGCCTCCACCGGATCCGTTAGCTGCCCGCCTCATGACAACCGGCGCGAGCGCGACGCCCGGCCGCCCTCAAGTACCGCGGCCGCCCTCAAGTACCGCGTGGGACCGCTACCGCGGGCGGCGACGGGGCTTGATCCACTCCCGTGGACACATTCCGATCCGAGAGGCGGCCGCTTCCGCGTCACGCCGAGTTCATCGATCTTCGCCTCGGCTGACATCTCAGTCTGTCGTCTGTCGATCGCCCGTCGCGCTGTGGGTTATCGAAAATGCGCCTACATCGGACCACCGCGCGTCAGATCACTCTCATGTGGAGACCGTGTCGTGGATGCGCGTGCCCCGTCGCCTCCCTGCTATCGCGCGCCGCCGAGGTCATCCTGTGCAGAAACACACCATTCTATTCTTGGCTGCAAACCCGAGCGACACCGATCGGCTCGCACTCGACCGCGAAGCGCGTGCGATCCATGCGGAGCTCGAGCGGAGCGGACATCGAGAGTGCTTCGAGTTCGTGACGCGATGGGCTACTCATCCACTCGATCTGCTCCGCGAGCTACGCAAGCTCAGGCCGACAGTGGTGCACTTCAGTGGCCACGGGGGTCACGGTGTGTCAGGCAGCTTCCCGCAGGACGGCGCACCTCGCCGCGATATCGCTGGTGGGGTCGGTCATGAGAGCGACAAGCCGCGGCAGGGCCTGTTTTTCCAGGGCTCTGACGGCCAGGCGCAGTTTGTCTCGGCCGCCGCGCTCGAGGAGACCTTCGTGGCCGCGGGAGCCTCGGTCAAGCTGGTCGTCCTCAACGCCTGCCATAGCGCCGTGCAGGCCGCGGCACTCGTAGCGCATGTCAACTGCGTCGTTGGGATGGGCGGCTCGATCCGCGACGACGCGGCCCGAAACTTCGCGATCGGTTTCTACGGTGGCCTGGGGGAATGCGAGTCAGTTGCGGCTGCCTACAAGCAGGGGCGCGCCGCGATCAGCCTCGAGGGAGCACACGACGGCGATCGACCATTCCTATACCACCGTCACGACGTCGATCCCGAGACGTTCATCCTCACCGACAGTGTCCCCAGTATCGCTCATCTTGCGAACTACGATAAGTCGGCCATCCAGAAGCTCGTTGCGCAGTACACGCTGACACTCAAGAAAGACCCTCAGGATCGCGATGCATTGCTCGCGCTCGGCGTCTGTTACCTCAAGCTCGGACTCTTTGATCTCTCCGACCGTTTCATTCGCCAGATGATCGACGCCCATCCGGCCGATCCTTCCGGCTACTACTATCGAGCGATCTGCGTCCTTAAGGGCAAACGTCCTCGGACTGCGTCGCTCCCCGTCATCCGCGAGGCGGAGCAACTGATCGGCACTGCGCTGGAGCTGGATCCCTCCAACGGCTGCTACGATGCGCTGCTCGCGGCGGTCCGGCACGACTACTACGTGCTGAACGGCATGCGTGCACCCGTGCCGGTACCCGAGGAGCTGATCGCGCGCGCCGGCGCGAAACATGTCGATGTACTGGAGGTCGAGCAGATCTTCACTCTGATGAAGGTGAACGAGGGACCGGTGCGGCGATGGTTCATGTCGTGAACCGCCAAACCGAAGCGATGGCCGTAGACATAGAGCAGCACTAACCAGGGGAGGAACACGATGCGCGAGCAGATCAAGAACTACTTCAAGCCGTTCCCGAAATGGACCATATGGATGATCGTCTGTGGCCTTCCGCTGCTGCCTCTCAAGGGGTTGGGTCTCTTGCTGATCGGCATCGGTGTCGTGGGACTCGTCGCCTCGATCAAGCGGCCGACCGATTCTCAGATGGACGCGTGGCTCGATCAGGACCTCGCGATGCTCCATTCCAAGGCATTATCCAAGACCGGCACCGATCGTTCCGAACTGGTGGCCGACCATGTCATGGTGATCGGCCCGCGGGTGCGGAACGTCGCGAATGCCCAGGTCGCCTTCATGAAGGGGAAGGACAAGGTCATCCGGTTCACGCCCGTGGATGTAACGGTGATCAACTTCACTGCAAACCAGCTCGTCGTGTACGGCTGTGCGCTCGACCTCACGACGGGGAATGCCCTCAACGAGCGCACCGACGAATACTTCTACAGGGACGTCGTCTCGGTCTCCACGAGTACCAAGAGTCTCAGCGTGCAGATGCAGGATGGCAAGACGCTTCAGCTCGATGCAGCGGAAATGTTCGTGCTCACGACCTCCGGTGGAACCTCGGTCGAGGTGTTTCTCCGTGACCCAAAGATCATTCAAATGTTCGGCGGAGACGGCCAGATTCCGACCACCATGACCGAAAAAGCGATCCACTCCGTCCGCAAGATGCTGCGCGAGAAGAAAGGCTCGCTCGCCGCCTGACGGCTACACCACGACGCTCTCGGTCTTGACCGAGTTGGTGATGAAGCAGTCGGCGTCGGCGGCGAATGTCCAGCGATGCTCGCGCGTGTAGCCGGCCCCGCCCGGCGAGAGGTCAGCGGCGCTGAAGTCCAAACGGGATGCCGCGGAGCCGGTCACGCTCGGCTTCCAGTGGTGCCTCGGCGATTCAGCCGAACGCGACGGAGGCGAGCAGGATGCCGTCGACCTCGCGCAAGGAGCCGAGCGCGTAGCGGTAGAGGGCCGGCCGATCGCCGCCGGCGCGGGCCGCTGCCTTCGCAGACGTTCTGGACGATGCCGGCGAGCGAGTCTTCGAGCTGGCGCCGCAGCCGTGGGCTCTTGCGGCGAAGCAGCTCGATGGTGGGACGCATACATGATGCGTCGATTGATTTATGTTGTCAGCCATAAAGCGACACGCTCTGTAATGGCAGGTGCCCGTTACGACGGGCATCGCGAACGCGTTGGGCTCCGGCGTGCTGCCTGCCCGCGGCGGTCGCCAGCGACACAGGACTACACCTGACTGTATGTATCGGTCGCAGAGCTTGCGCCGGGCGTCACCCGCCAGCCCTTGGGATGGGTGAGGTGCGGTGCGGTGTGACCCGACGGCACTGGGCCCCGCCACAGATCTCCGTCCTCCTCCTGCTCATCGTCCGTCATCCCGGCCTTCCCCGGCAGCGACCGGCGCGCCAGCCAGTCCGAGAGCGAGCCGTGGGCCATCGAGAGGAGCTTCGCCGCCCGCGTGACGCTCTCGTCGCAGAGAT
>JBGQCL010000751.1:0-4440 GCA_041495365.1 Kofleriaceae bacterium | reverse complement strand
CGCCGGCAGGTCCGCCCGCCGCGCGACGCCGGTCACACGATCGCGCGCGACGCCGACCCCGCGGCCGCCGCCCCCGACGCGGCCGTGAGCTTCGGCGCGCTCACCGCCAAGCACAAGGGCGACCGCTACCTCAACGTGCTGATCGACGGCCGGATGATCGGCCCGACGCCGCTGTTCAAGCTCCGGCTCGCCGCGGGCACCCACATCGTCGAGCTCGTCGATCCTCGCACGACCGATGTCGTGGCGCGCCGCAGCGTGAAGGTCGAGGCCGGCGAGACCGTCACCGTGACCGAGCCGTAGCCGGCCGCGGCACACCGGCACCTCGAGGTACCGCCCGATCCGCGGCGCCGCCCCCGGCCGGAACCTCGGCGTTCCGACCGGCCCGCGTTCACCAGGCAGCGCACGCGGTTATCGCCTGGCCGGCGGCTTGCTCTGCAATGAACCGAGATCCCGCGTACCCAAGGAGACTCGTCATGCGTCGTCACAGTTCCCTCCCCCTCGCCTTGTTACTCACCCTCCCCGCGGCCGCGTGCCTCGACAGCGCCGGCGGCGGCGACACCCAGGACGTGTCGTCGGCCCTGGAGCAGCCCGGCGGCGGCCTCACCACCACCGACGAGGCCCCCGAGTTCGGCGCCCAGCCCGACTTCACCGCCGCCGCGATCGAGGCCGACAGCGCCGCCACCGACGCGCTCGCCGGCGACCCCGCGACCACCGCGATCGACAGCGCGTCGGCCGCCGCCGGGTTCCGCATGATCGCCGTGTGGGGCAAGATCCCCGCGGACCGGGACGCCACGGTGTCGCGCGACTGGACCGGCTCGCTCGAGGTCTCGCGCGGCGGCCTGATCGTCCGGCGCACGATCGCGTTCGAGGACCGCACCGACAAGCTGTTGCCGCGCGCGTCGCTCGACACCGTCGGCTTCCAGTCGGTGACCCGGCCCTACGTCGACGGCCTCGCGCTCACCGTGCTCGATCCGCCGAGCGCGACCGCGACCGGCAGCCAGACCCTGACCTACACCTCGTCCGACGGCGCGAGCGTCTACACCTTCGACCTGTCGCAGCTCGCGGCCGGCCCGATCGTGGTCGACGCCGGCGACGGCTTCAAGATGGTCGCGATCGGCGTCCACCGCCAGGCCGCGGCGTGCGACCGCGGCTTCATGCGCGGCCGCTGGCACGCGCTGTCGGCTCACCTCGGCCGGTTCCTCGGCGTGGTGACCGACGAGAACGGCGCGCCGGTCGGCCACGTCCGCGGCATCTACGGCCAGCGCCGCAACGGCGACTCGGTGCTGTTCGGCAAGTTCATCGACCGCGACGGCCACTTCCGCGGCCTGCTCGCCGGTACGTTCGACAACGGCCAGTACCGGGCGCGCTGGATCGACCGCCAGGGCGAGCACGGCACCGCGCACGGCGCGTACTTCGAGGGCGCGACCGCGACCGGGGGTCACTTCCTCGGACGCTGGGCCGAGTCGACCTGCACCGCGGACCCGCCGCCCGCCCCGACCCCGGGCACCTAGTACCTCGCCGCAGAGATTTTGATCGGTTGACCGCTGTGATGAAGCTCGTCGATTCTCGATCGATTTCCGGACCTTGCCAACCGGTCATCTTCTCTGCGGCGAGGTACTAGCCCTCATCGGGCCGGCGCGGCCAGTGCCGCGTCTTGCGGCACTGGCGAACACCGGAGAACTGGATAGTGTTGTTCGGTGGATCGGCTCCATGGGGACGTGGTCTCGCTGTTGCAAAGATGCCCGATCACGGAGCAATTCGGCGGCCGGTCTCACCTGCTCCGCCAGATCCCGGACCACCTCCGTGATGCGCTCCACCGCGATCCCGGGAACCGCCTGCTCGACGAGCACGACCCGGCTCGAGGTCCGCGCCCTGGTCGACGCCGGCGAGCTCGGCCGCCGCCGCGATCGCCGCCGATGCCTACGCGACCGGGCGCCACGTCGCGTTTGCGAGTTCGCCGAGCCTCCACACCGCCGCGCACGAAGCCGCGCACGTCGTCCAGCAACGCGGCGGGGTGCAGCTCAAGGGCGGCGTCGGCGAGACCGGAGACGCGCACGAGCAGCACGCCGATCGCGTCGCCGACCTGGTCGCCGCGGGTCAGTCGGCGGAGGCCGAGCTCGACCGCGCGCCCGGTGACAGCGTCCCGCCTGCGGTCCAGCGCAAGCCCGACGAGGCGACGTCGCCGCACCAGCCGGCAGGCACGCACGTCGACCGCCTGATCCAGTTGCTCGCCACGCCGCCGGCCGCGGGGCGCGACGACGTGTACACGCTGGTCTTGTCGCTCAACATGCCCGAGCTGCTCGCGACCATGGAGGGCGTCGCCGACTGCGGGTACCTGCCCCAGCTCCGCGCGCGCGTGAGCGGCTGGACGAACCCGTTCACCACGGCAGGGCTGCGCTCGGCGCTCTACGCCGTCGAGCTCGTCCGGATGTCGCCGTCGGCCATCGCGACCGAGCAGCTGAAGGCGGCCGGCATGGCCCTGGACGTGCTGCCGCAGGACGAGCAGATCCAGGTCATCGAGTACGTGCTGCACCACCGCGGCACCGGCGTCAGCGTCACCGAGGTGTTCGAGGGCGCGCTGGCGATGCGCGAGGGCCGGCACGCTGCGCGCGATCCGCAGGCGCACGACGACGGCGCGGCGACCGACGGGGCCGCGGCAGCTGGAACGACCGGCGCCCCGCCGGCGCCAGTTGGGCCCGGGCCCTGGGCGCCGCCCGGCGAGCAACCGATCCCCCTCTACATCGGGAACGAAGCGCACAAGGGGATCGCTGATCGCTATCGCGCCGCCCACGCCACCGACAGCGTCTTCACGAACTACGCAGCGATCTCGAGCATCCTCAACGCCCTCAAGCTCCTCGGTCACAAGGCCGATGCCAGCGCGTTGTCCGATGGCGAACTCGGCCTCATGCCCGACATCACGAACCTGACCCGCATGCACTTGTACGAGATCAAGCCCGTCGCTGCGGAAGCCGCCGGGGCAGCCAAGGCAGCGACCTGCGTCGGCCTATTCGCCAAGGCGGGCGTCGCCGTCGCGCTGGGTCCGACGACGGAGCCGGGCGTCACGGGCGGGATCCCGGCGCCGGACGGCGTGTACATGTTCTGGTCGCCGCGGCCGGGCGTGATCGTCTACCAGTACCGGAAGGGCAGGCTCGTGCCGGTCCCCGTCGGGGAGCCTGAGCCGGCCCGCGAGCGGCGCTGGAAGTGGGAGCTGCGGCCGATGACGCCACAGCAGCGGGCCGCGGTAGCCACCGTGACCGTCGGCGGTATGCTCCTCTTGATCGCCATGGTCCTCCTCGCGCCCGTCGGAGCCTGACCGTGCAGCTGCCCGCGATCCAGTACGGCGACTGGAAAAGCGTCAAGAGGCGCATGGCGCGGGTCGTGACGCAGCTCAAGCGTGGCGCGGATCTCGTGGAGGTGATGACCGCGGACGGGATGCTCGACAGCGCGACAATGCCGGGGCTGCTGATGATGGGCGGCATCAACCCGGGGGCAGACGCCAACTTTCACTGCTACGCGCCGTGGCGTCTCGCGTGGGAGCCGCTGGGCGAGATGCGCGCCGAGCCGACGACGCCGACGACGATCGAGGACGCGATCTTCGTGTCGTCGCTCCGGGTACCATGGGGCGTGCTCGGCCTGCTCGCCCCCGACTGCCAGCCGTGGCTCTACCCGGCCCAGCGCCACCGGCCGCTCCTGCACGCCGCGCTTGAGGTCTGGCCCGAGCTCGACGCGGTCGGCACGCGCTACTACAGCGCCCTGCAGGGCCGTTCGCTGTGGTCCGTCCCGAACAACTTGCACTTCGTGCTCGCCAGGCTGGGCGTGCCCACGGAGCTGCTCAGCGCGCCCCTGCCGCCGGAGGGCCCCGGCGCGCTGCTCCGGTACGTGCGGCCGGCGGCCTGACGGCGTAGCGCTTCGGCAACGGCTGACCCAGCGCTTCGGCAACGGCTGACCCAGGGTGGGCTCGGCGGTCATGCCGATGGTCGGCGCCGGCGACTCGCGGCCCGGCTCCGGCGCCGCCGCGAACACCGGCGATCGCCGCCGCGGCGGCGAGCTCGGGCACCGGGGCGGCGGCGAGCGGCGCGGCACCAGGCGCGCGCGACCTCGACCAGTCGGCGCGGCGACGCCAGCGCGAGCTCGATCAGCAGCTCCCCGCGCCGGCCGGCCGCCATCGCGACCCGCCGAGCGCTACCGCGACCGCCGAGCCGCGCGGACTCGCAGCGGCAAGACGCCGGCGAGCTCAGTGAAAGACCGGCGGCGGGTGCGCCGGCGCCTGCAATCCTGCGCGGTGAACATCACCGGCGCGGCGATCGCCGGCAAGGGAACTCGTTTCACAAGCGTTCAAACGGAACGTGCGAGTGCGTCGGCTTGGTGGTACCCAGCCCTCCGTTATTCTCAATGTACAGGCGAGTCGAGCGACGGACCGCCTCTCTCGCGCACGCGTCT
>JBGQCL010000750.1:0-4451 GCA_041495365.1 Kofleriaceae bacterium | reverse complement strand
CCCCCCGCCCCGCCGGCGGAGCCGTCCGGGTCCCCACCCCCCATCTCGCTGCGCTCGATCGCGGGGGAGGGGCCCGGCGACACCCTGGTTGGAGGGAATCCCCGCGAGCCCCGCGGGATGAGCCAGTCGCGTCCGGGCCGCCAGACCCAGGCCGACGGTCTCGCCCAGGGCACGCCGCGCGAGCCGGGCAAGGAGGCCCCCGGAGCGACCGGTGGGAGCGACCCAGTCAAGGTCCCCGAGGACTGGGAGCCGGTGATCGGCCTCGAGGTCCACGTCCAGCTCGCGACCCACAGCAAGATCTTCTCGCCGTCGGCGGTCGAGTTCGGCGCGCCGCCCAACTCGCTGACCGATCCGCTCGTGCTCGGCCTGCCGGGCACGCTGCCGGTGTTCAACCAGGCGGTGCTCCAGCTCGCGCTCCGGCTCGGCGTCGCCACCTCGTCGCAGATCCGCGCCCGGTCGCGGTTCGCGCGCAAGCACTACTTCTATCCCGACCTGCCCAAGGGCTACCAGATCTCGCAGTTCGACGAGCCGCTGTGCGAGAACGGCCACCTCGACGTGATCCTGCGCGGCGGGCTCAAGCGGGTCAAGCTCCAGCGCATCCACCTCGAGGAGGACGCCGGCAAGACGTCCCACGTCGGTGCCGAGTCGCACGTCGATCTCAACCGCGCCGGCGTGCCGCTGGTCGAGGTCGTGTCGGCGCCCGAGCTGTCCTCGGCCGAGGAGGCCGGCGAGTTCATGCGCTCGCTCCACCGCCTGGTCCGCTGGCTCGAGATCTCCGAGGGCGACATGGAGAAGGGCCAGATGCGGTGCGACGCCAACGTGTCGGTCCGCCGCCGCGGCGAGGACCGGCTCGGCACCCGCACCGAGCTCAAGAACATCAACTCGTTCCGGTTCGTCGAGCACGCGATCGAGCACGAGATCGCGCGCCAGATCCGGATGCTCGAAACCGGCGAGCGGATCGTGCGCGAGACCCGGCTGTGGGACGCCGACCGCGGCCAGAGCCAGCCGATGCGAAGCAAGGAAGAGGCGAACGACTATCGCTACTTCCCCGATCCGGACCTGCCGCCGCTCGTGGTCGACGGCCAGATCATGGCGCAGACCCTGCGCTCGCTCCCCGAGCTGCCGAGCGCCCGGTTCGAGCGCTACCAGAAGCTCGGGATCTCGGCCGACGACGCCCGCACGCTGGTCAGCGAGCGCCCGCTCGCCGACTACTTCGACGCCGTGCTCGCCGCGCACCCGGGCGATCGCAGCGGGCGGATGCTCGCCAACTGGGTGCTCACCGAGCTGCTCGGTGCGCTGCACGCCCGCGGTACGCCGGTCGCCCAGTCGCCGATGGCCCCGGCGGCGCTGTCGGCGCTGGTCGTGCTCGTCGAGAACGGCACGATCAGCGGCAAGATCGGCAAGGACGTGTTCGAGGACAGCTTCCGCACCGGCGAGCCCCCGGCGAAGATCGTCGAGCGCCGCGGGCTGCAGCAGATCTCCGACACCGCCGCGCTCTGGGAGATCATCAACCGGATCGTCGCGGCCAACCCCAAGCAGGCCGAGGCCTACACGGTCGGCGGCAAGGACGGGCTGTTCGGGTTCTTCGTGGGCCAGGTCATGAAAGAAACGCAAGGCCGTGCCAACCCGGTCATCACCTCGGATTTATTGCACAAACGGCTGGGCCGCTGAGCGGGCGCGCCGCCCGGGCCTTCGCGGAGCCACGCTCCGCTTGACGATTGCCTCGCGATCTGTAAAGTCCCCGATTCCGAAAGCCTTTTGCGGAGATTGTCATGTACGCCGTGATCCAGACGGGTGGTAAGCAGTATCGCGTCGAGCCGGGCAAGACCGTGGTGGTCGAAAAGCTCGTGGGCGACAAGGGCGCGCCGGTCGTGTTCGACCAGGTGCTCCTCGTCTCGTCGGGAGACGGCGGCAACGTGACGATCGGCAAGCCGACGGTGAGCGGCGCCAAGGTCACCGGCGAGATCGTCGAGCACGGCCGCGGCGAGAAGCTCGTCGTGTTCAAGTTCCGCCGCCGCAAGAACTACGTCCGCCGGAACGGTCATCGTCAGGACTACACCGCGGTCAAGATCGCCGCGATCGAGGCGTGATCGGGGCCTGTCTCCGCTCTCGGCTCTCGCTGCACAGAGGTACGCGCCATGGCACACAAAAAAGGACAAGGTTCGACCCGCAACGGCCGCGATTCGCTGCCGAAGATGCGCGGCGTCAAGCGGTTCGCCGGCGAGGCGGTCTCGGCCGGCTCGATCCTGGTTCGCCAGGTCGGCACCAAGTTTCACGCCGGGGAGAACGTCGGCATCGGCCGCGACTGGACGCTGTTCTCCAAGATCGACGGCGTCGTGAAGTTCGAGCGCCACGGCAGGTCGCGGATGCGCGTCGCGGTCTACCCGCCCGCGGCCGCGGCGCCGGCTGCCGCGGCGGCCTAGCCCCGCGCGGCACCTCGCGTGGTCGGCCGGGAGAGCGCGTACACGCGACTCGCCGTGGGCTGCTGCGCGGATGGGGTCGGGGCCGCGCCCGCCGAATCACCACCGACCCATGCGTGGACGGCGCAAGGTATGTGCGGGGGCAACGAACGGCCAATCGAAATCACGGTCGCGCCACCGACCCCATCCTGCTCGCGGGCGCCCACGGCGGTCGCGATGGCGTCGCGCGATGGCGCCTCGAATGGATCGCTTCACGGCTGTGATGGCAGCGCCGTGTGCGCCGCGCTCGAGCAGCCGCTCGCCGCACATGGCTTCGCTGCGACGGTACGTGCGGCCGCGATCGGAGCGCCGTGATGCTGGTGATCGAATCGCTATCGGTCCGGCGTTGGCGGGCGCGTCGTGCTCGCGGACCTCTCGCTGGAGGCCGCTGGAGGCGAGATCGTCGGCGTGGTCGGCCGCAACGGCTGCGGCAAGTCCACGCTGCTGCTCGCGGTCGCCGGCGTGGGGACGAAGACGAGCAGCCAGGTCACGAAGAGCACGGCGCCGACGCCGGGGTTGGCCAGCGCGAGGCCGGTGAGATCGTGGGGGCGCATCGCGTTCGGGCCGAACGCGACCGCCGCGATGAGCGCCGCGCCCAGCGTGGCGCCATCGGCCCGCCGCGAGGCCGGGACCAAGACGGCGCGGGTCCACGCGGTGATCCAGCGCATCGGGCGGTTCGTGGGCCCGGCGGGTTGCCGCGCACCCGCGGACGGGGCCATATCTGTCATCGGACCGCCATGCAGTTCATCGACGAGGCCGTCATCCACGTGAAGGCCGGCGACGGCGGCAACGGCTCGGCCGCGTTCCGGCGCGAGGACGGTGTACCACGCGGCGGTCCGTCGGGCGGCGACGGCGGCGACGGTGGCAGCGTGATCGTGGTCGCCGATCCGCAGCTCGCGTCGCTGCTCGATTACAAGTTCCGCCCCCGCTACGTCGCGGACCGCGGCGAGGACGGCCGCAACAAGGACCAGTACGGGGCGTCAGCCGAGGACCTCGTGCTGCGTGTGCCCGTGGGCACGGTGATCTTCGAGGGCGAGGACGGCCAGCTGGCGGACCTGTCCGAACCCGGAGCGCGCTTCGTGATCGCGCGGGGCGGCACGGGCGGCCGCGGCAACATCCACTTCAAGACCCCGTGGAATCAGGCACCTCGAACGGCAGAACCTGGCACGCCGGGCGAGGAGCGCACGGTCCGGCTGGAGCTCAAGCTGCTCGCGGACGTCGGCCTGCTCGGCTACCCCAACGTCGGCAAGTCGACGTTCATCCGCCGCGTGTCGCGCGCGCGGCCCAAGGTCGCGGATTACCCGTTCACCACACTGGTCCCCAACCTCGGCGTGGTCCAGCTGAGCGACGAGCGCCAGTTTGTCATCGCCGACATCCCCGGCCTCATCGAAGGCGCTTCGCAGGGTGCAGGATTGGGACACCAGTTCCTGCGGCACGTCGAGCGCTGCCGTGTCCTACTTCACATTGTCGAGGCGACGTTCACCACCGGGCCCGGGCGCACACCGCTCCACGATTTCGATGTGATCAATTCCGAGCTTGCGGGCTACTCCCAGGATCTCTCGGCCAGGCCACAGGTGGTCGTGTTGAACAAGATCGACGCCATGGCATCTGACGAGGTCAGCATGCATCGACGTGCGTTCGCAGACCGCGGTGTCGAGTTGCTCACAATGTCCGCGGCGACCGGCGCAGGAATCGACGCCGTGCTAGAGCGCTTGTGGTCTCATCTCCACCCGAGCCCGAGGGACGCGTGAGCCGACCATTGATCCCACGGGGGGCGCTGCCCCCCGCCCCGCCGGCAGAGCCGTCGGGGTCCCCACCCTCCGTCTCGCTGCGCTCGATCTATCGCCTGACTCCTTGTCGGCGCCTGACTCCTCGTCGGCGCCTGACTCCTCGTCGGCGCCTGACTCCTCGTCGGCGCCTGACTCCTCGTCGGCTCCTGACTCCTTGTCGGCTCCTGACTTCTTGTCGGCTCCTGACTTCTTGTCGGCGCCT
>JBGQCL010000749.1:0-4470 GCA_041495365.1 Kofleriaceae bacterium | reverse complement strand
TTCCTCGACCTGATCCAGGAAGGCAATATCGGCTTGATGAAGGCGGTCGACAAATTCGAATACCGCCGGGGTTACAAGTTCTCGACCTATGCGACGTGGTGGATCCGGCAGGCGATCACGCGAAGCATCGCCGACCAGGCCCGGACGATCCGGATCCCGGTCCACATGATCGAGACGATCAACAAGCTGGTGCGCACCACGCGCTACCTGGTCCAGGAGCTCGGCCGCGAGCCGATCCCCGAGGAGATCGCCGAGCGCATGGAGCTGCCGCTCGACAAGGTCCGCAAGGTCCTCAAGATCGCCAAGGAGCCGATCTCGCTGGAGACCCCGATCGGCGAGGAGGAGGACTCCCATCTCGGCGACTTCATCGAGGACAAGTCGATCGTCTCGCCGAGCGAGAGCGTGATCTCGGTGAACCTCGCCGATCAGACCCGCAAGGTCCTCGCCACGCTCACCCCGCGCGAGGAGAAGGTCCTGCGCATGCGGTTCGGCATCGGCGAGAAGTCCGACCACACGCTCGAGGAGGTCGGCCAGGACTTCGAGGTCACCCGCGAGCGCATCCGCCAGATCGAGGCCAAGGCGCTCCGCAAGCTGCGCCACCCGTCGCGGTCCAAGCGGCTCAAGGCCTTCGTCGAGAACTGAGACGAAGAGAACCGAGGCGAACAGCCGCGCGACGCGATGCGACCCGCGCCGGACCCGCCCTCGCCCACGGCCGGATGGTCCGACCGTGTGCGTAGCGCGTTATGCACCGAGTCCTCCGCTATGCAGGAGAATGCTTCGCGGTGAGAGGATCTTACAGGATCCTCCTTTGGAGCTATCTCGTGATTCTCGCGGCTTGCCACATCGCCGGACCAGGCATGACCTGGCACAGCGGGTGCTTCGTAGTTCGCACCGACCATGACGGAGCGCGAAGCCAAGTCCCGAGCGGTGAAGATCCTCGCCAAGTCGATCTACCGCGACCTGGAGGCGCAGGGCTTTGACGAGAAGCAGATCGTATCGCTCGCCACCGAGTTGATCAGCGAGGTCACGGCCAAGATGGCGCGCAGCGACAAGGCGCAGCAGGTCGCTTAAGCGAAGCGCGAAAAACTCGGGCGCGAACGCACCGACTGCGCGTTTCTCCGCCGCCCGGTACGTCCCCGCACCATTCCGCGATGCGGCGGCAACGCCTGACGCTGGCCTCGCGCTGCGGCGCTCGATCTGCGCTCCCATGACCCTGGCAGCACCGGGAGATCCGATCTAGGGTGCGCGCCATGACGAAGGTTCGCATCGGTATCAACGGATTTGGTCGGATCGGACGCGGCTTCGTGCGCTGCCTGGCGGCCACCCCCGACGTGTTCGATCTCGTCCTGATCAACGACCTGACCGACGTCGGCACGCTCGCGCACCTGCTCAAGCATGACTCGGTGCACGGCCGGTTCCCCGGCAGGGTCGAGATCAAGGACGGCGCGATCCTGGTCAACGGCCAGGTCGTGAAGATCAGCGCCGAGAAGGACCCCACCGCGATCAAGTGGCGCGACGCGGGCGTCGACATCGTCGTCGAGTCGACCGGCAAGTTCGTCGACAAGGACGGCGCGGCCAAGCACCGCGCCGGCGGCGCCAAGAAGGTCGTGATCTCGTCGCCGGCCAAGAACCCCGACGTCACGCTGTGCATCGGGATCAACCTCGACATGTACAAGCCGGCCGAGCACCACATCATCTCCAACGCGTCGTGCACGACCAACTGCCTGGCGCCGGTCGCCAAGGTGCTGCACGAGAGCTTCGGCATCGTGTCGGGGCTGATGACGACGATCCACTCGTACACCAACGACCAGCAGATCCTCGACCTGCCCCACAAGGACCTGAGGCGCGCCCGCGCCGCCGCGCTGTCGATGATCCCGACCACGACCGGCGCGGCCAAGGCGCTCAAGGAGGTGCTGCCCGCGATGGCCGGCAAGCTCGACGGCATGGCGATCCGCGTCCCGACGCCCAACGTGTCGCTGGTCGATCTCACCGCGCGGCTCGAGCGCAAGGCGACCGCGCACGAGGTCAACGACGCATTCCGCGCCGCGGCCGCCGGCCCGCTCAAGGGCGTCCTCGCGGTCAGCGACGAGCCCCTGGTGTCGTGCGACTTCAACGGCGACCTGCACTCGGCGACGGTCGACGCCCCGCTGACCACCGCGACCGGCGACCTGGTCAAGGTGATGGCCTGGTACGACAACGAGATGGGGTACTCGCAGCGCCTGCTCGACCTGACCCGGTTCATCGCGGAGAAGCTGTGACGTTGCCGGCGGGGATCAAGCCGGTCACCGACCTCGCGGTCGAGGGCAAGCGCGTGTTCGTCCGCGTCGACTACAACGTCCCGCTGGCCAAGCCCGAGGCCGGCGGCACCGGGCGCAAGGTCGGCGACAAGGCCCGGATCCGCGCCACGCTGCCCACCCTGCGCCACCTGATCGAGCGCGGCGCGCGGATCGTGCTCGGCTCGCACCTCGGCCGGCCCGACGGCCAGGCCAGGCCGGAGTACTCGCTCGAGCCGGTCGCGCTGCGGCTCGCCGAGCTGCTCGAGCTCGATGTCACGCTGGCCGACGAGCCGGTCGGCGACGGCGCGCGCAAGGTGGCCAGCGACCTGCGCGATGGCCAGATCGCGATGCTCGAGAACCTGCGGTTCCACCCCGGCGAGGAGGCCAACGACGACCAGTTCGCGCGCACGCTCGCGTCGTACTGCGACGTCTACGTCAACGACGCGTTCGGCACCGCGCACCGCGCCCACGCGTCGACCACCGGGATGGTCAAGTTCGTCGCCGAGAAGGGCGCCGGGTTCGTGATGGCCAGGGAGATCGACTTCCTGTCGCGGCTGCTCGGCGAGGTCGACCGGCCGTACGTCGCGGTGCTCGGCGGCGCCAAGGTGTCCGACAAGATCGAGGTGCTGGACGCGCTGCTCGAGCGGGTCAACGCGATCGTGATCGGCGGCGCGATGGCCAACACGTTCCTCGAGGCCCAGGGCAAGGCGCTGGGCAAGAGCAAGGTCGAGCGCGACAAGCTGCCGATCGCGCGCAACTTCCTGCGCAAGGCGGCCGAGAAGCGGGTCGCGGTCCACCTGCCGGTCGACGTCGTCGTCGCGTCGGGCATCGACGCCGACGCCGCGACGCCGGTGTCGGTCGACGCGATCCCGGCCGACGCGATGGCGCTCGACATCGGGCCGGCGACGGTCGACGCGTTCCGCAAGGTGCTCGCCGCCGCCCGCACGATGTTCTGGAACGGCCCGATGGGCGTGTTCGAGAAGCCGCGGTTCGCGGCGGGCACGGTCGCCGTCGCGCGCGCGCTCGCCGACAACAAGCTCGCGCTCACCGTGGTCGGTGGCGGCGACTCGGCGGCCGCGATCGCCCAGGCCGGCCTCGCCGACAAGGTCTCGCATGTGTCGACCGGTGGCGGCGCGTCGCTGGAGTTCATCCAGGGCCTCGAGCTTCCGGGCATCGCGGCGCTCAAGGCTTGATTCCCGGCCCTCCCACGGCCCCGCGTCGTCGGACGTCCCGGGCCATGGTAGATATGACCATGGCTGCTCTCCAGGCGTTCTCGTTCGAGCCCGAGCTGTTCCGGCCGCTGAAGCGCTCGGAGTATGATCGGCTGGTCGAGCTCGGGGTGTTCGACGACGAGCGCCTCGAGCTGATCCAGGGGGTACTGGTCAAGATGTCACCGCAGCGAGCGCCGCATGCGTCGACGGTTCAACGGCTGAACGAGCTCCTCATGCAGCGGCGAGAGGGGCGGTTCACCGTGCGCGTCCAGCTTCCGCTCGCATTGTCCGATGACACCGAACCCGAGCCCGACGTCGCGATCGTGCCGCTCGGGGACTACGAGACCGAGCATCCCCACACCGCGCTCCTGATCATCGAGGTCGCCGATAGCACGCTGAAGAAAGATCGCGGCAAGGCGACCGTGTACGCCAGTGCCGGCATCGCCGAGTACTGGATCGTCAACCTCGGTGCGAGGACCGTCGAGGTGTACGCGTCCCCCGAGGGCGATCGCTACGCCGAGTCCCGCACGCTGCGCACCGGCGATACCCTGCGGCCGCTGGCGCTGCCCGACGTCGCGCTCGCGGTCGCCGAGATCCTTCCGAAGGCCTGAGCAAGCGCGTCCCAGTCCGACCTGCGCGATAGGCCCACGGGTTCCCGGCAAACGACCACTTGGCTGGTCACATGGTTACATGTACGCTCTGGCCATGGGGTCCCCCAGGACCATGAATGCAAGCGAGTTCAAGACGCGCTGCCTCCGCGTGCTCGATGACGTGCAGGCGACGCGGACCGAGATCGTCATCACCAAGCGAGGGAAGCCGGTCGCGAGGCTGGGTCCGATCGGCCCGGCACGTGGCTCGTTGCGGGGAGCCTGGAAGGGCATGGCTCGGATCCACGGCGACATCGTGCGGGTTGATTGGTCGTCCGAGTTCGAGGCCATGCGGTGAAGTACTTGCTGGATACCCACGTCGTGATCTGGTGGCTG
>JBGQCL010000748.1:0-4482 GCA_041495365.1 Kofleriaceae bacterium | reverse complement strand
CGGGATCCATCCGGGCGCAAGTGCGCGTGAGGGTTGCAGTGCGTCGACGACAAACGGGTTTTCGATCGCCCCTCACGGGCGTAGCGCCCGGAAGAACGCCTGCCCGGCGAGCTCGCCGTTGACGTCTGGGCGAATCGCGCCACGCGGGGAACTAGAGTTGCTTGAGCCGGTCGATCTCGGCGTTCTCCGACAGCGGCAGGATATGGACCAGGCAGCGGCCGGGCTCGCTCGGCATCAGCGCTGCGACCCACAGGAACGAGTTCTTCCAGTAGGCGCGCTGCGGCAGGCTCTGAACCGGCGCGCCGAACCCGGCGCGCAGCCACTGCTCGAGCTCGTCCTCGTGGCAGCCGCGGACCTTGAGCTGGATCTCGATCAGCGGGGCGCTCGGCTCGGTCCCCAGGAAGTAGAGGTCGACCTCGGCGCTGTTCGTTCCATCCCGGCCGATCCGGATCGGCGGCAGCGCGAAGCACCAGGTCGCCTTGCGCCCGTCGCTGAGGTCGGTCGGCTGGCACCGCCCCTCGTGGATGTTCAGGAGCCGGGTGTGAGGGAACCGCCAGTTGCCGATGCCGTCGTGCTCCGGCGCACGGCTGTCGCAGGCCGGGCCGGCGAGCGCGACCGCGACCAGCGCCGCGGCGCCGCGGGCGGTCACGCCGGCACTCCCCGGATCGCGACGTCGACGGTGACTTCATCCTCGACCTTGAAGATCAGGAACTTCGGTGCGGCCAGGCCGAGCCAGCGGATATCGAGCTCGAAGGTCGCGCTGGCACTGGCCGCCATGGCGTCGAGTGTACCGCGCCCGGACAGCGTGAGCTCGACGCGCTTGCCGCGCCACTCGAGCGTGCCGACCGCGGTGGCCGTGAACGCCGTCCCGGTCCGCACCACGCCCTGCAGCGCGGTCAGCACGAAGCTCGCCCGCGGGTGCGCTTCGAGGGCGAAGTCCTTGCGCAGCTTGCGGTTCTTGAGGAAATCGCCGGCGTCGAACGCGGTCATGTCGACCTCGAAGCGCGCGGACGTCCCCGCGGGGGTGGCATTGTCCGGAACCGGGGCCGGAACGGGGCCCAGCAGGGGGGCCAGAACCGGGGCCACGGCCAGGGTCTCCGGGTCGGCGACGATCTCGCCGGTGACCCGGTTCCACACGGTGGTGGTGTCGTGGATCCGCGATCGCGCGCGGACGGTCAGGGTGCCGGAGGTGACGCGGTAGCGCACCGCCAACCCTGGACGAGGGGGTGTCCTTGTTCAAGGCCACTCCCTGGTCATTTTCTTCCGTCCGGGCTTCGCTCGGCCCGGACTAGGCCGCGAGGCACTGCAACAGCAGCGTCGTGACGTTGTCGGTGCCGCCGTTGCGGTTGGCCGCGTCGACCAGCTCGGCGACCGCGCGCTCCAGGCTCTTGGCGTTGGTCGCGATCTGGCAGATCTGGGTGTCGACGACCATGCCCGACAGGCCGTCCGAGCACAGGATGTACACGTCGCCGCTCTTGATCTGGTGGCTGCGGATGTCGACCTGGACGGTCTCGCGCATGCCGAGCGCCCGCGTGATCACGTTCTTGTGGGGGAAGTTGCGCTCTTCCTCCTCGGTCATGTCGGGCTTGGCTTCCTTGTAGTCCTCGAGCAGCGAGTGGTCGCGGGTCAGCTGCACG
Organism: Kofleriaceae bacterium; assembly: GCA_041495365.1. Lineage (GTDB taxonomy): Bacteria > Myxococcota_A > Polyangia > Haliangiales > Haliangiaceae > JABFXX01. The sequence continues at coordinate 2,845 of JBGQCL010000748.1, read as the reverse complement.
ATGCCGCTATCGCGCACCCGGTACACCCGCGAGTCGCCGACGTGGCCGACGTAGATCTTGTCGCCGGACACCAGGACCGAGACGATCGTCGTCCCCATGCCTTTGTAACGGAGATCGCGGTTCGAGGTCTCGAAGATCCGCAGGTTGGCGAGCTTGATGCCGCACACCAGCCGGTTCTCGATATAGGACAGCGAGCGGTCCATCTTGTACGGCCAGGTCGCGTCCTCGTCCTCGCGCGTGCGCTGGTAGAACTCGCCGATGGTCTCGGCGGCCATCTTCGAGGCGACCTCGCCCGAGGCGTGGCCGCCCATGCCGTCGGCGACCAGGAACAGCTGCTCGTCCTCGATCAGCGAGAAATAGTCCTCGTTGTGGGTCCGCTTCATGCCCACGTCGGTCTTCGCAGCGTAGCGGATCTTCATCAGGGGCCTGCGGAGCCACACGCCTCCGCGTGGCGAAATGATAGGCAGCGCGTCCCGAGCGCGTCAACCGCGTGGCGTTGTATCCCGCGGGGCAGGCCGGTCGCGCTATGGTCGTCGGGCATGCGCGCCGAGATCTTGACGATCGGGGACGAGCTGTGCCGTGGCGAGATCGTCGACACGAACTCGTCTCACCTGGCGGCGCGGCTGTGGGACCTCGCGGTCACCACCCGGTGGATGACGAGCTGTACCGACGACGAGGCGGATATTGCCAGCGCGCTGGCACAGGCGGTGGCGCGCGCGGATCTGGTCGTGTGCTCCGGAGGCCTCGGCCCGACCGAAGACGACCTGACCGTCGACGTGATCGCCGGGCTGCTCGGGGTCCCGGCGGTGATCGACGGGCCGTCGCGGGCCCGCCTCGAGACCTGGTTCGCGCAGCGCGTGTTGCCGTCCGCCCGGGCGACGGGCGAGATCGGGCCGGGCACGCCCGCGGTCAGCGCCGTCCTGCTCCGCCAGGTCCGGGTGCCGGCCGGCGCGCGCGTCCACCCCAACCCGGCCGGCCTGGCGCCCGGCTTCGAGGTCGTGCTCCGCGGTGTACCGGTGCTGTTCCTCCCGGGGTTCCCGCGCGAGATCCAGGCCATCCTCGAGGCCGGGATGGAGCAGCGGTTCGCCGAGCTGCGCGAGACCCGCGGCGAGGTCGAGCGGATCGCCCGCCGGATCTACCGGGTGTTCGGTCGCGGGGAGTCGCAGATCTCGCAGGCCTGCCGCGGGATGATCGACGGCGTCCCCGGCGCGTCGATCCACTACCAGGTGAAGTTCCCCGAGGTCCTGGTCAAGCTGGTCGTCCGCGACCGCGACGCCGGCGCCGCCGACCGCGCGCTGGCCGCGTTCGACGCCGAGATCCGCGCGCGGCTGCGCGGCTACCTGTACGGCGACGGCGACGAGACGCTGGTCGATCGCACGGTGCGCCGGCTGATCGAGGCCGGCAAGACCGTGGCGACCGCCGAGTCGTGCACCGGCGGCATGATCGGCGAGCTGCTGACCCGCCGGCCGGGCAGCTCGCGGGCGTTCCTGGGCGGCGCGATCCCCTACTCGAACGCCGAGAAGGTCCGCCAGCTCGGCGTCCGCGAGGACACCCTGGCGAGCCATGGCGCGGTCAGCGAGCCGGCCGTGCGCGAGATGGCGCTCGGGGCGCGCGAGCGGTTCGGCGCCGACCTCGCGGTCGCGGTGTCGGGGATCGCCGGGCCCGACGGCGGGACGCCGGACAAGCCGGTCGGCACGGTCTGGCTCGCGCTGGCGGGCCCCAGGGCGGAGATCGGGGCGGAAAACGTCACGACCAGGATGCTGGCGTGGCCGGGGGCCCGCGACCAGATCCGCACGCTGGCGAGCTGGTGGGCGCTCCGGCTCATCGACGAGGTGATATGAGGCCCGGCAAGCGGTTGTTCGTCGGGGTGCGGATCTCGGTGGCGGCCTCGAACGCGCTCGCGGGCTGCGCCGAGACGCTCGCCCGGCGCGCCCGGGACGCCGGGGCCGACCTCCGGTGGGTCGCGCCGGTCGACTATCACGTGACGCTCGCGTTCCTCGGCTGGACCGGCGTGGAGGCGATCGGCCGGGTGTGCGACGCGCTGGCGGCGGCCATCGCCGGCGAGAGCCGCACGACGTTCCGGACCACGCGGCTGGGGGCCTTCCCGTCGCTGGACCAGGGGAGCGTGCTGTGGGCCGGGATCGAGGACGGCGCGGCGCTGGCCCGGCTCGCGCGGTCGATCGGCGGGGCGATGGCCGGGCTCGGCTTCCCGGGCGAAGCGCGGCCGTTCCACCCCCACGTGACCATCGCGCGGCTCCGGACCCCTCGCGCGATTCGCGAGATCGTGTTACCGATGGCTGAACAAATGTTCGGTGACACCCGGATCGATGCGGTGACGCTGTTAGAAAGCGAAACAAAATCAACTGGTTCTGTCTATCGCGAGGTGTGCAAAATCGCGTTCGAGAAGGCGGTCTGGACCCCTTCCGAGGCGTCCAAACGTCAGACGGACGCTCTAGAACGGGGCACACCCGACCGCGAGCCAGACGATTCGCTGACCGACGACGGTTGGCCACGTGGTCAGGGCCCCACCGAGTAGGAGCACGTCAGAGATGGCCACCAAAGAGACACAACCGGGCGCGCCGCCCTCCGGCGCCGGGCGGGGCGATTCAACCGGCCCCGGGAAAGCCGACGCCGGATCCGGCGGATCGGGAGCCGCGGGAGGGCACGCCAGCGGCTCTGCCGGGGCGCCGGCGCGCGACCCGGCCCGCGACAAGGCCATCGACCTCGCGCTCGCTGCGATCGACAAGCAGTTCGGCAAGGGCGCGATCATGCGGCTCGGCAAGGATCCGATCGACCGCGAGGTCCACGTGATCCCGACCGGCTCGCTCGGGCTCGACCTCGCGCT
>JBGQCL010000747.1:0-4508 GCA_041495365.1 Kofleriaceae bacterium | reverse complement strand
CTGGGCGAGCGATTGCAGGTGGCTGGTCACCGGATAGCTCGTCGGCCTGTCCGACAGGCCGAGCAGCGGGACCGCGAGCTCGTCGCCGAGCAGCCACAGGCCGGCGCCGAACAGCGCGCCGCCGAGCACGGGGCCGACCCTGCCGAGGTTAGACTGGCACGATGCTTCCAACCGAGGTTGGCTGTGCTCAACCGCGCCCCTTGGTACGAGCCGCGAGGGCCATGAGCTCTGCCTCGGGGATCTGCTCCGTGCGTAGTAGCGACGGCGTGCGTCCTAGATCCATGGCGCCGCCGTCTTGCAGCATCACGAAGCGTCCGGGGTCCTGACCGCCCAGCTTGCCGCCGACCGCGGGGCGATGCTCGAACAGCGGCTTCATCTTGTCGATCGACCGCTGATCGGCAATCCGCCCCAGGAACCAGGTATTGATCTGCTCCCGGCTGCGATAATCGAAGTCTGCTGGGCTCTGCGAGGCCAGCACGACGCCGAGTCCCGCTGCCCGCGCGCGCTTCAGCAGGTCCTGGAGTGGCTCCTTCGAGGGCGGCTTCACGCTACCCGCCGGCATGAACACGTCCGCCTCGTCGATCATGAAGACCAGCCGGAGCTCGGAGCTCGGCGACTTCGCAGCGTAACGGTTGAGGCACGCGATCAGATGCGCGACCCACGACTGGACCCGCTCCACGTCGCCCAGGAAGCGCGTGCTCGCGATCGCGAGCGGCACCTTGCCTCCGGGCTGGCGCCCGATCAGCGTCTCCGCAGTGAGCGGCTCGGCGGCGGAGTCGAACAGGTCGGCGTCATTGAGCCGCACCGTCTCGAGATCCTCGACAAGCTTCTTGAACCGTTTGTCGTCGTATCGCCCTGCTCGCGCGAGCAGCTGGTCATCGCGAGATTCCAGCACATCCAGCAGCTCGGGCAGCCCGCACGGCTTGTTGCGCTCGGCGAGGACGGCGATCGCCTGGGTCAGAATGGCGCGGCAGGCATTGTCGGCCGCGCCGCTCCCGAGGTTCATCATAGCGGCGAGCGCGTTCGCCGAGTACTGCACCATCCGATCGCGCTCGTGATCCGGAATCTGCTGCAAGTCGGGCACGACGCTGAGCGAGAGCGGGCGTCCTCCGCGCGTGCCGGGCGTGAACAGCCGGACATCGAGGCGATCGGCGAGGCGGCGCGCACGCTCCGGGTCCGCCGCTTGCTTCCACCAGTCGGGTTTGGCGTAGCCGGCCAGGTCGCCCTTGCGATCGTTTAGCACGACCGCCACGCCGCGCTCGAGGAGCTGCTCGATGAGATTCAGCGCGAGCGTCGTCTTGCCACTACCTGAGCTCCCCAGGATCCCGATGTGGCGGAGCAGAGAGTTGACCTCGATGGTGTGCTGACGCAGATCGAGGATCAGGCTCGGGGGCATGCGACGCACGCCCCGGATTGCCGACCCCATCGCGGTGAAGATTGCCGAGCTGATCGACCGCGAGGTCGCGGAGCGATGCGGCCCGGAGACGACGTTCGAGCAGCAACAGGAGATTGCGGCGGCGGTCGCCGCGGAAGTCGCAGCGCATCTCGCGCGCGGTGGGCAGGACCCAAAGGCGGGGGGCTGAACATGGCGCATCAGCCGACGCGCCTGGTGGGCGAACTGGCTCGCAAGATCGCCGACCTGATCGATCAAGCTATCCGCGAGCACCTCGGACTCGACGCTACGTTCGAGCAGCGGCAAGACTTGGCGACGGCGATCTCGGGCGACGCGCTGTGGTTCCGAAGCGATCGGGACCTCCACGCCGCGATCACCACGACCGGCGAGGTCGAAGTCGACGGGCGGCGCTACCACCGACTCGAGCAAGCGTCGTCGGCGACCTACCATGGTCGGTGGGGCAGTCACCACATCGAGGAGCCGCTGTACCGCGAGGTCGGCGTGCACAACGGGCCGACGATCAAGCCGATCGAGTTGCGCGTCGGGATCATCGAGCACATGACGCCCGACATGGCGCGCCTCGTCGGTGAGCTGAGCGCAGACCACAGCAGCCGCGGTCTCGAGAGGACGCTCCGCGCCACCGGCCTGGTTCCGCCGAGTCGAGCCTTCGTCGCGAAGCACACGACCGAGATGGGTATCGAGATCGCCGATCAGGCGCCGGTGCTCGAACAGGTCGCGCGGGTCGCCGAGGTCGTGCCCGTCGAGGTGGCGTCGGTGAGCACCGGCCTCGATCGGATGTCGGTGCGGATGAGCGAGCCCGCGGATCCGGCCACCACCTGCCCGCCGACACGGACCGAACCGTACGAGCGGACGCCGCCACCGCCCAAGGAACATCACTACCGCAAGGCGTGGGTCGGCAGCACGAGCATCTACGACGCGACAGGCAACGAGTTGCGCACGTGGCGATACGCCGTGGAAGCCGACGCCGATCCGACGGTGCTCGCCGACCGCGTCGCCAAGGACGTCGCGTGGATCTTGAAGGCGCGTCCGGACGTCCCGGTTCACTGCGTGCAGGATGCAGCACCCGAGCTGGAGCGGCTGCCCGAAGCCCTCGCGCGGGTCCTGCCGACGAACGCCAACGTCGTCCACCTCGTCGATTTCGAGCACCTGATGGAGTACCTGGAGGACGTCGTCGACGCGTGCGAACCCGACGGCGATCCGCACGACTGGAAGGGCTGGTACCGCAGCTTGCTGCTGCAAGACGACCGCGCGATCGACACGATCTGGCGCAAGCTGCGCGACCTCGCGAAGCGGCTCCCGGGGCGCGGCACCGATGCACGCATCACAGTCGCCGCCGCTCTCAGCTACATTCGTCGTCGGAAATCGAAGATGCGCTACGCCGCTCACTACGCGGCCAACTTGCCGATCGGTAGCGGCGCGACCGAGAGCACGTGCTGGCAGATGCAGCAGCGGGTCAAGCTCCCAGGCCAATCGTGGGACAAGCCCGGCCTGCGCGGCATCCTCGCGATGCGCGCTCTCGTGCTCTCCGACCGCTGGTCGGCAGCGTGGCAGCCCTATGCGGCGACGCATCGGAAGGAGGTCCGTGCGGCCGCATGATCAGGATCGCATCCGCCTTTGTCGGAAAACTTATTGAAGTCCAGACCAGTCAACAGGTAGAACGCATAGTAGATATCAGTGCCTTTGAAGTCGTGCACATACAGCGCGGTGTTCAGCGGCCAAAAGTCATCCCAGATGAAGTAGACGTTGCCTATGGTTCCATATCGACGCCGGGGCCTGTAAGTCGCAATAGAATCGCGCCGGTTCCGCACAGCGAGCCGGCATGGGCGGCCGTAACGAGCGCAGAGAAAGATGAGGCCGAGGACGACGTGCTTGTACTCCGCTGCGTCCATGTTGTTGCGCAGCTTGTCCGCCGCCTGCCACAGGGTCGCCTCAAAGCCGAGATCGCCGCCGCCCACCTTCTTGGCCGAGCGCTTGCCGCGCTTGCCGGACGTCTGCTCGGCCGGTGCTGCCTCCAAGCTATCGTCCTGTTCGGGGTCCTCCGGATCCTCGTCCGCGTCCGGTCTCGGCGCCACGCCGACCAGCCTCGCCACGATCGGCGCCTTCTCCTTGCCGCTGTCGTCGTGTCCGAGCGCCCGGCACAGCTCCTTCAGTCGGTCGCGTGAGAAGTCACCGAGAACCGCGCCCAGTTCGACCTTGCGCGACGCCGCCGCGGCGTCGATGAGCTGGTCGCGCACCCGCCGGTCCTCGACCTGCAGCTCGTACCCTCTGCAACAGCAAGTAGCTCCGGCCTCGTCAGAGCCGCCAAGATCGTTTGGGTGCAGATCGGCTCACATCCGGAAGGCCGGATTCTGATCTGGTTTCGCGACGTTGCAGGTTGCAAGTAAATATTGAGCCGAAATCGCAAGCGATCGATCTCCTTCGGGAATCCGTCTTTGTGGATCTCAACGCGGCTGCACCCAGATCGTTCGCTTCGCGATCGCCATGCCGCGCCATCGTACCGCGGGTCAGACGCGACCTCACCAACGTGCCGGCCGGATCCGCCAGCGTGGCGCGGAGGCCGAGCGCAGCGCTCTTGGAAGTTAGGAGTGCCGATGAATCGTCGGGCCAAAGCTGCCGCCGGCCTGGGCGGTGTCCCACTGCGTCTGGTCCTTGTAGAGCGTGTCGTAGAGCTTGCCGGGCGACACCGACGCCGGACCGGCGCTCGCACCGCCGACTGGACCAGGCTGGCCGCCTGGCTTTCGATCGAATCCGCCGCTCATCCCCCGAGGCGCGATCGCGGGACGTCAACGCGCGGCTCGTCGTGGGCGACCGCGAGCGGATGGGGTCGGACCCCGCGACCGTGACTACGATTGGTGGGCCTTGCCCCGCACATACCCGCCACAACATAGTGGTCGCGCCGTCTGCGCAGGCGCCGGTGGTTCTTCGGCGGGCGCGGTCCCCGACGCCCATCCGCGCAGCAGCCCACGGCGAGCCTCGCGTGCACGCGATCTCCCGTGCGCTCTGCCCTGCCTCAGTGCGCGGGCGGCGCGGCGGCCGCCTTGTCGCGATAGCTGGGGTCGATGTAGCGGGCCGGATCGTCGAGCGTCTTGCTCGG
>JBGQCL010000746.1:0-4509 GCA_041495365.1 Kofleriaceae bacterium | reverse complement strand
GCACGGCACCCACGCGCTGCAGGTGCTCAGCGAAGACTCGACGGCGGCGTTCATGCTCGAGCTGGCTGGCGACGGCACGGCCACCGCGTGCCGCGGCTGGCGCTACGAGTTTCGCAACAACGGGCCCCAGGTCCGCACCTCCGATCACTACCGTGAGCAGCAGGGCTATCGCGGGCGCTACACCGTGAACAGCGGTATCGCCGAGGTCGCCCTGGAGCTCGACAACACGGTCTGCCCACACATCTTCGAAGGCGAGCTGGCCCTTGCTCGCGCCCCGCGCCTCGCGTTGCGCTGCGTGGTGGCGAACCCCGCCGCCTCGACCATGCTGGTGGCTCCGGTGCTGCTGTGCCAGCCGTCGGCTGGCAAGCCGCTGGAGCTCGATCCCCACATGCTCGACTCGATCGCGCCGGCGGGCTGGTTCGTGCTCGGGAGCGGCAACGGACTCCGGGTCTTGACAACCGGCCGGCCACCGGGCGCGCAGGCCGGCGAGGACGTGAAGGTGACGCTGAAGCCGGCCAATCTGCCGCTGACCACGAGCGCCTGGGAGCAAGCGTTCTAAATTCAGGTCGGGACTGCGCGCAGGCAGGCGCAGGCACCTCACCCCTGCCGCTGCGAGCACGCCGCGGAACTCGTCGGTGAACAGCGGATCCCGATCGTGAAGCAGGCACCGCTTGCCGATCAGAAACCCGTCCACGCCGTCAATGAGGTTGCCCGCGACCTGCGTCATCCACGCGCCATACGGCTGCGGTGCGGACCCCCGATCGCGTGGGTGGTCAAGCGCGATCTTGACCATGCGCGACAGCTCGCCCTCGCCGACGTAGCTCGCGCCCTGGCCGAGCGCGGCGAGGTACGGCTCGACCTCGTCGAACGCCGCCCGCGGGCCGGATGCGACGAAGCTGAGCTTGCCCGCCCGGGCGACCTTGGCGTTGCCGCTGACCGGTGCGGCGAGGAACTGTGCGCCGCGCGCGGCGAGCGCGTCGCGCAGCCGGGCCGACTCCTCGATCGCGATCGTCGTGCAGTCGACCACGGTCCCCGGCCCGCGCCCGCCGGCGAACAGCCCGTCGGGGCCGACCAGCACGCCCTCGAGGTCCTTGCCGGTCGACACGATCGCGAACACCAGGTCGCAGCCGAGCAGATCCGACAACCGGTCGGCGATCTTCGCGCCGTGCTGGGCGAGCGGCTCGGCCTTGGCGCGGGTCCGGTTGTAGACGGTGAGATCGCAGCCGGCCCGGGCCAGGCGGGTCGCCATCGCCATGCCCATCCGCCCCGCGCCGATCCACCCCACCTTGCGCTGCTTCCACTGGGCCTGTGTCATGGACGTCATCGGCACTCCTTGTCTGCAAGGTTTGCGAGCTACCGTCCGGTCAGCTCGGCCTCGAAGTTGGCTTGCTCCAGGATCTCGCGGACGCGGCGCAGGAACGCCGCCGAGTACGCGCCGTCGAACGCGCGGTGGTCGAAGCACTGGGCGAGCACGCCGACCGGCCGGATCTCGATCGCATCGATCGTACCGCTGCCGTCGGCCGCGCTGCGCTCGATCACGACCGGCCGCTTGCGCACCCCGTCGGTCGACAGGATCGCGACCTGCGGCTGGTGGATGATCGGCGCGGTGATCAGCGTGCCGAACGGCCCCGAGTTCGAGATCGTGTAGGTGCCCTCGGTGACGTCGTCGGGCGCCAGCTCGCCGCGCCGCGCGCGGTCGGCGAGCCGGTGGATCTCGACGGCGAGCGCGCGCACGGTCTTGCCGGCGGCGTCCTTCACCACCGGGACGACCAGGCCCTGGCGATCGAGATCGACCGCGATCCCGAGGTGCACGCGGTGGTGCACGATCAGCGCGTCGACGCGCACGCTCGCGTTGACGTGCGGGAACGCGGGGATCGCCTGGCACACCGCGCGCGCGACGAACGGCAGGTAGCCGAGCGAGAACCCCTCGCGCGCCCGGAACGCCTCGCCGGCCGCGCCGCGCAGCCGCTCGACCGCGTGGAAGTCGACCTCGACCGCCTGCAGCACGTGCGGGCTGATCGCCACCGAGCGGACCATGTGCTCGGCGGTGAGCTGGCGGATCCGGCTCATCGGAACGGTGGTGTCGGCCGGCGGCGCGGCGCCGCTCGTGGCGCCGCGGCTCGCGACGTACGCCAGGACGTCGTCGCGGGTGATCCGGCCTTCGCCGCCGGTGCCGGGGATCACCGACGGATCCTCGATCCGGTGCTCGGCGATCAGCCGCTTGACCACCGGCGACAGCCGCAGCTCGGCGCCGACCGCCCGGGCGATCGCGGTCGGGATCGCGGGCATCGTGATCCGCCCGGTCGAGCGCGCGGGATCGAGCCCCGGGCTCGCCTCCGCGATCGCCACCGGCATCGCGGGCACCGTGGGCCGGGCGGTGGACAGCGCCACCACGCGCGCGCCCGGCGCGGTCATCGTGAACATCGCCTCGCCGGCGACCCGGATGATCGCGAGCCGCGTGCCGACCTCGACCCGCTCGCCGACCGCCACGAGGATCTCGACGAGCACGCCGGCGGCGGGCGCCGGGACGTCGACCGTGACCTTGTCGGTCTCGACCTCGAACAGCGGCTCGTCGGGGCCGACCGGATCGCCCACCTGCTTGCGCCACGCCGAGATCGTGCCCTCGCGCACGGTCTCGCCCAGCTGCGGCATGACGACGTCCATCAGCCCGCCGTCCTCACCACGGTGTCGACGATGCGTTGCACGGAGGGAACCGCGTGGTCCTCCAGCGCGTCGGCGGCGGGCAACGGCACGTGCGGCGTGGTGATCCGGATGATCGGCCCGTCGAGATCGTAGAACCGCTCCTCGGCGACGATCGACGCGATCTCGGCGCCCCAGCCGCACAGCCGCGGGTTCTCCTCGACGGTGTACAGCCGGCCGGTCCGGGTGACCTCGGCGAGGATGGTCTGGGTGTCGAGCGGCACCAGCGACCGCACGTCGACCACGGTCGCCGAGATCCGGTGGTCGCGGTCGAGCCGCTCGGCGGCGTCCAGCGCGCGCGGCACCATGGCCGCCAGCGCGACCAGCGTGACGTCGCTGCCCTGGCGCAGCACCTTGGCGGTGCCCAGCCGGTCGACGTGCTCGCCGTCCGGCACCTCGCCCCTGGTCGCGAACAGCCCCTTGTGCTCGAAGAAGATCACCGGATCCGGATCGCGCACCGCCGCCGCCATCAGGCCCTTGACGTCGGCCGGCGTCGCCGGCGCCACGACCTTGAGGCCGGGCACCGCCATCGCCCAGTTCTCGACGCTCTGCGAGTGCTGGGCGCCGAACCGCGAGCCCGAGCCGTTGGCGGTGCGGATCACCAGCGGCAGCGCCATCTGGCCCGCGGTCATGTAGCGCGCCTTGGCGATCTCGTTGGCGATCATGTCCCAGCACACCGCGAAGAAGTCCGAGAACATGATCTCGGCGATCGGGATCAGCCCGGTCATCGCCGCGCCCATCGCCGCCCCGACGATCGCCTGCTCGGAGATCGGCGTGTCGCGGACCCGGCGCGGGCCGAACCGCTCGAGCAGCCCGACCGTGGTCTTGAACACGCCGCCCGCCCCGGCGATGTCCTCGCCGAGCATCACGACGCGCTCGTCGCGCGCCATCTCCTGCGCGATGCCGGCCGCGACCGCCTCGCGATAGCTCAGTTCCGCCATGCCGAACCTCCGTCGGACCACACGTCCTGCTCGACGACCTCGAGCGGCGCCGGCGGCGACGCCTTGGCCGCCTCGGTCGCAGCGTCGACCGCGCCCTGGATCGCGACCTCGATCTCGCGCAGCGCGGCCTCGCTGACCCCGACCTCGAGCAGCCGGGTGCGATACACCGTCACCGGATCGCGGCGCAGCCAGTCCTCGAGCTCGCCGGGCGGCCGGTACTTCGCCGGATCGGCCCGCGAGTGCCCGCTGTGGCGATAGGTCTTGGCCTCGATCAGCGCGGGCCCGCCGCCGCCGCGCGCCGCGGCGATCGTGTCGCGCGCCAGCCGGTACACCGCGTCCGCGTCGTTGCCGTCGACGATCACCCGCGGCAGTCCGTACGCCGCCGCGCGGTCGGCCGCCGGGTGCTCGACCGCGGTGACGCTGGCGATCGGCGTGTACTCCATGTAGAGGTTGTTCTCGCACACGAAGATCACGGGCAGCTTCCACACCACGGCGAGGTTGAGCGCCTCGTGGAACGCGCCGATGTTGGTGGTGCCGTCGCCGAAGAAACACACCGACACGTCCTTGTCGCCGCGGTACTGCGCGCGCAGCGCCGAGCCACAGGCGATCGGTAAATGCGCGCCGATAATGGCGTAGGAGCCCATCACGCCATGGGGCTCGGAGGTCAGATGCATCGAACCGCCCTTGCCGCGCATCAACCCGTTATCGCGCTGCATCAATTCGCCGAGCACCTTTTCCACCGACACGCCGCGCGCCAGTGTATGGGCGTGACCCCGGTAGGTGCAGAATGACAGGTCGCCAGGCTTCATGGCCACCGCAAAGCCCGCCGCGATGGCCTCCTGGCCGAGGGAGAGGTGGCTGGTACCCT
>JBGQCL010000745.1:0-4514 GCA_041495365.1 Kofleriaceae bacterium | reverse complement strand
CGGCGCTGCGCCGGATGCCGACGCGGGGTTCGGTGGCCCACAGGTCGTGCTCGCACCGGATCTCGTCGTGGTGCGGGAGCTCGCCGCGAAGGATCCGCTGCAGTCCCGCGAGCGTGACCCAGCGGCCGGTGCTGGGCTGGAGCGCGGGCGCGCTGGCGTCCGGTCGTGGAACGTCGGGGAGCCGCACGCCGGCGCCCAGATCCGACACGACCTCGCGCTGGCCCGGCTGCAGGAGGGCACTGGCGACCCATGCGGTGGCGCCATCGCCGCCGCCCACGACGTGCCGCGGCATCGGAAACACCGGCGTGCCATTGCATAACAGGAACGGTCCGGCGATGCGCAGGCGCCCGTGGTCCACCGGGCCATCGCCCAGGATCGTGGCGAGATCACCGCCGCGCCATCGGGTGTGGCCGTCCCAGCCGGCCCGGCGAGCGAGCGCAGCGCGAACGGCACCGGCCACCGTGGACGGGTACGGCGGGAAGATGCTCGCGACGCCGGTCTGCGGCGAGCCGTCCATGTGGAACGGCGTGCTGTCGCGAAAGAACCAGGTATCGATCGCGGCGAGCTCGAGTCTCATGGCTGATGCTCCTCCTCCCGGCCGTCGTTCGCGAGGAAGCTCGCGAGCACGAGGCCGTCGATCCCGAGCTGGCGAGGTTCGTCGGGGTCGACGCCGTCGGGCTGGTTGTCTGACGAGCGATCCGGCCTGCGCCGCGATCGGCCGAGCAGGGCGTCGACCGTCGCGGTCAGCAGCGCCAGCTCGGGAGCGTCACCATCACCGCGGTCGAGGCGGTGGAGGATCTCGGCCTTGACCAGCGCGGTGATGTCGACGCCGTCCGGAAGGGTCGCGAAGCTGCCGGGTGTCGTGGATGCATCCCCGCACAGCAGCCCGAGGATTCGTCGCAGGTCATGGATCAGCGAGCTCGACAGCCGGCCGCCGCTCGGCCTCATCTCGCGCATGGCGTCCTGGATGCATGCGGTCGCCGGGCGGCGCCCGCCGTTCGCGACCGGCCGCTCCCAGGTGGTCACCCACTGCACCGCCATGGTCTCTCCGCGGTAGACGCCCGCGGCCAGGGACGCCCGGCCGTTGCCGTCCTTGGCGACCTCGTCGAGCAGACGGTGGGCCTCGGCGAGCACGCGACCCAGCGGCGCGCGGGCATGTGCGAAGACCACGGCGGCGGACAGCGTGGCCGGCGCTCCGGCGAAGGCCTGGCGGAACCGCTGCTCCAGGTCCTGGGCGCAGTCCAGGGCGCGCCGGATCGGGAGCAGCGCGAGCACGTCGTCGCCGCCGGCGTACACCGTGACCCCGTGGTGCGCCTCCACGATGCCTGCCACGGCCTCCGTGAACCCGGCGAGCGCGCGCGACACCGGCTCACCGCCGAGCTGCTTGACCAGCTCGCCGAGTCGATCGCCGTCGGCAAGGAGCAGCGCGTAGTAGATCGGCGGCAGCCCGAGCGGGCCATCGTCGCCATCGGCCAGCCGGGCCAGCGCGCGCAGCTGGTCGCACAGTGGCTTGCGCGACGCGTCGTCGCGGAGCACCGCGAGCCCGGGATTCGCGACGAACGACGCGTGGAACCAGTTGGCGCCCAGCGCGACGGCGTGCGGAGCGGCCCGGCGCAGCGCGTCGGGAACGAGGCGAGATGCGCCACCCGTGACAGGGTCCTCGGCGGCGTGCCGCTGGACCGCCTCGGCATATGCGTCGAGCGCCGGCGCAGCGATCGCGGCGGCGCGCTGGATCCACGGCACGGCCGCGACGTCGATCGTCGACGGCCACTGCTTGACGTCGACCATGCGGCCCAGCACATGGCGCAGGACGTGCGCGTATCGCCGCTTGACGAATGCCACGGCGCACAGCCGCTCGCGGGGGCGCAGCTCGCGCGGGCCCAGCCGATCGCGCAGCGCGTCCCAGAGCGCATCCTGCTGGGCGCGCTCGGTGGCGCGGTGGTAGCCCGAGAGCTCCTGCAGCTCCGGCATCACCGTGCACTTGTCTCCGCCCTCCTCGGGGAGCCGGTGCGTGCGCCACCGCTTGCGGCGGTCGAGCACGCCGTGGTCGTCGGCATCGCCCGCGACCCAGACCAGCTCAAAGAACTGCTCGATCTGGCGCCGCCAGATCGCCTCGGTGTCGCGGCCGAGTCGCGGGGCGAGCTCCGCGAGGTCGCGTCTCCACACCTCGTCGCAGATGCGCTTCCAGGCGGCTTCGAAGGCGTGCCGGGCGGCATTCGCGACGAGCGCCGGATCGAGGTCGTCGCGGAGCTCGCACGTGAACTGGTTGGGGAGGGAGCCCAGCCGAGGGGGAGCTTCGCCGGGCGTGTCGCGGTGCTCGACCCAGCGGAGCAGCGGGTCGCCTTCCACGAGCGGGCGAATGATGCGGCCGCCTGCGGCTCGTACGCTTGCCATCGCGTGCGCCGAGAGCAGCGACAAGAGGTACGAACCGCCCCAGAGATCGCGCGTGCGGCGCGCCTGGGCGACGAAGCCTTGCACCGGTCCGAGCGAGATGTGGAGATGCTGTGTCATCGCTGCACCTCGCGCGCGCCGGGGAACCGGTCGCGGTGGGGTGGATCGAGGAACCGCGCGAGGAAGCCATGGATCGGCTGCCACAGCTCTGGGTCCGGCGTGATCGGAATGCGCGGTCCGCCGACCCGGATGGTCGCCTCGTCACCTTCGGGCAGGAACCTGCCAGGCAAGAACGACAGCACGGCGACCGGCGTGTTGCCGCACTCGTGGATGTGGAGCAGCAGTGGACTGGCGCGGCGATCGTGGTTGTCGCCGGGGCCGACCTGATCCGTAGATGGCTTGCCGTAGTTGTGCGGTAATCCAAAGACGATACGCTTGGGATGTTCACTTCGCTGTTCGGGACGCTTCTTCATCAGATCATGGTCGCGTTCGAAGTTCTTCTCGCTGTTGCGACCCAGTACCTGGCCATGGTGTCCCCAGCTGCGATAACGCATCATCTCGCGCCCGACGAGATCGAGCAGATCGATGGGCAGTTGCCGGTCGCGCCCCGGCACCACCACGACGCGCGTCCTCGGAGACAGCGCCGTGTAGGGCGGCAACGGGGACCGCGGTTCGGCACCGGGTAGGAGGCGAGCGATCTCCGCATGGAGCGCGTCGATCGAGATCGGTGCAAGCCAGCTCGCTTTCCCGTCGATCGAGATCTCCTGCAATACGAGGCTGCCATAGCCCTTTCGGCTCTTGGCGCCGAGACCACCGAGCAGACCCATGGCCTTGACCGCATCGAGCAGCGAGCTGCGCTGTGATGGAGTCAGGTCGCGCACACGAAGCGCGAGCTTGATCTCGAGCGGCGCCGCGAGGCACGGCCGGGTGAGCTGGCCTGCTTCGATCTGCTTCTTGGAGCTGCCAAATGCCTCCATGACGCCATAGCCCAGGTACCTGCTTCCTTCGCCCACCACCTGGCCAGACGCGGTCAGGACCTCGCCCTTCGCGGCGAGGCCGCTCGCACGCGAGGGCAGCAGTCGCAGGATCAGCTTGCTCTGTCCGCCGTCGGCGCTGCCGAACAGCGCGGCTTCGTCGCGGTGAATCGCGCGAAGTCGCTCGGGCTCCGTACCCGGGTATCGCGGCCAGGCGAGGGCACGCCACCACCAGCGCAGCACGCCCTTGATGCTCGGGATCCGCAGCTCGGCCGTGTCGCCGCCCGCGCCGCCGCAGAACAGCGGCGTGATTACCTTGTAGGTCACTTCGATCTGGCTCGATGTCATCAGGACCTCGGAGCGAGAGGCTGCTCGACAATGGATGAGGCGCCGCGAGCGGCACGATCACGACAGGAGATCGGTCACGGCCGTCAGCGGCGGAGCCGCGGAACGAGAAACAGCTGGTCGGACTCGATGTCGGAGCGCACTCTCAGCTGCGGACGTTCATGTTCCGGGACTGCGGGCGCTGCAGCATCCTCACGACGAGGTCGAGATCGATCGGGTGCTGTGTTGCCAGGTCCAGCAGCAGGATGAGGTGACTACCGTCTGCTCGTGCTGTCATGGATGTTCTCGAGATCCCAGTTCGTTCTCCTGATCCGGCGGATCAAGGTGGCGACGAAGCCAGGCGATGGATCCCTGCTGCCCGTGGAAGAGAGGGAGTGACCGAGTAGCCCGCATCGCTGGTGAGGCGCCGGACCGGCAGCCGCCACGACAACCAATCGTCGCGTTCAGGCGTTCCGAACGGCGGTCATGTGGGCCCGGCGCGGGCCACGGGTGGCCGACTCGAGGTCACGCGGTGACGGCAGCCCGTGTCGTGGTCCTGAAGGTCGCGGCGCCTACCGCACGGAGGCGATCATGCACGACGAACCCCGCATCGACCGGGCCGAGGACCACGCGGACCCGGCCGCCGGCTCCTGGCTGGCTGGGCCGGCTCTGCCGGTGACGGCCGCCACGTTGCCGACCACCGCCAGGTTCGCGGTGTCCGCGGCGATCTTGCCGCGGCTGGAGGACGCCGTCGCGGTCGGCGACTGCGTGCGGATGGCGCTGCTGCGCCACAGCGATGGCGATCCGGTGTTCACCGGCCGCGAT
>JBGQCL010000744.1:0-4528 GCA_041495365.1 Kofleriaceae bacterium | reverse complement strand
TCGGCGGCGGCCTCGCCGAGCGTGACCAGCCGCCAGCTGGCGGCGATCTGGTCGAGCAGCTGGTCCAGGCGGGCGAGCTTGTCGGCGATCGGGATCCGGAGGTCGGGCTGGCGCGCGACGGTCGCACCTGCGGGGGCGCAGCGCGAGGTGACCGAGGCCGAGGTCGCGAACACGGGTGTGTCATGCCTGGCCGTACCGATCGATCGAGAAGGCGCGATCTGCAGCGCCATTGCCGGGGTGGCATCTGGTTTGCAACGCCGCACGCCATGCCGAACAGCGCTACCGGGGTGTGTCTTCTTGTCGGTTTGCTGGGCGCGTGTACCGCGGAGCCAGCGAAGCCAGGCGGTGAACTCGACGGCCCGGTCACGTATACCGTGCAAGGCTTTACGGGCTCCGGGAGCGCGCTCCAGCTCGCGGTCAATGGCTCCGCGAGCCTTCACACTTCGATGGAAGCCGGCATGTCGCGGAACTTCACCGGGAATGCCTCCGCCGCGGCGCTCGCTGCATTGCGCGACGACATCGCAGCGGCCGACCTGGGCAGCCTTTCCAGCGAGTACACCTGCCCTGACCCGGCGTGCAAAGCGCCGGAGCCCTTCCGGACGGTCACCGTGGAGGTCGGCGGGGCCACGACGCAGATCTCGGTCGATATCTATGTCTCGAATGCCCAGTTGCCCGCGGTGCTGGTCAAGGTGTTCCAGGATCTGGAGGCCATCACCACGCAGCTGACCTCCAGCACGGGATCGTGACTGCGACACCCCCTGTAGCGAGCGACTGTTCCGGGGCCGTGATGTCACGGTCGGCGCGGAGCGTGGCGCGCGCGCCACACGGACATTGCCGTCGGCGTCGAGTCGAAGGTGGGGTCAAGGTCCGGGTTCGTCGATCTCACTCGGTGCGCTGGGCCTCGGCGGCGGCCTCGCCGAGCGTGACCAGCCGCCAGCTGGCGGCGATCTGGTCGAGCAGCTGGTCCAGGCGGGCGAGCTTGTCGGCGATCGGGATCCGGAGGTCGGGCTGGCGCGCGACCAGCTCGCCGGGGATGCCGTCCTGCTCGGCGTCGGCGAAGTCGATGCCGTGGAGCTCGAAGTTCCAGAACCGGCGGCGGGCCATGGCGCGGACGATGCCGCGGCGGATCGCGGCCGGCGCGACGAGGAGCGAGGTCCCGATCGCGGGGAGCCGCAGCCACGGGGTGACGGCGACCGGCAGCTCGACGAGCGGCGCCTGGCCGCGGCGCCACGGGGCGGTCATCGCGGGGCGGTATGGCTCGGGTGGCGCGGCGAGCGCGCGCGGGTTGGTCATCACGGCGCCGCTCGGCCGGCCGGCCGCGGCGAGCGCCGCCATCACGACCGCCTTGGCGGCGTAGTAACCGGGGGCGGGGAACAGCGACGAGTCGTAGCGGTAGCCGCGGTGCGCCAGGTGGTCGAGCATCGCCGGCGACAGGTCGTAGCCCGGGGCGCGGAAGCCGTGCGGCGGGTGGCCGGTGATCGCGCGCAGCACGCGATCGCAGCCGTCGATCTCGACGGCGACGTCGGGCGCCGGCAGGCGGGCGAGCTCGTAGGGGTGCGAGTACGAGTGGTTGCCGAGCTCGTCGCCGGCCTCGGCCAGGGCGCGCAGCCGCGCGGCGTTGGCCCGCCGGGCGGCGTGGTCGGCGGCGGCGAGCTCGCCATCGGCGTCGCGGCCGACCACGAACCACGTGACGCGCAGGCCGCGGGTGGCGAACAGCTGGGCCGCGCGGGGCAGCGCGCGCTCGAGGATGACGTGCTCGAGCTCGGCGGGCGGCGCGCCCAGGCCGTGGATCCGGTAGTAGCAGGCGAGGCCGTCGAGATCGATCGAGATCGCGCACATCCGGGGGCTCTGCCCCCGGATCCCCCCGGGATTCCCCGCCTTCGCCGTCATGGCTTGCCGCCGAACCGGATGACGTAGGTCAGCCTGGCCATGCCGCGCAGGACGTGGGGCACGCGCCGGACCAGGTTGATCGCGGGCGGGCGCTTCTCCTGCAGCCGGATCGGGATCTCCAGCACGCGCAGGCCGGCGCGGCTGGCGCGGATCACCAGCTCGCTGGCGAACAGGTCGCGATCGATCACGCAGGCCTCGACGACCGGCAGCAGCGCGCGGCGGTCGAACGCCTTGAGGCCGTGGGTGTCGGTGCCGCGGAAGTCGAGCGCGATCTGGAGCATGCTGTTGATCACGCGGGTCGCGACGCGCCGGACCAGCGGGCGCTGATCGCTGGCGCCCTTCATCGCCTTGCTGCCGATCACCAGGTCGCAGTCGTGGTGGCGCAGGTGCTCGAACGCGCGGCGGTGGAAGTCCAGATCGCACAGGTCGATCTCCTCGCAGATCACGATCGCGCCGCGCGCCTCGAGGATGCCCCGGCGCAGCGCCTTGCCGTAGTTGGGCTCGCCGAGCGAGAACGCGCGGACCTCGGGGCGCTCGTCGGACAGGCGGGCGGCGAGCTCGGCGGTGCGGTCGCGCGAGCCGTTCTCGGCCAGGACGATCTCGAACCGGAGGTCGGGGGCGTGGAGCGCGGCGCGCACGGCATCGAGGCCGGCGAGCAGCTCGGTGACCGCCTCGCGCAGGATGCCCTCCTCGTTGTAGACCGGGATGACGATCGAGACGTCGGGCGAGGCACCGGGCGCGGACATCGCCCGGTGTGTATCACGCTCGGTCGGCGCGGGGCGGAGCGACGAACCGCTCGGTCTGGCCAGGCGCCATCACCAGGACGTGATCGCGCAGGCCCTTCTGGCGCGCAAGCTCGGTCAGCCAGCGCGCGGGCTCGTCGAGCCGCTCGTACGACAGCGCGAACGCGCCGTGGTGGATCGGGATCAGGATCCGCGCCCGCAGGTCCTCGAACGCGTACAGCGCATCGAGCGGCGACATGTGGCGCGCGCGAAACGAGGTCGGCAGGAACCCGCCGATCGGCAGGACCGCGACGTCGGGCGCGAACCGCTCGCCGAGAGCGGCGAACCCGGAGAAGTAGGCGCTGTCGCCGCACAGATAGGTGCTGGGGCCGTCGCCGCGCACCACGTAGGACAGGCCGTGTGCGAGCTCGCCGGCGCCGTGGGCGGTCCCCTCGGCCGCGATCTGCACGCCGCGCAGCTCGAGATCGGCGCCCGGCGCCAGCTCGATGACGCGCGCGAACCCCAGGCCGGACAGCGCCGCGGCCGCGCCGGTCGGAACGACCACCGTCGCGGTGCGCGGCAGGCGTCGCAGCGTCGGCACGTGGAGGTGATCGGCGTGACGATGCGAGATCAGGATCAGCCCGACATCGGCGAGATCGGTCGCCGCGAGGCCGGGCGCCACCGCCCGCCGCACCCCGCCGATCCAGTGGCCGAGCATCGGATCGAACGCGACGGTGAGGCCGGCGTAGCGCGCGATCACCGTGGCGTGGCCGCCGAACGTGACGGCGAGCTGGCCGGGCGCGACCTCCGGCAGCGGGTCGAGCGGCGCCGGGCGCGGGGCGCGGAACCACCGGGTCAGCCAGTGGCCGACCAGGCTCGCGTAGCGGCGCACCGGCACCTCGCGGTGCAGCTGGCCGAGCTCCTGGGCGCGGGTCACGTCCCCCAACGATCTCCACTGTCGCCGGGCTGGTCGGAGGGCGCAAGTCGACGTACGTTCGCAGCCGGTGTGGATCGCCCGCCTGCTCGCGACCTGGCTCGGCCGCTGGCCGGTCGCCCTCGCCGCGTGCGCCCTGCTCGCCGCCGCCGTGCTGCTGCCCGGGCTCGATCGCCCCGGGCTGTGGGAGCCGCAGGAGCGCCAGCTGTCGGACCGGGTCGCGCCGCTCGTCCGGCCGCCGGCGCCCGGGGACAAGACGCCCCGGCCGAAGCCTGCGCCGGTGCCCGCGGCCGCGGCCGGCTCGAGCGGCAAGGACGCTTGCCTGCGCGCCCCCCCGGCCGACGCCGTGGCGCGCAGCCTGACCGCCCGCGCGATCGTGTGGGGCCGCGACGCGATCGGCGACTCCGACGGCGGGCGCCGGCTGCCGCTCGCCCTGCTCGGCCTGCTCACCGTGCTGGCCGCCGCGGGCAGCGCGATCCGTCTCGCCGGCGCGCGCGCCGGGGTGGTCACCGCGGTGGTGCTGCTCGCGATGCCGCTGTGCACGCTGCAGTCGCGCATGCTGCTGTCCGAGATCGGCACGGCGTGCGGCGCGTCCCTGCTGGTGTACGGCCTGATCGCGCTGGGCGATCTGCGCCGCGGATCGCTCGCGCTGGCCGTGCTCGACGGGGCGGTGGCGCTGCTGGCGCTGGCGGCCGGCGCCGCGATCGGCTTTGCCGGCGGGGGCGCCCTGCTCGGCCTGGTCGCGCCGATCGGCGGGGTCGCCGCCGCGGGCGGGCTCGGGATCCGGCGGATCGCGCGACGCCGCCGCGATCAGAATGAGCCGCGCGACGCGACGCGCGGAGGGGTGAATCGCCCGGCTTTGCCGGGCGAGAGGGGACGGCAAGGTCCCCTCTGGAATGAGCCGCGCGACGCGACGCGCGGAGGGGTGAATCGCCCGGCTTTGCCGGGCGAGAGGGGACGGCAAGGTCCCCTCTGGAATGAG
>JBGQCL010000743.1:0-4541 GCA_041495365.1 Kofleriaceae bacterium | reverse complement strand
GCACCGCGGCGCTCGCATCCGCCGTCGCGCTTGTCGCCGCGATCGCCGGCACGGGGCTCTACGTCCGCGCGGTCACCGCCGAGCGCGATCGCGCCGACGCGTCCGAGCAGCACGCCCGGCAGGCGCTCGGCGAGCTCACGCTCAAGCACGCGCAGCTCCTGCTCGCCAGCGATCCGTCCGCCGCGGTCGACGCGCTGGCGACCCACCGCGGCAGCGACGCCGACCGCGAGGCCCAGATCCGGGCCGAGGCCACCGGGCGCGGCGTCGCCGTGCTGCGCGCCCGGCCCCACACCGACCGGGTGCGCTGGGCCACCGTCGCGCCGAGCGGCGCCATCGTCTCGCTCAGCGCCGACGGCACGATCGCACGGACCTCGCGCGACGGCGCGTCGGTCGTCGTGGCCCGCGGGGTCGGTCGTGCCGGGGTCTGGTCGTACGCACCGTCGCGACACCTGCTTGCGTACGGGTGCGACCCCGGCGACCTGTGCCTGTACGACGTCGGCCGAGATGCGGTCATCCCGGTCGCCGCGAGCGTGCACGGCGCGCGGCCGGATCGCTTCTCGCTGTCCCGCGACGGCACCCGGCTCGCGGTGATGTCGCGCGATGCCGTGCTCACGGTGTTCGACATCGCGGACCCGGCGCATGCGGTGGCCCTGCTCCAGCGCCCGATCCAGGACGGTAGCGACGTCGCGTTCTTCGAGCACGACATCGTCGGCGCCGGCACCCCGCATGGCGTGGAGTTCATCCACCTGCAGGGCGGCTCGGAGCGGTTCGAGGTCCCCGACAGCTCGTACTGGGACACCAGCCCCGACGAGCACCTGTTCGCGCTCGCGACGATCCACGGCCAGGTATCGATCATGGAGGGGTCTCCGGTCCGCCTCGCAGCGCGCAGGGATCTGTGTCGCGGCCGGGTCGCCGGCATCCAGTTCATCCCGGGGCGGCGCAGCCTCGCCTATGCCTGCGCGGAAGGAACGGTCGGCATCTGGGACCTGCAGCGCGACGTCGCCACGCCGCGGCTGAAGCTCGAGGGTCACGCCGATCTGGTCGCGGTGAGCCCGGCCGGCGACTACCTGATCGCCGCCGGCGGCGCCGGCACGGTCAGCGTGCTCGACCTGACCACCGACCTCGTCGCGACCTACAAGGGTCACGAGTTCCGGCTGACCGCCATCGCACCGCCGACGCCGGAGCACCCGGTGGTGATCTCCGCCGACGTCCTGGGTTCGCTGCGGGTGTGGCCGTTGCCGCCGCGCGTCGCCCGCGTCGCCGCAACGACCGACCGCCGGTTCTACGCCGCGGTCTTTCACGACGAGTCCACCGTCACCGCGACCTCGTTCGGCGGCGGTCTCACGACGTTCTCGCCGGCGATGGGGATCCAGACCTCGGGCCCCCACGAAGATCTGAACATCCAGATCCAGCCGTCGAGCAGCCGGCAGACGTTCGCCACCTACGGACTGGAAGACGTGCTCGAGATCTGGTCGTGGCCCACCATGCAGCGGACCCGCGTGATCCCGACCCACCACGGCTCGGTATCGCAGGTCGCCTTGCTCGGCGACTCCGGCGAGCTGATCTCGTCGGGGCGCGATGGGCGGCTGGTGCGCTGGCCCACGTCCGGCGATCCGGCCGTGCTCGCGAAGCTCGACCAGCCGATCGATGACTTCGCGCGGATCCCGCGGACCGGCGAGATCGTCTTCGCCGGCGCCGACGGCGCGCTGTGGCGTACCGACGGTGGGCACACCGTCGCGTTCCCGCCGGCCGGCTCGCGCGTCATCTGCCTGGTCCTGGCGCCCGACGAGCGCACCGTGTACGCCGGAACCGCGGGCGGCGATGTGCTCGCGATCGACACCGGGTCATGGCGGCAGGACCTCGCGTTGCACGCGGCGAGCGCCGTGCAGGAGATCTCGATCACCGACGACAGCCACACCCTCGCCGTCGCCACCAAGGACGGGAGGGTCCACATCGGTACCCGGCGCGGCGATTCGATCTCGGTCACGGCCTCGGTCACGGCCTCGGTCACGGCGTGGCAGACGGTGATGGTCCAGGCGCGCCATCTCGCGCTGACCCCCGACGGCCTGCTCATCGCGCCGTGCACCGACGGCGTGGTCTGGATCTACTCGATTCCTCGGCGGCGCTGGCTGTACCTGCCGATGGGCTCCGGAGATCTTCGATGGGTGACGGTATCCAGCAATGCCGCCGCGGCGGTCGCCGTCGACTACGAGGGCCGCCTGCTGTGGATCGATCTCCACGAGGCGCGTGCGTACCTCGCCGACAAGCCTCGGCCACAACCCTGAAGGAATGCCATGAAGAAGCTCGCTCGCTCCAACCCGCTGTCTCCTCGCAAGCTCGTCATTCGCCGCGAGACGGTTCGCGTCCTCCGGCAGCTCGCGCTGCACGAGCTCCGCGACGCCCATGGCGGACTCACGAAGCCAAACTGCGAGGACAGCCCGCCACCGCCCATGACCGTTTGGTGCGACTGAACCGGCCGCGCGCTCGCCGGCGATGACCTTGGCGGAGATCGGACGTGATCGCCGATTCGCGGCGCCGGCCGGCCGCGATCGGGTAACGTGGACGCATGACCATCGCGCACCGGATCTGCCCGTTCTGCGAGGCGTGCTGCGGCCTGGAGCTCGCCATCGAGGACGGCAAGATCACGTCGATCCGCGGCCATGACGAGGACGTGCACTCGGCGGGGTTCATCTGCCCCAAGGCGGTGGCGCTGCGCGACCTGCACGAGGACCCCGACCGGCTGCGCGCGCCGCTGGTCAAGCGCGGCGGCAAGCACGTCGAGGTCAGCTGGGACGAGGCGTTCGCCGAGATCGAGCGCCGGCTGGTGCCGATCCTGGCGGAGCACGGCAAGGACGCCGTGGCGATGGTGATCGGCAACCCGTCGGTCCACAAGCTGAGCCTGACCCTGTCCACCGCGCGGCTGACCCGCGCGATCGGCACGACGAACCTGTTCTCGGCATCCACGCTGGACCAGATGCCCAAGCAGCTGTCGGTGGGGCTGATGTTCGGTCACTGGCTGTCGATCCCGGTGCCCGACGTCGCGCGCACCGACCTGCTGGTGGTGCTCGGGGCGAACCCGGTGGTGTCCAACGGCAGCCTGTGGACGGTGCCGGACTTCCGCGGCAAGGCCAGGGCGATGCAGGCGCGGGGCGGCAAGCTGATCGTGATCGACCCGCGGCGGACGGAGACCGCCGAGCTGGCCGACCAGCACCTGTTCATCCGCCCGGGCGGCGATGCGTTCCTCCTGCTCGGCATGGTCCACGCGCTGTTCGCCGACCGGCGGGTCCGGCTCGGACGGCTGGCCGGGCACGTCGAGGGGCTCGCGGCGCTCGAGGCCGCGGTCGCCGAGTTCGCGCCCGAGCGCGTGGCGGCGCGCTGCGGGATCGACGCGGCAGCGATCCGCGCGCTGGCGCACCAGCTGGCGGCCACCGAGCGCGCCGCGGTGTACGGGCGGATCGGCACCTGCACCCAGGAGTACGGGACGCTGGCGAGCTGGCTGATCGACGTCGTCAACGTCCTGACCGGACACCTCGACGAGCCGGGCGGCGCGATGTTCCCCCGGGCCGCGGCGTTCGCCGCCAACACGACCGGGGCCGCGGGGCGCGGCAAGGGCATCGCGATCGGGCGGCGGCGGAGCCGGGTGTCGCGGGCGCCCGAGGTCTGGGGCGAGTTCCCGATGGGCTGCCTCGCCGAGGAGATCGCGACGCCGGGCGACGGCCAGATCCAGGCGGTGATCTCGGTCGCGACCAACCCGGTGCTGTCGGTCCCCAACGGGCCGCAGCTCGCCGCGGCGCTCGGCCGGCTGCCGCTGATGGTCAGCGTCGACATCTACCTCAACGAGACCACGCGGCACGCCGACGTGATCCTGCCCGGGCTGTCGCCGCTCGAGGACGTCCACTACGACATCGCGTTTCCGCAGCTGTCGTGGCGCAACACGGCGCGGTTCAGCCCCGCCGTGCTCCCCGCGCCCGCGGGCCACCCGAGCGAGTGGCAGATCATGCTGCGCCTGCTGGCGATCGCGACCGGCCGGGGCGCCGCGGCGGATCTCGACGCGCTCGACGACGAGCTGACCGCCGACGACGTGCGCCGCACCGCCGGCCCCGCCGCGCCCGCGGTGCTCGCCGCGGTCGCCGGGCAGCGCGGCCCCGAGCGAGTGCTCGACCTGGCGCTGCGCGCCGGACCGTACGGCGACCGCTTCGGCATGGCGCCCGGCGGGCTGACGCTCGCCCGGCTCAAGGCGTCGCCGGCCGGCATCGATCTCGGCGCGCTCGAGCCTCGGCTCCCGGACCTCCTGCGCACGCCATCGGGCAAGATCGAGCTGGCGCCCCCGCTGCTCCTCGACGACCTCGGCCGCGCCCGCGCCGACCTCGGCCGCGCCGTGCCCGAGCTGGTGATCGTCGGCCGCCGCCAGCTGCGCTCCAACAACAGCTGGATGCACAACCTCCCCGTCCTGGCCAAGGGCCGGTTCCGCTGCACCGCGCTGGTCAGCTCGGTCGACGCCGGCCGGCTCGGCCTGCGCGACGGCGGCCGCGCCCGGATCG
>JBGQCL010000742.1:0-4555 GCA_041495365.1 Kofleriaceae bacterium | reverse complement strand
CGGCGAGCTCGAGGTCCCTCGCCCTGGTCGACGGCGGCGAGTTCGGCCGCGGCGGCGACCGGCGGCGAGCTCGAGGTCCTCGCCCTGGTCGACGGCGGCGAGCTCGGCCGCGGCGGCGATCCAGGTACGAGCCGTAGGCGCGAAGCGGGAGCGGGTGCGAAGCGGGAAAGGTAGGAGCACGCCCACGAAATCAGCGATAGCAAGGTGGTCTCGATTGCACAATTTTTGGCTGCAGCAAGATTCGACAGAAGAATCAGTGCACGCTCGTGTCTGCCTCGTCCGCTCGGTGTCTAGGCTTTGGCCCCGGGGGGAGCAGCAGATGGCCGAGGAGCAGATCGCAGAGCCGAACGGACGTCTCACCGGACGCGTGTTAGGCGGCTACGTCGTTCGAGAGAGGCTCGGAGGCGGTGGCTACGGTGAAGTGTACCGCGCTGAACACCTTGAGCTCAGGTGCACGGTGGTCATCAAGGTGATGCACGAGGAAAGGCGGTGGCGGGATGACACGGCGGCGGCGCGGTTCAGGCGCGAGGCTCAGCTCGCATCGCGGCTCCGGCATTCCAACGCGGCGCAGGCGTACGATTTCGGTGTTGCCGCGCCCGAAGGTGAAGACGACGACGAGGTGATGTGGATCGCGATGGAGTTTGTGCCTGGGGTGACGTTCGGGGACTGGCTGGAGACGCATGGGCCGATGAGCCTCGGTGAAGCGGTGCAGTTCTTCGAGCCGCTGCTCAAGGCGGTGGACGCGGCGCACCAGTGCGGGATCGTGCATCGCGACCTGAAGCCATCCAACGTGATGGTGGTCGAGAGCAAGGATCTGGACTCGGAGGGGGTGCCAGTCCCGAAGCTGATCGACTTCGGGATCGCCAAGGGTACCGTGGAGAACGTCGCCGAGGATGAGCCGGTCAAGGCACCTCCCGGAGACAAGGTGACGACGGACCTGATTCGTGCCAGCCGGTCGCCGCTGTATCACCGTACGTTGACCGTCCCGCCTCGTGCGGCGGTCGTGCCCGAGCACCGACGCAAGATCACCCGGAGCGGGGTGGGTTTCGGATCTCGAGCGTACATGTCACCGGAGCAGTGGGGAGACGCGGCGAAGGTAGGCCCAGCCGCCGACATCTACTCGCTCGGGGTGATGCTTTGTGAGGCGTTGACGGGACGGCTGCCATTCAAGGCGGACGACACCGACGGCTATCTCCGATTCCACCTCTACGGCATGCCTGACCTCTACTGGTCGCCCTTGTCGGAGGGGCTGCGGAACGTGCTCTTGCGCGCGCTGTCGAAGGAACCCGAGCATCGCCAAGCCAACGCGCTCGAGCTGGCTGCGGAGCTGCGGGCGGTGCTGCAGGCGGATCCCAACGAGCAGATCCGATCGTTAGCGCGGCGCTGGCACGAGAGGAGCCGTTCGCCGGACCTGTTGGCTCGGGGGCGGACGTTGATGGAGCTCAAGCGGAGCGTGCAGAGCGTGAGCGTGGCGTTGAAGCTCAGCAAGCTGGACGACTCGTTTCTCACGCTGAGCCTGCAGCGCGCTCGTCGCGCGAGGTGGGCCATCGGAGCGATCGTCGCGCTGGTCGCGATGGGCGGATTGCTCGTGCGTGCCGAGGTGCGGAGCCAGGCGGCAGAGGAGTTTACTACCGAGTCGGAGGTCGAGCGCGGGCAGCAGGCGCTCCTTCATGGCGAGATGAGCGAGGCTGTGGGTCACCTGGAGCAGGCGTACCAGCGTGGGGAGCGGTCGCCGGGGGTGAAGTTCATGCTCGCGAGGGCGCTGCAGCCCCGCCTGTCGGAGAGCGCTCGCTTCTCGGCCAGCTCTGGACGCATGTGGTCGGCAGTCTTTGCGCCCGACGGCAAGCGGGTGCTCACGACCGACGACAAGGGCGCTCGGATGTGGGACGCCTCGTCGAGCCAGCTGCTGTTTACGATGAGCCACGGGGACATCGTGTACGCAGCGGTCTTCAGCCCGGATGGTTCCAGGATCATCACTGCCGGGGCGGATGGGACGGTCCGGATCTGGAACGCTGCAACCGGCGCTCCAGTGCGCGTGCTGACATGGCCGCGGTCAGGTGCTGGCCAGTTGCACTACTACAAAGTAGCGATGTCGTCGCACTTCGTGGCGGCGATCGAGGTGACGGGCAAGACCGTGCACGTCTGGGATTCAGAGACGGGAATGCAGATCGCCGAGCTGGAGAACGACGCGCCTGGAGTGAAATTGCTGGCGTTCAGCGCTGACGGGCATCTCATCGCGACCTCCGGAGGCGACGAGGTGCGCGTCTTCGATACGTCGACATGGCGGCGCGTGAGCACGATCGCCGCGCCGCGCGTTCGTAGCCTGGTCTTCGCTCCAACCGGCTCGCGTCTTGCGGTTGGAACGTATGATGGCGTTGCTTCGATCTGGGAGCTCCCCGGCGGTGTGCGCGTTCGATCCTTGCGCGATGCGGGTGCGTCGGTCGATGCCGTCGCGTTCTCTCGCGATGGCGTGCTCGTGGCGGCCGGAAGTCGTGATGGGACGGAACAGGTGTGGGATGCAGCGTCGGGTGGCTTGCGTGCCCAGTTCAACTCGCATCACGACAAGATCTATGCAATCGAGTTTTCCGTATCCGGCGACCTCATCCTCTCTGCCGGCGCAGGCGGCGCAGTTGTCGTCTCGAACGTTACAACGGGGATGCCGGTTGCCAGGCTGGAAGGCCCCAAGGGCCTCATCTTCGCCGCTCACTTCGATTCGGAGTCGCGCCGCGTCGTCGGTGCGTCGTTCGACGGTACCGCCCGGGTGTGGGATTCGGGCTCGCCGTACCGCCGGTGGGATTCTCCGCAGATCGGCGCGGAGTGTGACACCGAGGAGAGCCTCGTCCCCGATCAGCGGTTCATCGCGCTCAGCTGCAAGGGCCACGGTACCCACGTCTGGGACACCGCGCGTAGCCAGCTGCTCGCGGAGCTGCCAGGCGTGACTCCCGTCGAGGGAAACTACTCCTCTGCATTGCCAGCGTTGACAGCTACCGGCGACCGAGCCGCGATTGCTCGTGGCAACACGGTGGAGGTCTACGCGCTTCCCAGCGGCCAGCTCCTTCGCACGATCGTCCATCCGGCGGCAGTCAATGCGGTTGCTTTCGCCCCAGCGGGCCACGACCTAGTCAGCGGTGGAATCGACGGTTCGCTTTTGTTCGCCCACGATGAGAGTGATCCGGTCGCGTTGCCGACATCATCCGCCGGGATAGATGCTGCGGCCATTCTCCCTGATGGTCGGGTGGTGGTGGCTGATGCCGGTGGCCGGTTGCGAGTCATTGGGACGGACCGCAACGCGCTGCTGATGGACGTCGCGGCATCATCCCGCATCAGGTTGCTGCGACCATCACCGGATGGCAAACGGCTGATCACCATCTCGACCTCGAGCGAGCAGACCCCGCCGGTGCTGTGGGATCTTGGTCAGTATCGGCTCGTCTCGCGGCTCGAGGGCCACGTAGGACGGGTATTCACGGCGCGCTTCGTGGCCGTCGGCGGTGAACACGAGATCCTCACGGCTGGGTCCGATGGAACGGCGCGGCTCTGGAACGCGGCAACCGGTCGGCTGCGCCAGAGCTTTCGAGGGGATTCACATTTCCTCGTGGATGCGGCGGTGGCTCCTGGCGGATCGGTGCTCGTTGCGGGGGGTAGCGATGGATTCCTGCGGTTCTGGGACACGTCGAACGGGCGCTTGCTGTGGATGCTGCAAGCGCATAGGTCCTACGTCATCGGTGTGCACTACGAAGGCGACGACCTCATTACGAGGGGTTTCGCTGGAGATGTCGCACGTTGGGCGCTGCCGCCTCCGGAGGGGATCATCGAGTCGTGTCATGCCAGCGCGTGCGCATCGGCGGCGCTGGCAGGAAAATAGGCGGCCTGAACGCGGGCGCGGTATCATAGCATGATGAAGAAATCAACCCGCAAGCTCGCCCTCCGTCCTGAAACGATCCGGGCTCTCACTCGAATGGATCTCGTCCTGGTCGCCGCCGGGGCCGACGACCGGGTTGTGGGCACGCAAGACGCCGGCACGGGTTGTCCGCTCCGGGCGGCTGTGGAGCCAGCTAAGTAGCGCGCGAGGATAAGCAGCACAACGTTGTGGTCGACTTCTCGCTCTCGCGAGCCGCGGGATTCGGCCGATCCGTAGGCGCGCGCACTTCCGTGGATACAGCGCGGCGTCCTTGCGGGCTGGCCGGCGCTGTCTTCCGCGATCGGGCGCAGCCGGGGCCGGCGGTGAGCTCGAGGTCCTCGCGCCGGCGAGCTCGGCCGCGGTGGCGATCGGCGAGCTCGAGGTCCTCGCCCTGGTCGAGGCCCGGCGAGCTCGGCCGCGGCGGCGATCGGCGAGCTCGAGGTCCTCGCCCTGGTCGATGCCGGCGAGCTCGGCCGCGGCGGCGATCGGCGAGCTCGAGGTCCTCGCCCTGGTCGATGCCGGCGAGCTCGGCCGCGGTGGCGATTGGCGAGCTCGAGGTCCTCGCCCTGGTCGATGCCGGCGAGCTCGGCCGCGGTGGCGATTGGCGAGCTCGAGGTCCTCGCCCTGGTCGATGCCGGCGAGCTCGGCCGCGGGTGG
>JBGQCL010000741.1:0-4585 GCA_041495365.1 Kofleriaceae bacterium | reverse complement strand
GATGAACAGG
Organism: Kofleriaceae bacterium; assembly: GCA_041495365.1. GTDB lineage: Bacteria > Myxococcota_A > Polyangia > Haliangiales > Haliangiaceae > JABFXX01. The sequence goes on along the minus strand of JBGQCL010000741.1, from coordinate 4,575 downwards.
ATTGACCGATGCACCTCACCGGCAGAATCGATATCCGGGCGACGGCACTGGAGCCGATCGTCCACGGCGCAGGCACGAGCGGCAACACGCAGCTCCTCCGCATGCAGGAACTCGCCGACGGGACGAAAGTCCCGTTCCTCTCGGGCAACAGCGTCAAGCACAAGCTCCGTTCATGCGGCGTGCAGTACGCGCTCGACACGATGGAAGTCACCGACCACAGCCTGACCAAGGCCGAGATCGATCTCTTGTTCAGCGGTGGCCACCTCAGCAAGAGCGGTGCGGCGGTCGACCTGTCGCGCGCCCGCAAGCTGGAGGAGCTGTTCCCGATGCTCGGGCTGTGCGGCTACTCCGCCGGCAACGTGATGACCGAGAGCAAGATCCGGGTCTCGCACCTCCACGTCGTGTGCCGCGAGAACGCTTGGCGCGTCCCCGACGACCTGCTGGACCACCCAGCGATCGGGGCCCGAGTCGGGATGCTCTGCATCGACGAATTCGGCACCCGCCACGACCAGGGTAACAAGCACGTCGCGCGGCGGCTACTGACCGAGGACGCCGGCGCGCGCGCCGTGGCGAAGAAGACCAAGCAGCTCAAGGAGCCGTCCGGTGATGGACCGGCCGAGCGCGGCGACAGCGCCCAAATGATCTACGACTTCGGCGCGATCGCGGCCGGCACCACGCTCTGGGGCATGATCCAGGTCGCCGAGCTGACCGACCTCGAGCGCGCAGCGCTGGCCAGTGCGTTCCACTATGCCGCGGTCGATCGCCGCGGCGATCACCTCGTGATCGGCGTCGGCGCGAAGACCTCGATCGGCTACGGCGCGCTCAAGATCGAGCTGCGCGGCGCGATCCGGGTCGCGCCGCCGCAGTACGTCGCTGACCAGTCGCTCACCGTTGCCGGCGACACGCTGGGTGCGCGCTACGCGACGCACCTACGTGAGCGCAAAGAGGAGATCTTGGCAGCGTTGCGCGAGGCGGTGTCGTGACCTTCGAGCTACGGACCCCGGCCGGCTACGTCCCGATGCGGATCATCGCGCGCATGGATGAGCCCATCGGCTACCTCGGCGACCTGCTCCACCTCGACGGCCCGATCGCGTATGGCGTCTACCACGATCTCGACGAGGCCACGCGGCGAACGATCGAGCCGATTGAAACCACCGAGTTCCCCGTCGACTTTCGCAGCATCACACCGCTCTCCACCTGGTGGGTGGACTACGATCCGGCGCAGCACGGCGCGGTAGACGCGCGGCTGCTGTCGCGGCAGCGTCGACGCGACGATCCGCTGGATCCGCAGCTCTGGGGATGGTGTTGCTCGGCGGCTGACGAGTCGTCGTGGGCCGGACGCAGCAAGCTGGAGGTCCGCAAGAAGCCCGACCTCGCGCGGATGGCTCGGTACACGGATGCGCGCACCGCGAATTTATCGAGCGGCCACATGAAGGCGTACGACCTGACGGTGCCGACGGTATTTGCGCGCGAGGTGACGTGGTTCGCGCACGGAGACGTCGACAAGGTCCGTCACCTGCTAGCGACGTACGTGCCAGCGATCGGCAAGAAGCGCAACATCGGCGGCGGCACGGTGCGCGAGTGGATCGTGCGCGAGGAGCCGGAGATGCGCGACGATCTGGCGATCGTTCAGGACGGCAGGCTCATGCGCCGCATGCCCGCCGGCGCGGTCACTGGTCAGGCGATGCGCTCGGGCGCGATCCGGCCGCCGTACTACCACCATACCCGCGTCGTGATGAGCGAGGAGCCGTGCTGATCGAGCATCGCTACGAGCTACGCGGACCGCGCCCGGCGCCGTTCGCCCTCTATGGCGCGCTGTCACGCGTGATTCCCGCCGCGCATCGCTCCGGCTGGGCGATCGCGCCGTGCCATCTGCGCAGCGGGTTCGTGATTCGCGGCGTTGATGTCGCGCCCGATCCACGCGCGGTGACGCTCGGCGGGCGCGATGTTCCGGTGCGCATCGTCGAGAGCGCCGAGCTGCATCCGGCGCGCGAGCTGTGGTCTCCGCTCATCGTGATCAAGCTGACCGTGATGCCGACTGGCGCTGCAGAATTTCGCGCTGCGATCAAGCGACATGTCCGCGAGCGCTGCGCTGCGCTGGGAGTTGTTGACGTCGAGCTCGGTGCCGAACGCGAGATCCGCGTGCACGGTCGGCGCGTGCGCGGCTTCGAGGTCACGGCATGTGCCGATGACGCGGAGGCAGCAGCGCGACTCCTCGCCGTGGGACTCGGCGGCAAGCGTTCGATGGGCTGCGGCGTTTTCCACGATGTGAGGTCACCATGGCGCTGATCGCGAGCCCACGCCACACCCGCGAGGACCTGCGCGTCTGGGCTGAGCGTGAGGCGATGGATCGACTGCTCGGCGCGCAGCTGGCCCACCGCGAGACTTCTGCACGTCAAGCGATCGCCGACTTCCTGGCCAGCGGACCGGCCTACGTCAGTATGTCATGGGGCAAGGATTCCACGACCGTCGCGCATCTGGCGACCTGCGTCGTCCCCGAGATCGCGTTGATCTGGTTCGCAGCCGGAGCGATGGAAAACCCGGACTGCGTGCTCGTCCGTGACGCATTCGTCGGTCGCTTCGGTCCGCGATACTTCGAGATCCAGACCCCGGCCAATGGCGATCCTGACTCTTGGGACGTTGACACGCGATCGTCTCGAAGGATCACCGGCATTCGCTCAGAAGAGAGCAGTGTCCGCGCCATGTCCGCAGCGACGCACGGGATCGCGACTCACCGGACGTGCAGACCGATCTTGCGCTGGACGCATGAGGAGGTATTCGCCTACCTCGCGCGTCACGACCTGCCGGTACATCCTGCGTATGCCTGCTCGTTCGGCGGTGCCCTCGTCCGCGACCGGATCCGGGTTGGTCCGCTCGGTGGCGATCACGGCACTGGACACGGCCGCGCCGAGTGGGAGCGCCGCTACTACGGCGCTGAGCTTCGGAGGGTTGGCCTATGATCCGCCCCCGACCCCGCATTCCCTGCAAGCTCTGCGACGGGCAGGGCCACCGTGAGATCGACGCGCTCCATTGGGAGACGCTGCAACAGCTCAGCGAGACGTGGACGAGCACCGGAGCAATCGAGTCGGCGCACCAGCCGTCGCTCCGCCGGACCACGCTCGTCGAGCGACTCAACTGGCTCGTGCGCGCCGGGCTGGTCGAGGGACAGAAGGATGGCATCGGCATGAGGTGGAGGCGGATCGACCGGGGCGGGCCATGATCGGCGAGGGCCGCTGTGCCAAGGCACCCGAGGACGTCGCCGCGCACGGCGATCGGCACTGCGTCCACCGTCGCGTGCGCAACGGCGATCTGATCTGCTGCTGGTGCGGCGATCTGTTCGTCGAGGACGAGACGCCACCGGGTGAGCATGGCCAGTACCGGCCGCGCGGGGAGCGGCCTAGACGGTGAGCGCCCTCGATCCTCTCCTCTTGCGGCTCGTCGTCGCGGCGGTTCGCTTCCAGGACGCGCTCGACGTCGAAGGCGGCTTCTCGGCCCTGTTCGCCGATCGCGTGGTCGACTCGGTCGCGCGCGCCGACGAGAACCTGATCGAGGCCGTGCACCAATACGTCAAGGCGCTGTCGCCGGCTGACCGGGCGCGGCTGGGCCGCAGGAGGCTCCGGTGACCTCCCGCTACCTCGACACCGCTGCCGCGGCGGCCTACCTCGGGTTCCGGACCCGGGCCGGGATTCGCTCGCTGGTCTACACCGGCGAGATCGTCCCGGACGGCCGCGGCTGTCGGCGCGGCTACCTGTTCCTGCCCGAGACCCTTGACGCGTGGACCCGCTCCCGCATGGAGTTGATCGATGGACGACGAGGGCATCAGGCAGCTCAGCCGCAACAGCTGGGCGATCCGCGTCAAGCGAATCTCCAAGGCGACCGGCCGCACGGTGAACCGCAAGGCGACGGTGATCGGCAGCAAGGCCGACGCCCGGCGCAAGCGCGACGAGCTGCGAAACGAGCTCGCGTCAACCCAAGCGGTCAGGCCAAGGACGCAGCTCAAGACATACGCGACATCATGGCTCGGGCGCAGAGCCGACGACCCTGACACCAAAGCGACCACGGTCCGCAAGTACGGCTACGGGCTGCAGCACATCCTGCCGGTGCTCGGCGACCTGTACCTCGACGCGATCGCGCCGGCCGACATCGAGCGGTACATCGCGTTCCGCCTGCGCCAGGTCGGGATCAAGGGCGGAAACACGGTGCTCAACGAGCTGCGCCTGCTGCGCACGATCGCGCACGACGCGGAGCGCAACGGTTACTGCGACCGGGTCTGGACCGACGGCGTGCGGGCGCCCAAGGTCCGCGAGTACGACGAGACGCGCCCGAACCTCCTGACCGGCGAGCAGTGCGAGCAGCTCCTCGCCGCGATCCCGCTGCAGTGGCGCGCGCTGGTGCTGTTCCTGGTCACGACGGGGCTCAGGTTCGGCGAGGCGAGTGCGCTGCACTGGGAAGACGTCTCGGGAGGGCAGGCGACGATCCGGTACACGAACGACCGGGGCAGGTTGACGACGGTCAAGACGCGCGAGAGCCTGCGCCGCGTGCCGGTGCTGCCCGTGGTGATGGAGCTGCTCGAGG
>JBGQCL010000740.1:0-4590 GCA_041495365.1 Kofleriaceae bacterium | reverse complement strand
GGGTCCGTTCCTCGGCGGTGACCTTCCCTGGCTGGTGATGGAGCTGGTGCCACTCGCTGCCCGGTTCGGCCGGGATCGCGAACGTCGGCACCAGGTCTTCGGAGTCCGCAGGGCAACCGAGCATCGCCTCGCAGGGCATGCACCCCGCGAACACATCGACGTCCTGGCGTGGCTTGCGCTCACGATTTCGGCGTGCGGATGCCGTAGCGGAGCGCGTTGGACATGAACCTCAGCCAGTCGCGCGCCGCGGGGACGACGCGCGATCGCGCCGGGACGTCGGGTGGTGGATGCTCGAGGCCGCTCCGGAGGAAGGCGAACAGCCCGCCCAGATCGACGCGCGTCGCTACGCGATCGAGGGAGCGGAAGCGCACGGCGGTGCGGCGGGCTCGGCATGAGCTGCCATGCGCGGTCACTTCTTCCGGCTTCGGCTGATCCCGTACGCGCGCAGCCGCTCGACCAGCGTGCGTCGCGGCATCCCCAGCAGCTGGGCGGCCTTGGATTGGTTGCCCTGACAGTGATCAAGCGCACCCATGATCCGGCGCTGCTCCTCGCCCTTCAGGTCGTCGCGCAAGGATGCGGTGCTGGAGGGACGCATGCTCGTCCTTGCCGCAGGCGGGTCTTCGAGGTCACATGCGAAGTCCTCCACCGTGAGCTCGGGACCCTCGGCCAGGGCCAGCGCCCGCTGGACCATGTTCTCGAGCTCGCGCACGTTGCCGGGCCAGGGGTAGGCCTCCAGATACTCGTACACCTCCTCATCCAGCGTCGCTTGCTTGCCGACGCACAGGCCATGCTTGACGAGGAAATGTTGCACCAGCGGGCGCACGTCCGCTCTCCGTTCGCGCAGGGTTGGAACGCGAAGCGGGACCACGTTGAGCCGGTAGTAGAGATCCTCGCGGAACTTCCCGTCGCGCACCATCTGCGGCAGATCGCGATGCGTCGCCGCCAGCACCCGCACGTCGACGGGGATTGGCACCGAGCCTCCGACGCGTTCGATCTCCTTCTCCTGCAGCACGCGCAAGAGCGTCGCTTGCACCTTGGGCGAGGCCTCGCCGATCTCGTCGAGAAAGATGGTCCCGGTGTGCGCGAGCTCGAAGCGCCCCTTCCGCAAGTGGTGCGCGCCCGTGAACGCTCCATGCTCGTGCCCGAACAGCTCGCTCTCCAGGATCCCCTCGGCGAGGGCCGCGCAGTTCACGCGCACGAACGGACGCGAGGCACGCGGGCTGGCGTCGTGGACCAGGCGTGCGATCAGCTCCTTTCCTGTCCCGGTCTCGCCGATGATGAGCAGCGTCGTGTCGTGCTGCGCGGCGCGGCGGCCACGGGCAATGATGTCCTCGAGGCCGCCGTGTTCGCCGACCACCTGGGTGGTATCGTACCGTTCGCCGGTGTCACGCGCATAGACCTCGCCCATGGCCGCCTGCGCGACCAGCGCTCGCTTTCGCGAGGCGATCTCCAGCCCGCGATCCATGCAGGCCGCGAGCTCGGCCTTGTCCCACGGCTTGACGACGTAGTCATGTGCGTGCCCGCGGTTGATCGCTTGCAGCAAGCGCGCCGAATCGCTGTACGCCGAGACGATCACCCGCAACGTGTCGGGCCACCGCTTGAAGGCGCGCGCCAGCAGATCGACACCGGACATCCCGGGCATACGCTCGTCGGTGAGCAGCACGCCGATGTCTTCACGCGCCATGATCGCCAGCGCGTCGTCCCCTCCTGTCGCCGTGCGCACCGCGAACGCGCCTTCGAACTGCATCTTGAACAGCTCGACATTTCCAACCTCGTCATCGACGAACAGCACCGGTAGAGGGCGTGTGCTCATCGGTCATCAGCCTCCCCCAGGCGCGGCAGCGACACGACGAACCGCGCGCCACCACGGTCGCCGGCCTCCACGCGGATGGTGCCACCGTGCCTCATCACGATCTCGCGGGCCACCGCCAATCCCAGCCCGGTGCCGCCGGTCTGCTCGCGGGTGGTGAAGAACGGCTCGAAGATCTGCTCGCGGTCCGCGACATCGACCCCAGCGCCGGTGTCGGTCATCGAGACCACCACCTCGTGCTCACCGGCGCGCGCCGCAACGCACAGCGTGCCGCCTCCGGGCATCGCCTCGATCGCGTTGGTGATGATGTTGAGCGCCACCTGGTGCAGCTGTCCCGGCCGCGCCCGCACGGGCGGTAGCGAATCGGAAATCTGTTGCTCGACCCGCACGCCAGCGCATCTGAGCCGCTCGGCGGTGAGCTGAAGCGCCTGATCGATCTCGTGGGCCAGATCGGTTGGCACCAGCTCGGCGTCGCCGACCGACAGATACCGGCGCAGGTTGTCGAGGATCAGCTTGATGCGAGCAAGCCCCGACGCAACCAGCTTGTGGGCACGCCGCACGGCAGCGCCTCCGCCCGGCAGGTTGCGTTCGATCGCGTCCAGCTCGGTGGCGAGCTCGTCGGCGCCGCCGCGTGCGAAGTTCAGCGGATTGCCCACCTCGTGCGCTACTCCGGACACCAGCCGCCTGAGCGCGTCGATGCGCGCGGTCTTCGCGGCCAGGAGCTCGCATTGCGCCCGTTCGCGGTCACGCATGAGCCCGTTGAGCCGGCTGGCCAGCGCGAGTGACAACAGCACCGCCTCCACCGCCGAGCCCAGCTTCGTCAGCGGGAAGCCGTCCTGCGAGACCAGGATCCCCATCACCTCCAGCACCGCCATCACGGTCGCCGCCACGAGGACCGCCCACGCGGCGACGAACACGCGGGCGTTGGTCGAGCCCGTGCGCGCGGCGACGACCGTCGCGGCCACCGCGATGATCACGATCGAGCCGAGGTAGTGCACAGCACCCAGCATCGCCACGATGAGGGTGATCCGCGCGTCCGCTTCGGGAAGCGTCCAGACCGTCGCGAACACGAGCCCGGCGATGGAGAGCACGCGCATCACCGCATCGAGCCGCGGCGACAAGCGGCGAGTCGCGAGGAACGTACGTGCAAACGCGAGGGCCGCCGTGATCGACAGGAATTCCAGCACCGGCACCGAGCGCGCGGCCCAGATCGGGTGGCCGGGCCACAGATACTGGAAGGTGTACTTGTCGAGCGAAGCCTGAGTCAGCGCGTTTGTCACCTGGAACGCGAAGTAGAGGAAATAGCTCCTGTCGCGTGTGCCAAAAAACAGGAACAGGTTGTACATGGCCAGCGCGATGAGCGCACCGTAGTACAAGCCGTTCAGGAGCTGTTCTCGCGAGCTGGCCTCCCAGAAGGTCCGCTCCGGCCAGATCCTGGGATCGAGCACGATGGTGTCACTCGATCGCTGCCGGAGCCACAAGGTCCTGACCTCCCCGTGAGCAAGCATGATCCGGAACGCGATGTTGGGGTGCGCCACACCGCGCTCGCCGAACGGGAGCGACGAACCGGATCGCCCTACCAGCCCCGCGTCGTCGTAGAGCTCGACGATCTCGGGCGTCATGTTGAGCTCGACGATGAAGCTCGACCAGCTGGTGAGGTTCTTGACCTGAAATCGAAGCCAGTACGCCGACCTCGAGTGGCCGGCGTTTTCCGCCCCGCGCAGCGGACGGAAGCGGCGCGCGGCAGGACCCTGCGCATCCTCGATCGTGAGCTTGCCGGTGTCGTCCTCGAGAACGAACGCGTGTGCAGCCAGCGCGTTCCTTCCATCGTGAAGCTCCGCTGCAGCCCAGGCCCTGTGCGCGACGAGCAGCTGCAGGACGCACACGCCGAGACCGAGCAAGCCCCTCACCCCGATGTGCAGGCTAGCACGATGCAGAGCGAACCTGCGCGGAGCTCCGAGCAAGTTTACTCATCATTGATGCGTACCTTGCGTAGGTCGCCACCGCTCGCGACCGTCCCGCTACAGCTCAGGTAGAAAGTTCTTCTCGATGACGTGAAGTCAACTGCAGGACCGATCTCGATCGCATGGCGTTGTCTCTACCGCGGCGATGCGTATCCGCCCCGGGCTCGCGCACGGTCGCCTGTCACGGCGGGTCGACGCGAAAGCCGCCGCTGACGCGATGGTCGCCCTTGCTCTCCACGAACGGGCCGTACCAGTTCTCGTCCGGGCCCAGGCAGCCGCCGTAGGTCCGCACCAGGTAGCGATCACCGTCGCGATGGAAGGACGTCGTCAGCGCTCCGCTGCAGAGCGGCGACAGGCGCAGTTCGTAGCCGGGGATCGGGGGGTAGCCCAGCGCGCCACGGTGTGCGCCCGCCCATCGCTCCGCGGACCGCTGGTCGAGCCACCAGGATACGAAGCGGCGCGCCGCGGGGTCGAGCGCGGTGAGGTCACCGGCGATCGCGAGGTCGGGCGCGGTCTCGGCGAACCCTGCGCGGACGAACGCCGCGGTCCCGTTCTCGACGATCTCGAGGATCTCGAACATCGGGCTACGCTGCACGGCGAGCAGCGGACCGTCGTCATGGAAGAACGGCCATTTCCCAGGGGCGAAGAACGGGCCGATGGAGTGGCCGACGGACTGCCCGTAGTGCGAGGAGAAGGCCGGGACGACCAGCATCGGGAACCCCGCCGGAAATTCGGTCGTGTTGCTCCAGCTGAACGCCGGACGGTCCGGCGTCACGAGCCGCGCACTGATCTCGCATATCGTGCGCATCACGGGCG
>JBGQCL010000739.1:0-4595 GCA_041495365.1 Kofleriaceae bacterium | reverse complement strand
TTACACCTTTCTCGTCAACGGTCGGCCGCCGGCGGCGAATTGGACGGCGCTCTTCAATCCCGGCGAAAAGGTGCGGCTGCGGTTCATCAACGGCTCGTCGATGACGACGTTCGATGTGCGCATCCCCGGTCTGCCGCTCACCGTCGTCGCCGCCGACGGAAACGATGTAGAGCCGGTGACCATCGGAGAATTCCGCATCGGCGTGGCCGAGACCTACGACGTTATCCTCGAACCGCGCGACGCCGCGTTCACTATCTTCGCTCAAGCACAGGATCGTTCGGGTTATGCGCGCGCGACGCTCGCGCCACGACCCGGCATGACGGTGGCTACGCGCTGCGCGTCGCCCCCGGCACCTACCGCGCGCTCGTGCGCGGCGCCGGCGGCGTGATGTCGATCGGCCGGCGCGATCCGCCGCGCGTCCCCGACCCGCCGCCGGCCGAGCTCGCGGGCGTCCCCGACGAGGCGCTGCTGCCCGCGGTGGTCGCCGCGCGCGACACCGACGGCGTCGACCTCGCGGTGCTGCGCGGCGGCAGCGTCGCCGGCCGGGTCCTCGATCGCGCCGGGCAGCCGGTCGGCGGCGCGGTGGTGTACGCCGTCGGCGGCGCGCACCGCCCGGCGATCGGGACCGACATCGCCCTGTCGGCCGACGACGGCAGCTTCGAGCTCCAGCTGCCGCCCGGGGTGTTCGAGCTCGCCGTCCGTCATCCCCGGTTCGCCGGGATCGCGAGCCCACCCCGCCCACGCTACGCGGTCGGTCCGGGCACCCGCGCCAGCACCACGCTGATCCTCGCGGCGGGCTGCATCGTGTCCGGCCGCGTGATCGGGCCGGACGGCGCCCCGGCCGGCGACGGCGCGCTCGAGCTCCAGCTCGGCCCGGGCGACGCCGCGTTCGCGCCCGCCGGCCGGATCGAAGCCGACGGCGCGTTCCACTGGGCGACCACCGGCGACGGCGAGGTCGGCCTGCGCGCCTGGCCGTGGAAGGCGCCGCCGTCGGCCGTCCAGCAGTTCCGCTGCCGCGACGGCGCGCGGTTCGACGGCGTCGAGTTCGCGCTGCCCGACCGGCGCCCCGATCTCGAGGGCGTCCTCGTCGACCGCGCCGGCCGCCCGGCCCGCTTCGCGTACCTCGATCTGCGGCCGCTCGACCCCGACGGCATCGCCCAGCAGGAGCGCACCGACGACGCGGGCGGCTGGGAGGTCCACAGCCTGCCGCCGGGCCGCTACCGCATCATGGCGCGCGCGGCGGGCGGCGTCGTCAGCGCGAACGTGGTGTCGCCGCACGACGGCATCCAGCTCGAGCTCTCCGGGACCGGCCGGCTCGAGGGCGCGACCCCGCGGCTGGCCAGCGGCAGCTTCGAGCTCGCGCTCGACAGCTGCATCGTCGCCGGCCAGCTGATCCCCCTGCCGCAGTCGCAGCGCATGGTGACCGTGACCGCCGGCCGGTTCGCGGTCGACGGCCTGCCGGCCTGCCAGCTCGGGTTCTCCACGATCTGGCGCGGCCGGCCGGTCGCGCAGCACGCCGCGATCCCGGCCGGCGGCACGGCGCAGATCGAGCTGCCGATCGGCGAGCCGCACGACAGGACCGTGCGCGGCGTGGTGCGCGACGCCGCGGGCCAGCCGGTCGCCCGCGCCGCGGTCATCGCGGCCCAGCCCGACGACGACGCGCACACCACCGCGGCGATGACCGACGCCGCCGGCCGCTACACGCTCCGGGCGGCCTCCGGCGCGACGCTGCGCGCCTCCGCCGGCGGCCAGGTCGGCGAGGCCCAGGTCGGCGGCGCGAACATCGACGCCGAGCAGGTCGACCTCGTGCTCGGCGAGCCCGCCCGCGGCGACGCCCTCCCGCACTGAAGGAGCGCCAGGCAGCCCGCGCAGAAGGGTCGCAGAGCAGATCGAAGTTCCGCAAAGGCGGTCGCATCAAGCCGGCGCCGGCGAGCGCCGGTTCGGCGCCCAAAGCCAGCGGCGGCGACCTGCCCGACAGCCTCGATCGCGGGCGTTGCGGCTCCTATGGCCTCGCTGTAGCACCGGCGACCTCTCCACCACCGGGAAGATCCTCAGCGTAGTCGCACTGAGCGAGCACGCGCCTCCCGCGAGCAATCAGCGCGTTCATCAGGGAGATCACTGCACGCACGACATCTTCGCGGCGCGCGCTGTCCAATGGCATGATCTCAAGGAGAGTTGGCCAGCCAAGGAAATCGTCAGGGTCTGCTTTCCGAATCTCGAACGTGCCATAGTCGTCGTCGACGGCAATGCGTCCCCACGCACAGTCGACACCGCCGCGCACCACCACGCCGCCGGTCAACTCCGCGACGAGCGATGCCATGGCAGCGCGCGGCAGGGAGCTATCGACATAGATCGAACAGAACAGGGCGTCGTTCATGATAGATAGGAGCTTGGTGCAATTTCGGTATATTGTTAGTAAATTACAAACGAGTGCCGCTTACCGAGACTGATCCAGGCCAGTGACTACCACGGCTCGGCCGGCCCCGAGCATGGCCGCCCGGACGATCCGGTCAGCTGCTCGGCGGCCCGCTCGCCAAACGAGGCGGCCAGGAACCAGGCGCGGGACGCAAGGCCCACGCCCAGCGTCAGCAAGGCCGAGCCGATGCGCACGATCTCGAGCTCGAGCCAGTCGCTGAGCGCGTTGACCGCCGACACGCCGACGCCGTGCAGGCCGCCAGCGGGACGCCGCTTGGAGACCGAGATCGATCGCACCCTGGCAGCGCATGGTGGCGACGCGCAGGTCGAGCGGTCAGCTGCGGACCTCGCGCACAGCGTCGGCGAGGCGCCGCACACCCTCGTCGATCTGCGCGGGGGTGAGCGCGCAGAACGGCAGGCGAAGGAAGCGCTGTCCGTCGCCATCGCGGTCGGCTTCGGGAAAGAAGGCGGGGCCGTCGGCGAGGTTCAGGTTGCGCCGCGCGGCCGCGGCACTGACCTCCGTCGTGGTCACGCCCGGTGGCAAGAGGAGCGAGAGGAAGAACCCACCCTCGGGCCGGGTCGCCTCCGCGTCGGGCATGTAGTGCTCGATCGCCGTGCAGCAGGCCGCGAGCCGCGTTAGTAGTCGCCCGAGGGAGTTGCTATCTCCTCCACCAAACGGAAGACCTCGACGGGTGTACCGCACGAAGGGCACGGCGCCGTGTCGGGCACCCGCTTGCCGATCGTATGACGCATCCATCCGAAGTACAGGTCTGTCAGCGCAGCAGGAGTAAGCGACAGCGGGCGTTCCAACTCGTCGAACACATCTCGATGAAGCGTCGCAATGAAACGAAAGTCCGCGACGCGTTCCCCGATCCCAAGAACGTCTCCGCTTGGCTCCGGGATGTAGTGGAGTCCAACATGCTCTCCGTTAATGATCGGAGCGTGATGGGATACGTTGAACTCCTTGAGCGATCGCAGGACGACAACCTGTCGCTCGTTGCGGTGATCGACATCGCAGCCTCGCGTGAGAAGGACGCCCCACTCAAGCTTCGACGCTACGATCAGACGCACATCTTTCCGACCTTCTCGAATGGCAACTGACGCTTGAGAGAGGTCAATGCGCGCGGCCATTGGGCGCTCTTGATGTTTCGTCTCCTGCGCATCCAAGTGCTGCAGCGGCGACTTCAGCGCCCTGAGCCAGGGCGAAAGGCGGACGATGTCCCCCGGCCGAATTTTCTCTTCGGCCGGTCGGAAGAGGAGAACTTCCTCGTCGTCATGCTCATGAGCCATCGGGTGCGTCCGCGCCTATCTCAATCATCGCCATCACCGCGAGGAGTCGGAACGTTGTCATCTGGCGCGTTGGCCAGCAGCTTTTCCATAGTTCGTACGCGAGCCCGGAAGCGTGACTTCCACTGACGGCGCGCTTCGAGCGCTGCGGCCTCGTGGTCCTTGCGCGGCCGTTTGTCGGCTACCAGCGCAAGCGTTGCTCCACTCGTCGTCTCTACGCCCCCCATCGCCCTCGGAGTTCGCGAAGTCTTGGGCTGCAGCACGTCTTCGTCCAGTATCCGCACGCTACCTGTGCTCTGAGAGCGTGGCACGGGTTCGATGACAAGCGTGGCTGAATAACGACACATCATCCGGCTGTCCATCATCGGATCCTCCCCCAACTCTTGTGTGCTTTTTCTGTCGTGAGCGATGAGAATGTTTGCACGATGGCCTCATGGGCGAATGCGAACCATTCATCGCGATCGGCGCCGTCTTCGGCGGCGGGCCCACGGGCAGTAAGCTCCAGAATGAAGAAATAGCGCCCGTCAGTAACGGTTGTTCCGCGCTGAAGGCTGACGGTTAGACTTCCGCGGGCCTTCTTGAACCGAACCTGAAAGCGGAGCTGTATTCCGTGCGGGCTCGACTCGAACAATTCACCGTGGAGTTCCGGCCACCGGAAGAACGTGAATAGCTCTCTGGCCTGGCCTTCGGTCTCGTCTGGGATGCGATTGATGTACGTCAGCTCGTACTGGTTTAGCCGGATCGTACCGAGTTCGTTGCGTGCGGCGTACTCACGAAACTTCCCCCATCCCTCCGCTAGCCTCGCATAAGCAGCATCGAAGCGGGGGTAAGCATCGGAGTTCCGGATCTTTCTCCAGTTTGCGAGGAATCTTGAAACGCCGAGCTGAAGGAGA
>JBGQCL010000738.1:0-4597 GCA_041495365.1 Kofleriaceae bacterium | reverse complement strand
GTTGGCGTCGCACGGCCGGAACACGCACAGGTTGAGGATCGCGCGCAGCGCCATCACGTGCTCGACCGGCTGGTGGGTCGGGCCGTCCTCGCCCAGGCCGACCGAGTCGTGGGTCCACACGAAGATCGCCGGCATCTTGTTGAGCGCGGCGAGCCGGACCGGCGGCCGCATGTAATCGCTGAACACCAGGAACGTCGCGACGAACGGCCGGATGCCGCCGTGGTACAGCATGCCGTTGCCGATCGCGCCCATGCCGTGCTCGCGGATGCCGAACCGCAAGTTCCTGCCCTCGCCCGCCCTGACGTAATTGCCGCCCGGCACGATGGTCTTGGTCGAGCCGCCGAGGTCGGCGTCGCCGCCGAGCAGCCACGGGATCCTCGCCGCCAGCGCGATCATCACCTTGCCGCTGGCGCTGCGGGTCGCGACCGGCTTGTCGCCGGGCGACGCCACCGGCAGATCGTGGTCCCAGCCGGCGGGCAGCTCGCCGCGGATCGCGGTCTCGAGCAGCGCGGCGTCGTCGGGGTGGGCCGCGCGGTACGCCGCGAGCTTGGCGTCCCAGGTCTGGTGGGCGTCGGCGCCGCGCTTGGCACCCTCGGCCATGTGGGCGCGGACCTCGTCGGGTACGAAGAACTGCGCGTCGGGATCCCAGCCCAGCGCCTGCTTGGTCGCCCGGACCTCGGCCTCGCCGAGCGGCGAGCCGTGTGCGGCGCTGGTGCCGGCCTTCTTGGGCGAGCCGAAGCCGAGCGTGGTGCGGACGATGACGATCGACGGCCGACCGGGCTCGGCCCTGGCCGCGGTGATCGCCGCGTCGAGCGCGGCGAGATCGGTGTCGCCGTTCTCGACGCGCTGGACGTGCCAGCCGTACGCGGCGTAGCGCATGGCGACGTCCTCGGACATCAAGTCCGACAGCGGCCCGTCGAGCGTGACGTGGTTGGCGTCGTACAGGAACAGCAGCTTGCCGAGCCCGAGGTGGCCGGCGATGCTCGACGCCTCGGACACCACGCCCTCCATCATGTCGCCATCGGACACCAGCGCGTAGGTCCGGTGATCGATGATCTCGTGGCCCGGCCGGTTGAAGCGGTGGGCCAGGAAGCGCTCGGCGATCGCCATGCCGACCGCGTTGGACGCGCCCTGGCCGAGCGGCCCGGTGGTGGCCTCGACGCCCGGCGTGTCGTGCCACTCGGGGTGGCCCGGCGTCCGGCTGCCCCACTGACGGAACTGCTTGAGCTCGTCGAGCCCGAGCCCGTAGCCGGTGAGGTGGAGCAGCGAGTACAGCAGCGCCGAGCCGTGGCCCGCCGACAGCACGAAGCGGTCGCGATCGAACCAGGTCGGCGCGCCCGGGTCGTGCTTGAGGTGGTGCTGCCACAGCACGTAGGCCATGGGCGCGGCGCCGAGCGGCAGTCCGGGGTGGCCGGAGTTCGCCTTCTGCACGGCGTCGATCGACAGGGTCCGGAGCGTATTGATCGCCAGCGTGGACAGGTCGGGCTTCATGATCCGCGGCGACCCTAGCACGGCGTGGGCGACCCGCTGCATGCAGCGTCCAGCTCGACCACGAAGCGCGCTCCGGGAGATGCGTGCTCGACCCAGACCCGCCCACCGATCGCCTCGATCTGGCTCTTGACGATCGCCAGCCCCAGGCCGCTGCCGCCGCGGTCGCGGCTGCGGCCGGCGTCGAGCCGGTAGAACCGCTCGAAGATCCGGTCCTCGTGGCCATCCGGAATTCCCGGACCGCGATCGGCGACCGCGAGCCGCACCCTGTCGGCGACGCGCTCGGCGCGCACCGTGACCGGCGTGTTGTTGCCGTACTTGACCGCGTTGTCGATCAGGTTCTGGACGATGTGGTCGAGGCCCTCGCGGGTGCCGAGCACCGACAGCCCATCGGCGACGTTGACCTCGATCTGTGCGCTCGGCGTCACGCCCCGCGCAGTGCGCGCCGCGTCGCCGACGACCTCGGCAAGCGCGACCGGCGCGCGGGTGCCGACCGCCTCGGCGCGGCCCTCCAGGGTGTCGAGCACGAGCAGATCGGCGACCAGCGCGGCGATCCGCTGGGCGTTGCGGTGGATCGTCGTCACGAACTCCTGCGAGGTCTCGGGATCGATGCCGCCGGCCAGCAGGGTCTCGGCGTACCCCGAGATCGCGGTGACCGGCGTGCGCAGCTCGTGCGCGGCGTTGGACAGGAACTCGCGGCGCACCGCCTCCAGGGCGCGCAGCCGCGTCACGTCGTAGAGCACCACGATCGCCCCCGGATCGGCGACCCCCGGATCGGCGACCCCCGGATCGGCGGCCCCCCGGTCGGCGGCCCCCCGGTCGGCGTGCCCCGGCCGGCCGCCGCGACGCGGCCCGAGCGGCCGGGCGCTGGCGCGCACTGCGCGGCCGACCAGCTCGAGCTCCTCGTCGGCCTGCTCGCCGGCCAGCGCGCGGCTCACCAGCGGCGCCAGCCGGTCCGGCAGCTCGCTGCCACCCCCGATCAGCGGCCGGGCGGGGTCGTTGACCAGCGCGATCCGGCGATCGCGGCCGACCACGATCACGCCCTCGACCAGACCGCCGAACACCACCGACAGCAGGTCGCGCTGCCCGGTCAGCTCGCCGACCCGCGCCTTGACCTCGCCGGCCATCCGGTTCATCGCGCGCGCCAGCACGCCGAGCTCGCCGCCCGAGTCGATCGGCGGCGGCGCCTCGTAGTCGCCGCGCGCCAGCTTCTCGGCGGTGTGGGTCATCTGCTGCAGCGGCCGGGTCAGCGCGCGGATGAAGATGAACGACAGCACCAGGCAGCCGAGGAAGCCGAACCCGAAGCCGACCAGCAGCCGGTTGCGCATCCGCGCCCGGGTGACGACAAGGTCGCCGAGCGGGACCGCGAGCCGGATCACCAGGCCGTCGTCCGCCGGGACCGCGACCAGGTACTGGGGTGACTCGTCGCCGCTCAGCGTGCGGATCGCGTGGCCGACCTCGCCGCTGCGCGCCCGCGACACCTCCCACGCGTCGCCGACCGGCCGGCCGACGCTCTCGGGCTCGTGCGAGTCGCCCAGCACCAGGCCGTCGCCGCCGACGATCGTGATCCGCGTCCCCATCGCCGCCGCCAGCCGCGGCGCGAGCCGGTCGAGGTGACCGGCGTTCGACAGCCAGCCCGCCGCCTCGCGGGCCTGCATCGTCATCCGGCTGTCGAGCGACGCGGTCAGATCGCTCGCCAGTGTCCGCTCGATCGCGAACAGTGTCCCGGTGCCGACGATGACGACCAGCGCCAGGAACGTGATCAGCAGGCGGTTGCGGAGCGAACTGCGCACGCCCCCTGGAGCGTACCAGCCGGGATCCGGATCAGGCTAGCGCGGAGAATTCACCACGACGTCTCGATCGATCCACGTCCGCTCGCTCGCTCGCGGTGGCTAGGGCTGGCCGGCGCGCCGCGCGCGGTAGCCGAAGCCGTGCACGGTCTCGATCACATCGGCGGCGGCGCCCAGGCTGACCCGCAGCCGGCGGACGTGGACGTCGACCGTACGAGTGTTGATGTCGCCGCGCATCTCCCAGACCTGCTCGAGCAGCTCCTCGCGCGAGAACACCCGGCCCGGGTCGCTGACCAGCAGCTGCAGCAGCTTGTACTCGAGCGGGCGGAGCTGGGCCGGCGCGCCGGCGATCCGGACGTCGTGGGTGACCGGATCGAGCTCGATCGGGCCGACCTTGAGCACGCCGCCGGGCTCGCTCGCCACCGGCCGGGTGCGGCGCTCGGCGAGCCGGTTGGCCAGCGCGGTGACCCGCAGCACGACCTCGCGGACCACGAACGGCTTGACCACGTAGTCGTCGGCGCCGACCTCGAGGCCCAGGATGCGATCCTCGGCCTCGCCCCGGGCGGTGAGCATCAGCACGCCCGCGTCACCGACCGCCGGGTCGGCGCGGATCTGCTTGCACACCTCGTAGCCCGACTGGTCGGGCAGCATCAGATCGAGCACGACGACATCGGGCCGGGTGCGCCGCACCTCGTCGAGGCCCGCCGCGCCGGTCGCCGCCGAGGCCACGGTGAACCCGGCGCCCCGCAGGTTGAACTCCAGCAGGCGAGCCACGTCCCGCTCGTCCTCGATGATGACCACGCGGCGTTCCACCCGACGGTTATAGCCTGGTTACACCGTCGCAGGCCGATCTGCGAATCACTCGGAGCGTGACGCCATGCGCCACACCCGCTCGATCCGGCGCTCGATCCGGCGCTCGATCCGGCGCTCGATCCGGCGCTCGATCCGGCGCTCGATCCGGCGATGGTGTAGTGTGCGGCGCCGGCCATGCCATGAAGCCAGAGACCGCCGCAGCCCAGGCCTTGCATTCCATCGATGACGCAACCGGCGCAGTGGTCCCACCGGTTCACCTCGCGACGACCTACGCGCGCGACGCGAACTACGCGTCGCGCGGCCAGACCTACGGGCGCGACGAGAACCCGACGCCGATCCCCGCCGAGCGCGTGCTCGCCGCGCTCTAGGGCGGCGCCGCCGCGCTGACCTTCGCGTCGGGGATGGCCGCGGCGACCGCGGTGTTCCGCGCGCTGTGCCGGCCCGGCGATCACGTCGTGAGCCCGCGGGTCGGCTACTACACCCTGCGCGCCTGGCTCGAGCGGTTC
>JBGQCL010000737.1:0-4609 GCA_041495365.1 Kofleriaceae bacterium | reverse complement strand
GTGAGCCACGCGAGCTTCACAGATCCAGCTCCGACCGCTGTGCCGGGTTGTGTAGCCGCCCCGCTACCGAAACCGCCGGCGACGCTCTAAGGTACGCCGACATGTACACCCACGCGAAGACCGTGTTTGCCCAGGCGCTCGCCGAGATCGACGCGGCCGGGCTGTGGAAGCACGAGCGCATCATCTCGTCGCCGCAGGCCGCGCACATCCGCAGCGAGGGCCGCGAGGTCGTCAACTTCTGCGCCAACAACTACCTCGGACTGTCGAGCCACCCCGAGGTGGTCGCCGCGGCGCGCGCCGCGCTCGACGATCGCGGCTACGGGCTGTCGAGCGTGCGGTTCATCTGCGGCACCCAGGACCGCCACAAGGAGCTCGAGGCCGCGATCTCGAAGTTCCTCGGCACCGAGGACACCATCCTCTACGGCTCGTGCTTCGACGCCAACGGCGGGCTGTTCGAGACCCTGCTCGGCCCCGACGACGCGGTGATCTCGGACGCGCTCAACCACGCATCGATCATCGACGGCATCCGGCTGTGCAAGGCCGAGCGGCTGCGCTACGAGCACGACGACCTCGCCGACCTCGAGGCCAAGCTGGTGGCGGCCGCCGGCAAGCGGCTGCGCCTGATCGCCACCGACGGCGTGTTCTCGATGGACGGCGACATCGCGCGGCTCGACGCGATCTGCGACCTCGCCGAGCGCCACGGCGCGCTGGTCATGGTCGACGACAGCCACGCGACCGGGTTCGTCGGCCGGACCGGCCGCGGCTCACCCGAGCTGCGCGGCTGCATGGACCGGATCGACCTCTTCACCTCGACGCTGGGCAAGGCGCTGGGCGGCGCCTCGGGCGGCTTCACGTCGGGCCGGCGCGAGGTCGTCGACCTGCTGCGCAACCGCTCGCGGCCCTACCTGTTCTCGAACACGCTCGCGCCGCCGGTGGTCGCCGGCTCGCTCGCGGCGCTCGCGCTGATCAGCGAGACCACCGCGCTGCGCGACAAGCTCGAGGTCAACACCCTGCGGTTCCGCGAGGGCATGACCCGGGCCGGCCTGCAGATCCGCCCCGGCACCCACCCGATCACGCCGGTCATGCTGGGCGACGCCCGGCTCGCCGTCGAGATGGCCCGCCGCCTGCTCGACCACGGGATCTACGTGATCGGGTTCTCGTACCCCGTCGTGCCCAAGGGCGCTGCCCGGATCCGGGTCCAGCTGTCGGCCGCGCACTCGACCGACGACGTCGACCGCGCGATCGCCGCGTTCGCCGCGGTCGGCCGGGACCTGGGGGTCGTGCGGTGAAGGCCGAGGCCATCGCCGACAAGATCCGCGCCGCGCTGCCCGACGCCCGGGTCGAGCTGACCGATCTGACCGGAACCGAGGACCACTGGCAGGCGACCGTGATCTCGTCGGCATTCGCCGGCAAGTCGCTGATCGAGCGCCACCGGATGGTCATGGCGGCCCTGGCCGCCGAGATGAAAGGTCCGATCCACGCCTTGACCCTGCACGTAAAAACTCCCGACGAAGCATGACGCGTAATGCGGCGGGCTTTCCGGGTGCGAACTGTGCGGCGCCATGCGACTCTTCGGCCCGGAGGACATGGGCGCTGACGCCGCCGCCGAACAGCCGTTTGGACCTTATCTCGTGTACGAGCGCCTCGGGGTGGGCGGCATGGCGACGGTGCATCGGGCGCTGGAGCGCGGGATCGAGGGCTTCGAGCGCATCGTCGCGCTGAAGCGCCTGCTGCCGCACCTCGCGCTCGACGCGACGTTCATCAAGTCGTTCGTGCGCGAGGCCAAGCTGGCGTCGCTGCTCAACCACGTCAACATCGTCCAGATCTTCGAGCTCGGCCGGGTCGGCACCCAGTACTTCATCTCGATGGAGTACATCGACGGCCGCGACATCCGGCGGATCCTGCGCCACGCGCGCCGGGTGTCCGGTCCTCCGCCGATCCATGTCACGGTGGGCCTGCTGCTCCAGCTGTGCGAGGCGCTCGACTACGCGCACCACAAGGTCGACGACGTCGGCCATCCGATGGGCCTGGTCCACCGCGACGTGTCGCCGTCCAACGTCCTGGTGACCCACGCCGGCCAGGTCAAGGTCATCGACTTCGGGATCGCCAAGGCGCAGTCGGCCCAGCTCCGGACCCAGACCGGCCGGGTCAAGGGCAAGCTCGCCTACATGGCGCCCGAGGCGCTCGCCGGCAAGGACCTCGACGCGCGCAGCGATCTGTTCGCCGCCGGCGTGATCGCCCACGAGCTGGTCACCGCGCGGCCGCTGTTCGCGAGCAAGAACGAGTACCAGACCCTGATGAAGGTCCAGCGCGGCGAGGTCATGCCGCCGTCGACGTTCAACCAGGCGTGCCCGCCCGAGCTCGACGCGATCGTGCTGCGCGCGCTGGCGCGCGACCCCGACGACCGGTTCGCCGGCGCCGGCGAGCTGCGCGACGAGCTGCACGCGATGCGCAAGCAGTACGGCCTGCAGACCGCGGACCGCGACGTCGCGAGCTGGCTGGACTGGGCGTTCCAGCTCGAGCCCCCGACCGACGCCCCGAACGGCGGGTCCGGCGCGGCGGGCGCCGAGCTCGACCCGCGGGCGCGCAAGCCGCGCGCGTCGCGGCCGCGCCGCCCGGAGGACGACGAGGCGGTCGAGCTCGCGTGGGGCGGCCACGAGGAGCACGACAACGGCGAGCCGGTCGTGCTCGACGACGTGCCCGACGTCTCGGACAAGCACCTGCAGAGCGCCAGCGCGCTCGGCGCCGAGGTCCGGCTCGATCTCGACGATCTCGCCGACGACATCCCCACGCCATTGCCCAGCCACGGCAGGCCGGGCGCCGACCTCGCAGCGCGCACGGTGACCTCGCCGCAGCGGCCGCGCTACATGGCGCGCAACAGGGCCGCCGCGGCGCGGATCAGCCAGACCGTCGCCGCCCAGCGCGCCGGGGACGGCCCGCCCGCCGCCGCGGCCGCACCGCTCGCGGGACCGGCGCCCGCCGGCGAAGACGGCGCCACCTCCATCGAGATCTCGCCGATCGTACCCGCGGTCCGCAGCGCGCTCGTGCCGTCGCGCGTCCGCACGATCACGATGCCGCCGCGCGCGGTGCCGGCGTCGTCGGTCGCGCCGCGCACCGCCGCCGCCACGCTGCCACCGCGCACCGTCCCCGCCCCGTCCGAGCCGTCGCGCGGCGTCCCCCTGCCGGCCGCGCCGTCGCGCTCGGGCGCACTCGCCGAGCCGTCGCGCCGCGTCCCCCTGCCGGCCGCGCCGTCGCGCTCGGGCGCGGTCGCCGCCGAGCCGTCGCGCCGCGCGTGGCCGGCACGCGTCCCCGCCCCGGCCACGCCGTCGCGCAGCGGCCCGATCGCCGTGGCCCCGGCCGCGGCCCCCGGCGCCGAGCTGTCGCACGGGATCCCGGTGGCGATCGATCCCACGGGAGGCCCTGTCCCCCGCCCCGCCGGCGCAGCCGTCGGGGTCCCCATTCCCCGTCTCGCTGCGATGGATCCGGCCTACGACGGCCCGGTCCTCGCCGAGCCGCCGCGCCCCGGGGTGCTGCCCGCGTCCCCGTCGCGCTCCGGCCTCATCGCGGCGATCCCGCCGCCGCGCGCCGTGCCGTCCGCCTCGGTGGCTCCGCGCGAGCGCCGCGCAACCTCGCCGGGCACCGGCGCGATCCCCGCGGACATCACCGCGCCGTCCGAGCCGGTGCTCGAGAACCGCGACACGCTGCTCGACTTCGCGTCGACCCAGCCCACCCCGACGTACCGCCCCGAGGAGCTCGGGCTGGCCGCCGACACGATGCCGGCGATGCCGGCGATGCCGGCGCACGACGCGACCCAGACCTCGGTGTCGGTGGTGCGGTTCCGCGCGCCGAGCGCGCCGCCCGCGAACACCACGATGCCGGCGGCCGCCGTGCCGCCGCCGGCGAACGCCACGGTGCCGACCGCCGCGCGGGTCCCCGCGCCGCCGCCCGCCGCGGCCAGCCCGCCGGCCGCCGCTCCCCCGGCGCCGCCCGCGCGCCCCCCGGCGCCGCCCGCGCGCGCCCCGGCTCCGCGCCCGACGCCGCCCCACGTCGTGATGACGACGTCGACCCGCCGGCAGCGGCTGATCACGCCCGCGACCGCGCTGTTCGCCGAGCCCGAGCCCGACGCGTCGCCCGTCACCGCCGGCAAGACGACCGGCGCGCCAGGTGCGACGGTCCGGATGTCGTCCACCGTTGGATTGAGATCGTAGAACACGCCAATCGCTTCCGGCGTCGGTTGCACGCCGCGCGCGGCGAGCAGCGCCGCCAAATCGCGCGCCTGCGGGAGCGCCACCGTCTCGGTGGCGATCTTCATTTGGGTCACGTCGGCGGTGGCCGGCAGTCCGTCGGCGGGCAACGTCATGCTCACCTTGCCGGAGGGCAGCGTTCGTTCGACCGAGGTGGAGATTCTCTGGACCGACGGCGGCGTCTTCTGGACGGTCGTCGCCGTCCGCTGTAACCACGGCCCCATCGCCATCACGACAACTGGAAGCAACAGCACTTTCACCATTTCGTTTCCTCCCCGCAGATTCGATCCGATCGGCACATCACGGCGGCGTGGGCCGTCACGACGGCACGATGTTGAGGCCGCCGTTGCCGAACGCCTCGATCC
>JBGQCL010000736.1:0-4672 GCA_041495365.1 Kofleriaceae bacterium | reverse complement strand
GATCCGGCGCTGCTCGATCACCTGCGGCAGTCGCTCGTCGAGGCGCTGCGGATCAACAACCCCAAGTGGCTCGGCGATCCCGAGGCCGGCGAGCCCGCGCGGGACTGAACCAGCGAATCAGGCGGCCCTCCCGTAGGCGACCAGGTGCTCAAGCTCACGACATCCGCGGGCCCGCGCGAACGCCCGCCGCACTCGCTTGACAAACGTTCCACTCCGAGGACTTCGCCACCTAGGCTTCGCGTTCGCGGCTCGCCGGCTCAGCATCCAGGGGACGGTGTACCAATGATCGCGCGGACGCGACTTCGAACCGTGAAGCCAACCGTGGCGCCCGTCGCGCCGCTGGCGCTCCTGATGGGCTGCTACCGGACGACAACGTCGCCATCCTGACCCGTTGCACACCGCGTATCCTCGCCGTGCGTGTCCTCGACGATAATCTATGGGCGCAGATCAAGCGTGATCGACGAGCCGCGACCGGCTCAGGCGCCTGCGGCGCGGTCGCGGGCGCGGATAATGAGGCTCGTCGCCGTCCAGCAATCCGGTTCTTGCTGGCGGGTGCCCGCATCCTTCGGAGCCCCGTCGCGCGTGATCTGTATCATGTCGGCGAACGACCACTTGTTCGCCAGGAACTCGAGTGTCGCAGTGCGGTTGGTGGTGCCGATGGCGACGAGCCGATCGATGCCGATCGTCTTGCCGTCCGGCAGCGACGTGGTCATGACCTTCTTGGGCGTGGCCTCCCACCAGAAGATGTGCCGTCCCCTCGGGGGCACCATGACCTGCCCGCCGAAGCACAGGTTGACCCGGCCGCTCGATCCGCACTCGATGAGACTCACGAAGATCGGCGAGGACAGGCTGTTTCTGAGCTCGTAGCAGTACCAGGTCTTGCGGGGCACCACGTCGACGATGCCGTCGTTACCGGGCTCGATCGCCGGCAGGTGCGGGTTCTGCGGGTCGAGCTCCTCGTCGACCACGAACCCGTCCTCGCTGATCTTCTTCTTGCTGCAATCGAGGAGCCGCAGCTCCAGCGTGCCCTCCGGGAGGTCGGTGCAGCGCTTCGCCATCTCCACGGGTGCGATGTACTGCGCGTAATGCTCGAGGACGGCCCGGAAGCAGGTCGACGGAGCCTTCTGGGGGATGCGGACCAGCCACGGCTCCGCCGGGTTGTCGCCGGTGCCGTGCAGATCGTCGGTGATGGCCCAATCCAGGTTGCGACATTGCGCGAGGGTCACCTGCGGTTGCTCTCCTTCCGACGCCACCTGGACGAACGTCGACTCCTGGAGCGCGGCCGCCACCGCGGCGTCCGGCGGTGCGATGGCGACCCGGAGCACCGAGCCGCGGCCGGGCTTGACCACGCGTGCCCGCGCGCCGGACGGCAGATCGAAGGGCGGCGAGCCCTCGACCGGCACGGCCGTCGACGACGATCGGGCGGCCCGCGCCACCCGCAACAACCCCAGCCGCGCCTTTTGCTCCTCCGCCGACGATACATCGAGCGGCAGCACCACGGGCTCGGGACCGTAGACAGCCACGACCGCATCGGCGGTGACGCCGGCGAGCTCGCCAGCCTCGAGGCGGTACTGGCCCGGCTCGATCATCGTGACTTGGAAGCCGGTGTCTCCGTCTTCGGGAGGGCTGCCGAATACCTTGCGGGCAAAGCTGCCCAGGAGCCGGGGGTGCTGTCCCTGCTGCTCGACCTCGGACGCGAGCTGACGCCACAGGTGGCCCCAGCGCACAAACGCGAGGTCGGCGGCCCCGATCGCCCGCAGCTTGTTCACGAGCGATTTCGTGAAGTAGCCGCCGCGGAGCCCGTCGGCGTGCTGGCCTTCCAGTGCCGATTCATCGGCCAGGCACGCAGCCGCCACCACGCACTGCTGCACCGAGCCGGCGGCGGCGCGAAGGATTCCGCCATCGCCCTCGCGAGAAGCCGACGCGTCGAGCCCGAGGTCCGCGGGCGAGAATCGCCCGGAGACCGGCATCATGCGCACGGTGTCCCCGGCGCGTCGCGGCGCGAACGCGTCGCGCGTGGCTCCGACGGAGTGGCAGCAGTCCAGGCCAACGGACACCTGCTGGGTGACCTCGGTGAGCTTGCGCAGTAGCTGGATGAGCTCGAGATCGAACAGCAGGTTGCGCGGTACGCCGTCCACGAAGCGGGTATCAAGTGGCACGAGCGCTTCGCGCACGACATTCCCCGCCGGGTCCTCCAGGGGAATGCTGGCACCGTGACCCGAATAGTAGATGAAGACCTTGTCACCCGCCTTGACTCGGCCGTCGGTGAGCGACTCGAGTGCGTGGACGATGTTCGCGCGCGTCGGCGGCTTCGAGGCGACCCGCTGATCATGGTGGCTCCCTGCACGGGGTGCGGCGAGGCGGAGCACGTTCTCCGCGCCGATGTCGAGCGGTCCGAGCAAGAGCTGCTGGATCTGATCGATGTCGTTGACACAGCCGCCGAGCGGGGACGGGCAAGGCCCGGGGTAGTCATCGATGCCGATCAGGAGTGCGTGTGTGGTGAATTTGCTCATGAGACCGATCTCCTTCCTTCACATGTCTGTTGATCACTGCTCGTTACCGCCGACGAGAACGAACGCGGCCCAGTGCCTCGGGTGCGCGCCGCCCTCCAGTACAGGCGGCGCTGCGAGCTGCATCGAGTCACGTAGAAGCGCGGACTCCACCGAATCGCGCACGACGGCGAGCTCGGCGTTGAGCTCCTCGGTGGACAGGGCGCGCAGCGCTCGCTGGGCGCCACTCAGCGCGGACGCTGGATCCTCTCCGGCGCGCGTCCGCTGGTAGAAGTGGTTCATCAACACCGCGGTGGAGCCATCGAAGACAGGCCACAACGTGACGAGCGCCGCCCGCGCGCCGGCCGCGAGGAGCCCGCGCGTCAAGCCGACCACCTCGTCGCCGCCGGCCTGCACGCCGAGCGCGGTGTTGCACGCGCTCAGCGTGACCAGATCCGCGCGCAGGCGGAGCGCCATGAGCTGGTACAGGCTCAGCACCTTGCCACCGGCCAACGCGATGCCCGACAGCAGCGGCGCGTCTGCGTACATCACCCCGTGAGTCGCGAAGTGGAGGACCCGGCCGCCCGCGATCTTGTTCTCGACGTTCTCGACGGTCGCTTGGGAGCCGAGAAGGAGCTCGCCGCCGAGCAGCCTGGCGACCGTGCGGGCCTCCGCCTCGGCGGCGGGCAGCTGCACCAGAGGCTGCGGCTCGTGCTCGAACGGCGGCAGGTGCGCCATGGCGGCCGGATTGCCGACGACGAGCGCGCGGCCCGGCGCCGCATCGCGCGGCTGGCGGAGGAGCGGCAGCGTGCTTGCGCTCGGTAGGTACGTGAGCAGGTGGTCCTCGCCGAGCCAGCGGCCCTTCCAGCGGAGCGCCGCGAACGGAACCAGGTGGAGCTCACCGTGCGGGACCAGGATGAGGCGCTCGTGGCTCTCGATCACCCCTGCGAGCGGCGCGATCAGGTGCTCGACGAGCGGCGCGGCGAGGGCATTGAGCCGGTCGATCGCCTCCCCGCCGCCGCAGCCGTCGCGGAACGCGCGCGCCGATCGCGCGAGCAGCCCCGCGGGCACCTCGCGTCGGGCCGCCCCCGTCATCCCATCGCGGGTGATCCCCCACAGCAGCAGCTCGGTACCGATCGTCATGTATTCGAGCACAGCGGTGCCGGGCGCAAGGAGGCGCGCGACGTCGTCGAGCTCGGCGATGTGCGCCGCGCCCGCCGCGAGCCCGCTCTCGGAGCGCGCTCCGAGAGCGGCCTCGAGCGCCCGCAGCTCATCATCGCACGTGCGGAGGCGCGCCTCGAGCTCGTGCACGAGTGCGCCGGCCTGCGCATCGTGCCGGGCGCGGACCAGCATCCCGGCCCAGAGCTGGGACTGGCCGGACCGCTCGCGCCAGCGCCGGAGCTCGGGGGGCTCGCTCGCGGGCTGCGCCGCCGCGCCGACGTTGGTTGCAAGCAGATCGAGCAGCGCCCGCGCCCGCCCGCGTTCGGAGAACTCGAAGGCGTGCCGCTCGGATTCGCGGCGCTCACCGGCCGTCCGGGCGTGCGCTGCCTTCGCGAGCACCGTCCGCGCCGCCTGCAGGAACAAGAACTGCGCCCCGAAATCGGAGCCCAGGGCCGTCTTGAGCTCGTCCCTCGACAGGAACGCGCGGCGCTGCTCGAACACGGCGATCGCCTGCTCGTAGTGCCGCAGCGCCGCGTCGAGGTCGCCGAGCCCCTCGTACATCTCGCCGATGTCCGAAAGCGGGCACCACGGCCGCGGGTCCTCGCGCCACCAGTCATCGCCCGCTAGGTCTGCGAGCCGCGCCAGCGACCGCGACGCGCGCTCGAACGCCTTGACGCGCACGAAGAAGGAGAAGTCCTCGATCTCCGTCTGCAGGCCGGCCCGCTTGGCCTGCTCGGCCATCCCCGGAGCCATGCGCTCGAGGATCGCCGCGAGCCCGGAGCGGACGTTTCCCAGGCCGCCGCTGCCCACGGCCGCGCTGCGGTAGCGATCCCAGGCCGAGAGCGCCTCCGCCCAGTGACGCCAGGTGCCCTGGACCACTGCCACGAGGTAGTCTCGATCCGTGCCCTGCTTGCGCTCGGCGGTGGCGAGCGCCTTGACAAACAGGCGCTCAGCGTCCTGCGCACGGCCCTCGTTTCGCGCGGCGACCCCTTCGTAGAGGATGGTGAGCACGTCCGTCTGCG
>JBGQCL010000735.1:0-4678 GCA_041495365.1 Kofleriaceae bacterium | reverse complement strand
GACCGTGGCGGTCGCCCCCTTCTCGCGGTCGCCGGTGCCCGTGATGTTGTACGCGACCACGACTCGCCGGGTACTCTCGTCGAGCGTGATCGTGAAGTTGAGGGTGCCGACCGCGCACGGCTGGGTCAGGCACGCGTGGCTCCAGGTCACCCGGATGCGCTCGCTGCCGGGCGAGCCCTCGAGCTCCCAGCACACGCCGCTGCTGCCCAGCGTGAGCGTGTCCCAGAACGCCATCACCGACTGCTGCGGCGGCGCGGCGCCGACCATCCGGATCCCGCGATCGAACGGGCCGGGCACCAGGACGTGCTGCGGGTCGGGGTTGTCGCGCGTGAACGAGATGTAGCCGTCGCGGCTGACCCAGATCTTGTGGATCGGCTGGCCATAGAACTGGAAGCCGAAGCTGGGGAGCGAGGGCTCCAGCGCGGTGAGCTCCACCGGCCCGCTCGTTCCGTCGGTCAACACGCTGCCGGTCAGCGTCCCGGGCACATTGCATGCGTCGACGAAGCCCTCGACGGTCGTGGTGCCGCCGTAGCGCTCCACGTCCGGACCGCACTGGAACCGGATGACCCCGGACGGCGCGGCCGAGCCCGCGGCCATCGCGCCGGCGAGCGGGCACGGCTGGTCGACCGGGCAGTTGAGGTCGAGCATCACCGGCTGGGTCTCTTCCTTGCCGGAGAACTGCAGCTGACCGGTCACCTTCATCACCGCGGTGCTACCCCGGAGCCCGGTGATCTCGAGGTTGAAGCTCCCGGATGGCGTGGCGTCGAGCAGCGTGACCAGCTGCGGCAGTTGCCGGCCGTCGAGCGACTGCTCGAACATCGTGACGCCCCCCGCCGTGGCGCGGAGCTCGACATGATCGATGTCGCACGGCACACCGGCGTTGGTGTCGATCGACAGCACGAGCTTGCGTGGCTGGGTGCATGCGGCGAGCGCGAACGCGATGGCCGCCCAGGACAGCTTGTTCATTGTCCAAACCCCGGGATGTAGCTGGGAATGATCCGGAAGTTCCGCTTCTGGAACGTCAGGCCGGGCAGCCCGACCTGGGCGTTGCCCACCGGCGTGGGCCCCGCGGCCGTGCAGCGCGCGCTCGCGGTGTTGGCGTAGTAGACGTTTTCGGTGATCATGGCGCTGCCGGGCGCGGTGATGCTCACGACGTTCCCGCTGGCGTCCCGGCTGCCGGTGGTGGCCGACGGATAGCAGTTGACGGTCATGCCGCCGAGCTTCGCGCTCGTGCAGCTGCCGATGCCGGCCGACGGGATCCAGTTGCATGCGCCGTTGTCGCACAGGTTGCCGCCGACCGGGATGTTGCTCGCGGCGGAGCCCGCGCCCGGAAGCGACGAGGCGACGCACTGTGCGCCGTTGCATTCCGCATCCGACGCGCAGGCCGCAGTGCTGTTGGAGCACGTGCCGCAGAAGCAGTTGGCGCCGCTGAACGATGGATCGACGCACTTCGGGCTCTGATCGGTGATCGAGATCTTGAATCCCGAGCTGCTGAACGATCCGCTGAACGGCGTCGGGGGCAAGCTGCTGTTGAACGTCGGCGAGCAGTCCATGCTGTACCCGTAGTTGAATCCAGGGATCTCGCCGTAGCGGTTGACGTCGCACTTGAGGTCGCCGGCGTGGAGCGGATCGTTGCGGACCTTGGTCGGATCCGGCACCGGGCTCGCCATGCAGGTGCCGTCCTTCTTGCCGTCGTACGGCGAGGGGTCTCCCATGCACGCCCCGCAGACGCCCGCGGTGGTGCCGTCGCCGACGGAGTTGAGCTCCAGGAGGACGATCAGCTGGTCGATGTTGAGCTCGCCCGACAGGAGGTTCAGCGTGCCCTTGATCGACGCGGAACCGCCCGGTCCGTGCAACGGGATGTAGGTCAACGCACAGGCACCGATGACCGTCATCCCGGCCGGGGTCTTGCTGCTGATCGGCTCGGCGAGTGGGGGATCGTAGAGGTACACGCACTGGGCCGGCCCGGCCCCCAGCGTGGGAGCAGGGCAGTCGGCGTCCACGTTGCAGGTCTTGCTGGTCTGGTACAGGCAGCGCTGGTGCTGGGCGGGGTCGACCATGGGGTCGGGCGCAACCGGACCGGTGAACTGGCAGACGCTGGCGTCGCAGGTGGTGACCCTGACGCCGAACGACGTCTTGGGCGCACCCTTGATGCCGTGGAACGCGCCGGTCCAGCCGATGCTCTGGATCGTGCCGTCGGCGGTCTCGAACGTGAAGCCGGTCGGGATCTTGTTGTTGTCGTTGGGGTCGACGCCGGTGCCGCCGCCGCACGCCGCCCCGGCCCACATCAGGACGGGAAGCCAGACTAGGTATTTCATGGGGGGTATCTCCAGGCCCGAGGTCAGTGGATGGTCACGCCGTCAGGCGAGCGGGTGAGCAGGTAGGCGCCGGTCGCGGCGCCGGCGACCACGACCGCGACGCCGGACCACAGCCACGGCGAGCGCAGCCAGCTGCGCGGCGGTTCCGGCGCAGGCTCGGTCCGGCGCGTGGATGTCGCGGTGCCGGTCATCCCCGGAGACGTGGAGTCGGGGTCGCGGTGGACGGTGAGGTCCGGCGGCAGGATCGGCAGATCGATCTGCACCGACTCTGCCGCTCCCGACGCCAGCGTGATCTTGCGGTTCGCGATCGCGTTCTGTCCGCGCTGGACGCGCGCGACGTGCTGCCCGGGGTTCATCGGGATCGCCGTGTGCAGCGCGGAGTGCGGGAACTCGATCTCGTCGATCAGGATGACGTCGTCGGGCTCGAAGTGGGCGACGTCGATCGTGACCTGCGCGATCTGCTTGTCGAGCGCGTCGAGCTGGCTGGTCGCGTCCGCCCGCATCTCGTTGAAGCGGCCATCGGCCGTGTCGCGCAGGAACCGGCGATAGCTCTCGCTGGCCTCGACCAGCCGGCCGGTCTGGCTCTGCGCGCCGGCGAGGTTGAACAGGGTGAGCGGGCGCGGGGCGAGCTCGTACGACGTCTTGAACCGGTCGTAGGCGGTGCTCCATCGGCCCTTGTTGACCGCTTCGACGCCCTCGTCGTACAGCTTGCGCGCGAGCGGCAGCTTGGCCGCGGAGCTCGGGTCGGCGGATTGCGCGAGTGCGCTCGCCGGAGCCAGGGCGAGCATCGCGATCACGAGGAGGTGCTTCATGGATTTGCTTCGTAGGTTCAGTTATCGAAACCGGGGACGATCGGAACCTTCTTGATCTTCACGACGCTCGGGTCGGTGTTCGCGGGCCGCTCGTTGTCGGGGTCGTCGAACGAGTTCCTGGAGAACGGTGGGGTGACGCCCGCAGGGCGAGGCGGCGGCCGCGTTGCGACGGGGTCGACGGGCGCAGGTGGCGGCGGCGACGGCGGCGGCGCCGCGCGTCCCGGCCTCGGCCGGACCGGCGCGCGGCTGATCTCGCGCGCCGTCGGAGCCGATGAGGTGGCCGCGCGCACCGGGGTCGCCGGCTGGGACGGCGCCTGTGCGCGCGTCCCCGATGGGGAGGGGGGCGCCGCGGGAGAACCCGCCGCGGGGGCAGCGGCGCCAGCGGGGGCCGTGGGGGCCGCCGAGGAGTCCCCGGACGCCGGCGCGATCGCGACTGCCGGCGGCGCGGGCTGGGACGGCGGGCCGGCCGGAGGCGTGGGGAGCGTGGCCGTGGGCAGCGGCGAGATCGCACCGTTGGCGGGACCCGCCGCGCCCGGCGAATCGTCGAGCTCGAGCGTCCGCGGCTGCCCCGCCGTGCCATGCGGCGTGGTCCGGCCGCTGCGCGCGGCGATCACCCCCACCACCACGAGCCCGGCGATCAGCCCCGCCGCGGCGAACCAGATCGGGCGCCGGGTCCAGGGCGACGGCGCCCGCGGCTGGGTCGTCGCCGAACCGGGCATGCCCGAGGTCGGCTGGATCTCCGGCTCGGCGCGCGTGGCGATGGTCGGCGGCCGCATCGATCGCGGGGTCGGCGAGAACCCGGCCGGGCTGCCGCCGCCGTCGTCCGAGGTGCGCTGGGCCGCACAGGCGTCGCGGACCTCGCGGGCCAGCGCCCCGAGCTCGAACGCCTCGCGGTTGGCGGCGCCGGGGAGCGCGGCGGCGATCCGGCGCTCGACATCGACGCCGGTGTTCGGCCGTCCGGCCGGATCATGCTGCAGCATCGCGAGCACGATCGGATCCAGCACCGCCGGCACGTCGGGGTTGATCGTGCTCGGCGGCTCGACGTCGGTGTGCTGGAGCCGGTTGAACAGCGTGACGTAGCTGTCGTCGGGGAACAGCGGCCGGCCGACCAGCATCTCCCAGAACACCACGCCGAGCGAGAACACGTCGCAGCGCCGGTCGACCGGGCCGCGCGTCGCCTGCTCGGGCGCCACGTACTTGTACTTGCCCTTGAGCGTGACCCCTGCCTGGGTCTCCGACAGGCGATTCTTGGCGCGCGCGATCCCGAAGTCGATCAGCTTGGCGTTGCCGTCGGTCGACAGCAGGATGTTCGACGGGCTGATGTCGCGATGGACGATGTCGAGCGGCTCGCCGTCCTGATCGCAGGTCTCGTGGGCGGCGTGCAGCCCGCGGGCGATCTGCATGATGACCCGCGCGGCGAGCTCGGGATCGAGCCGCCGCCGCCGCCGCCCGCACACCTGCAGCAGCTCGGAGACCGAGCAGCCGTCGAGGTACTCCATCACCAGGTAGTGCACGCCGTCGATCACGCCGAACTCCTCGACGTGGACG
>JBGQCL010000734.1:0-4680 GCA_041495365.1 Kofleriaceae bacterium | reverse complement strand
GGCCTCGCGCCGCGCCTCGTCGAGCACCCCGTCGACGTGCAGGAACTCGAACGGCGGCTTGCCGCGCCGGCGCAGCGCCTCGTTGAACCCATCGTAGACCGCGCGATCGAGGCCGGTGCCCTTGCCCTTCACCGACAGCATGTGGATGCGCACGACCAGGAGGTTCGCCCCGGCGATCCAGGCCTGGTGCTTGCCGCGCAGCTCCTGGAACGCGGCGTGGTCCTTGGCCCACGCCTCGCTGGAGTTCTCGAGCAGCAGCGACAGCATCGTCATGAAGTGCGACTTGCCGCTGCCGAAGCTGCCGTGGATGAACCGCCCGTACTCCTCGCCGCGCTCGAACACCTGCCGCATCTTGTCGAGCACCACCGGCAGGTCCTGGGCGACCGCCGGCGTGACGACGTAGTCGCCGACCAGGCGCTTGAGCTCGTCCGACCCTGCGGCCAGCTCGCGGAGCTTGATGACGAACCCCATCGCCCGGATGTCCTCCGGGGCCGGCAGCTCGTAGGCGTCCTTGATCGTGATGGTCATGCCCCGGTCCTCCGATCCTTGACAAGCGGCACGAGGCGGCCCGCGGCGTCGTGACGACCGCGCTCCATTTCTCCGCCTGGATTGCGCACCATTTTTCGCTTGTGTCCTTGCGTAGATGGCCTACCTCGGACCGGCCTCGGCCCATACTTTGGAGCCATTAGCCGCTCCCCCGAGGCCAGGCCGGACCCGGGACATAGCGGGCCCCCCGCCGCTCTCCTTCCAGAAGCAGCACGCCGCGCCGCATGAGCTCGCGCAGCGCTGCCTTCGCGGCGGCCCGATCCACCCCGAAGATCTCGCGGTAGTCGGCGTTGGTGACGAAGCCGACCGCCGCCATGCGATGCACGAGTAGCTGATCCGGAGGCGGTGGTGCCGCCGGACCGGGAGCCGCCTGCCGGCGCAGCACACCCGGCACACGATAACGCGCGCCGCGCGTGGCGCCCTCCGTTTCGAGGTACCCGCCATCGACCATCGCGGTGAGCTCGCGGTAGGCGACGTCGCGATCGATACCGTTGACCTGCTGGTACTCCGCGCTGGGGAACTCACGGTCTGCGAACGCGATCAAGGTTCGCTTCTGGCGCACGCCCAGTGGCAGCCCACGGACGTAGGCAGCCCACACGGGGTCCGTCGATTCGAACACCGGCTCGTTCCGCAGCACGACGGTGAACACGCCCGCGCTCTGAGAGAACTCGGGCGGCCGCAGCCACGACAGCTCCATCTCTTCGAACATGCGCGGGATGCCCTCGCCCTGGTCTCGCATCACGCCGAGCTCCGTGAGCACCCGCGCAATCCGGGGATTCCGGCTGCGATGAACGGGCCTTCGCGAGGACAGCTGGTCGAGCTGGAGATCCGGATGGAGCAGGCCCGGGCTCGAGACCTCCATCCGGTCGTCATAGAGCCAAACCTCGACGGCGCGCCCTTCGACCGTGTAGTCGCGGTGAGCGAGCGCGTTGACGATCGCTTCCTGCCACGCGAACGGCGGGTACTCAGGAGTCTCCCGGAAGAACAGATCGTGGAGCTTCGTCGACGACCGGATCAGCGTCGAGATCAAGGCGCGCGCCTGATCGAGGATCACGAGCAGGCTGCCGTCGAAGCGCGGGTAGTCCTGGACGTTGCGCTGGGCACCGAAGCGCTGCTCTATCCCGTTCACCCGCCATACGCGGAGGCCGAGGTTCGGATGCTCGATCGCCGCCGGGCTCCGAGCGAACAGCCACACCGCACCCTGGCGGAGCACGAGCTGATCGCCTCGCAGCTCCGCGAGGCGACGCTGTGCCAGGTAGGCCCCTGGCAAACCGTCGAAGGCACTGCCTTCCATGGCCCTCCGGATCAACGCCTCGTCGAGGTCGGCGAGCGTCGCCGTGGCGATCCGCGCCTCCGGGCTGCCGAGCAACCCGGCGTCCTTGTGTCGATTGATGGCCTCCTCGGAAGACTGATGCACCTCGTCGAGATCGCGCCGGGGGAAACCATCGCCGATCACCATCACCGCGCGGGCTGCCACCTGGACTTCGAACACGAGCACGCGGTGTCCGTCGAACTCGACCGACTCCCCACCCGGCAGTGGGGGCCGCAACCGGCTCGTGGGGACCGCGAGTAGCACGGCGACCTCGTCGTCGGGGTAGGGGCAACCAGTGACGGTCCCATCGTCCTCGACGCCCAGAACCAGCGTTCCGCCGTCGGCATTGGCGAACGCGGCGACGTACTCCGCGACCTGATCGCGCACGGCGCGCCGCTCGCGGTGCCGCCGCGCACCGGGCGGCCCGTGGAGCAGCGACTTGCGGTCGAAGTACTGGCCTTCGTCCGTCGCGATCAGTCGCCTGAGTGCGTCGAGGTCGATCGGCATCGGACTAGTCCTCGTCGCCCTCGTCGGGGGCAGCTTGAGCGGGAGCCATGCGCTTCACCTTGCCGCGACCGCCGGGAGGCGGGAAGCGCTTCTTCCAGTCGGCGAGCAGGTCCTTCGAGGGGCCGTCGGAACCGAGCAGGGCGGCGGGCTCGGCCTTGAGCCGGCCGCCGGTGGTGGGGTCGTCGCGGACGACGTCCGGGACCAGGCGCCAGGCAGAGTCGAGGAGCGAGATGCGATCCTGCGGCAGCTTCTCGAACACGACCGGCAGGTCCTGCGCGACCGCCGACGTGACGACGTAGTCGCCGACCAGGCGCTTGAGCTCGTCCGACCCCGCGGCCGGGCCGGGTCCAGATTGTGACAGAGGCCCTATCAGAATCGCTGGCGCCGCTGATTCTGTCCGAGCGCCTGTCAGAATCGGCGGCGAAGCGACCGACGAGCCAGACGGGTAGAGCTGGTAGAACTGCCGCAACCGCCACAAGGTCCGCGGGCCGAAGCCCTTGCCGAGCTTGCGGGTCAGCCTCTCCGAGAGTCGTTCGATCACCTCGTCGCCGTACCCGGCCCGCTCCGCGCCCGCCTGCTCGGCAACCACGATCTCCCGGCCGATCCGCCAGTACGCGTGAACCATCGCCGAGTTGACCGATCGCGCGACGTGCCCGCGCGCGGCCTCGACGATGTCGAGCACACGGGTGAACAGGGCCTCCTCACGGCTCGCCGGCGCGCGCTTCTCCGGCGAGGTCACCTTCGCCCCGGACTTCCGGTTCACCTCGTCGCTCCCAGCACGAAGGGTGCCCGCTCGGTGCGCAGCATCTCGTCCGGCGTCACTAGACTCTCACCGAGCTTCCGGAAGGTCTCGTGCTTGGAGAACCCGAGCAGACGAAACGCCTCGCGGTACAAGGTCTCGCCCTCGAGCGTGCTGCCGACGAGAGCGCGGGCGAATCGCTTGCTCACCCGTGCCGCCTGGGTGAGATAGAAGTTCCCCCCTCCGTCAGGACGAACGATCGCGAGCAGGCGCGCCAGCTCGCGATCATAGGCACGTCCGAATTGCTCGCGCGTGAGTCCGCCGGCGTCGTGCATGCGTCGAAGGACGACGAGCGTGCTGACCTTGAAGTACCGGGCGAGCCGAGCCATCTCGTCCGGGACGGGCCGGCGGTGGTCATACGTCTTGCGGAACTCCGCGAGCGGGACGAGCAGCTCCGCGGCGACGCGGTTGCACCAGCGCTCCACGTCCTGCGAGGTCGGTCGGGCGGCATCGGGGCTGGACACGCCCGATTGGCCGAGCCACACGTGCGCGAGCTCGTGCGCGAGCGTGAACATCTGCGCCGCCTTCGTGTCTGCGCCGTTGATGAAGATCAGCGGTGCGAGATCGTCCGCGAGCGCGAAGCCCCGGAACTCCTCGGGATCCAGGCGGCGGCGGTTGTTGTTCAGCACCACGCCGCTGCACATCACCATCACCCCGGCCGCATCGGCCTGGCCGATGAACCACCGGAGCGCCTCCTCCCAGGTCGACATGTGTCGCTGCTCGACGAGCCCGAGCTGAAGAACGTCGCGCATCCGCCGAGCTGTTGCGACGACATCGTCGGCGACGCGAGCGGAACCTGCGAACGCCAGCGGCGTAGCACCGTGTGTGCGCGCAAACTCGCGGTACCACTCCTGTCGTTGCTGGCACACGTAGATGGTCTCGAGCAGGTCGGGACTGGGGCGCCGGACGTCGCGTGCGGCGATGGTCCGGAAGTCGGGAATCGGGACCTCCTCCACAGGAGGCTGGTCGAGGAGCAGGTAGCCGAGCGGCGTGTGAGTCGCCGCGGCGAACTCCTCGAGCTGCTTGAGCGTGGGAGCCCCGTCGGCGCGCACCCATGCTTCGAGCCTGGGGAAGCGACCGGCGTAGTCGACGATGTCCTTGCCGGCGCGTTCACACGCCCAGCGCAGCAGCTCCGGTCGCACGCTGATTCGTTCCGTCACGGTCCGGGTATCCATGGGCTGAGGGACCGCAGGCAAGATCTGGACAGCGCCCGTGTCCAGATCCCGCGAGCGAGGGAGGCCCGCCGAGCATAGAACGACCGCGATCGGGTGCAAGGCGCACGACGATGAGACGCGCTCGTAGGTCTCGCCCTGGGGCGGCGCATCAGTCTTCGTCCTCGTCGTCCGGCGGCTCGGCCACCACCGCGGCTGCCTTCTTCGCCTTGCCGCGGCCACCGGGGGGTGGGAAGCGCTTCTTCCAGTCGGCGAGCAGGTCCTTCGACGGGCCGTCAGAGCCGAGCAGGGCGGCGAGCTCGGCCTTGAGCCGGGCGCCGGTGGTGGCATCGTCGCGGAGGACG
>JBGQCL010000733.1:0-4680 GCA_041495365.1 Kofleriaceae bacterium | reverse complement strand
CCCGACACCCATCCGCGCAGCAGCCCCCGGCGATTCGCGTGTGGGCGTTCTCCTGCGCGCTACACCCTACGGGCTTCTACGGGCTCCTGACTAGGTCGCGGTCGCAGGCGGTGCGTCGATCGATTCGGGCGGGGCGGCCGGCTCAGGGCGCGCCCGCTCGGCGGTGGCGACCTGGGTCCCCGGCTCCGATCGCTCACGCTTGACCCGCACCGGCGCGGCCTCGTTGCCGTTGCCGCCGTTGCCGTTGCCGTTGCCGTTGCTGCCGTTGCCGTTGCCGCCGTTGCCGCTGGCCGCCGCGACCGTCGGCGGCAGCTTGGCGACCGGCCGCTTCTTCTCGCCCTTGTCCTTGTCGGCGAGCTTGGCGAGGTCCTTGCTTTGCGCCTCGCGCTCGCGCTCCAGCTCGCGCTCCTCGCGCCGCTTGTCCTTCATCCGGCGCAACCCGCCGACCATGATCTCGGCGATCAGCTGATCGTATTCCATCCCGGCCGCCTGGGCGATCAGCACCAGGTCCGAGTAGCCGGGGGTCAAGCCGGGGAGCGGGTTGACCTCCAGCACGTAGATCCGGCCGTCGGCGTCCATCCGCAGGTCGACCCGGGCGACGTCGCGGCAGTCGAGCGCCCAGAACGTCGCGCGCGCGATCTTCTCGATCGCCTTCTGCTCGGCGTCGGTCAGCTTGGCCGGGCACTCGTAGTAGACGTGCTCCTCCCACTCCTGCTTGACCGCGTAGTCGTAGACCGGCCGCTTGGTTGCCTTCTTGAACTTGATCTCCATGGGCGGCAGCACGCGCGGCCGCTTGTCGCCGAGCAGGCCGACCGTGAACTCGCGGCCGGCGATGTACTCCTCGACCAGCGCGGGCTGGCGGTAGCGCTCGATGATGCTCTTGACCGCCGCGCGCAGCTCGTCCTCGGTGTCGCACACGCTGGTCGACGCGATGCCCTTGCTCGAGCCCTCGGCGTTGGGCTTGACGATCAGCGGGAACTTCATGTCGGGTGACAGCCGCTCGCGCGCCGACTCCATGACCTGGAACTTCGGGGTCAGGATGTCGTGTTGCAGCAGCACCTTCTTGCCCAGCGCCTTGTCGAGCGCGATCGCCAGGGTCGCCGAGTCCGACCCGGTGTACGGGATGCCCAGCAGCTCGCACAGCGCCGGGACCTGGGCCTCGCGGTTCCGGCCCTCGACGCCCTCGGCGATGTTGAAGATCAGGTCGACATCGGCCTCGGCCAGCACCCGCGGCAGGTCGGGCGTGGCCTCGAGGTGGACCACGATGTGGCCCTGGCGGGCCAGCGCGTTGGCGATCGCGATGATCGTCTCCGGCGGATCCCACTCGGCCTCGTCGTCGCCGTCGTGGCTGCGCTTGACGTTGTAGGTGAACCCGACGCGGATCGGCTGCGCCCTGCGCTGGCGGCCGACCCCGAGCTGGCTCGCCGTCGCCAGGCCCGAGCGCAGCGCCGCGGCGTTGAGCACCGCGGCGATCGTCGCGGTGTAGGTCAGGCCGACCTGCGCGGTCGCCGCGAACAGCGATGAGCTGGACGCCAGCGCCGGCAGCGCGTTGGCCTCGAGCAGGTAGATCCGTCCCTCCGCGGTGACCCGGTAGTCGAGCCGCGCCAGGTCGCGCAGCCCGAGCACGCGGATCGCCTCGCTCGAGATGCTGCGTACCCGCGCCGCGACGTCGCGCGGCAGGTTGGCCGGGCAGCGGTACTGGACCTTGCCGGGCTCGACGTTCTTGAGCCGGTAGTCGTAGATGTTGAACCCGCGCTCGCTGGTCCCGGGCGACGGATCGAACATCACCTCGACGGGCGTGAGCAGGCCGTCGTCGTGGCCGACCCCCTCGATGAAGCCGACCGCGATGTCGAGCCCGGCGATGTACTCCTCGACCAGGACGCCGTCGGGGTACTGGCGCAGCGCGCTCTTGAGCACCCCGGGCAGGTCCTTGGGGTCCTTGACCACCGACGACCCGAGCGCGCCGTTGTAGATGCCCTTGCTCGAGCCCTCGTGGTTGGGCTTGACGATCACCGGGAACGCCAGGCCCGCGCCGCGCTCGATCACCTGGTCGAAGTTGCGCACCGTGACCAGCTGGCTGCGCGCGGTGTCGATGTTCGCGCGCGACACGATCAGCTTGGTGAGCCACTTGTCGAGCGTGACCGCGTTGGTGTACGCGTCGCTGCCGGTGTACGGGATGCCGAGCTCGTCGAACAGCGCCGGGTAGAACGCCTCGCGCATCCGGCCGCCCTGGCCCTCGGCGGTGTTGAAGATGATGTCCGGATCGATCTGCTCGAGGCGCTCGAACAGGTTCGACGCCGGCCCCGAGACCTCGACCTTCTCGACCTCGTGGCCGGCGACCTCGAGCGCTGCCGCGATCGCGCTCACCGTCTCTGCACTGTCGTACTCGGCTTCCTTCTCGGTCTCGCGGACGTCGGTCAGCCGGAGGTTGTACGTGAACGCGATCTTCATCGATGCTGCCAGGAGTAGCAGAGCGGTGTGACAGCCGGACAGTCAAGCGAAACCCGTGGCTAGATCGAGCCGCACCGGTGGCGCGCCGGATACGTCATAAACTGGGGCATGCGGTACCTCGCGCGCGCCACGCACCTCGCCGCTGTGTGGGGGCTGAGCCTCACCGTGATCGCGGGCTGCGGCGCCGCGCCGCGGCCGATCGCCCACACCCCGGACGCCGGTGCGGCGCCGGCGCGCGATCTCGCGGCCGCGCGGGCTGCTGCGCCCGCGCGGCCGCCGGACCGCCGCGAGCGCGAAGCGCTGCCCGGCCGGGATCCCCGCGTGGTGGACCTCGACATCATCCGGATCACGGCGCACACACCTGCGCCCGGCGGTGAACCCGAGCTGACCTCGGTCGCGTCGGCCGACCTGTTCCAGCAGGCCGGCGCAGCGGCCCGGGCCGGGCGGCGGCGCGAGGCGATCGGGCGGTACCGTCAGCTGGTCGCCGAGTTCCCCGAGTCGCAGTACGCCCCGGTCGCGCTGTTCGACATCGCAGCGCTCCATGACGGCGAGGGCGACCTGACGGCGACCCTCACGGCGCTGCAGGAGCTGGTCGCCCGCTACCCGGACGCGCGTGAGTCGGTCGAGGGCCAGCTCTACATGGCGGCGCTCCAGGCCGACCATCAGCAATGGGCGGAGGCCGCGGCGACCCTGGACGCCGCGCTGGCGCGCCCCCACCTCACGTTCGCCGATCGGGTCGAGGCGCTCGCGCGGCGCGGCTACGTCGAGCTCGAGCAGCACCGCTACGACGCCGCGGAGGCCTCGCTGTCGGCCGCGGTGGCCGAGTGGCGAAAAGCCCCGCGGATCGACGACCCGTACTACATCGCGATGGCGCACTACTACCGCGGCGAGCTCCTGCATCGGCGGTTCGCCGAGCGCGCCGTCCGCACCGGCGATGACGAGATGGTCGCAGACCTCGATGTCAAGCGCGCACTCGCCGCCGAGGCCTACGACCGCTGGCGCGAGGACCTGCGCTTCCACCAGGCGTACTGGGCGACCGCCGCCGGCTACCAGATGTCGCAGATCTTCGTCGAGCTGTGGGAGGCGCACGTCCACGCGCCGTACCCCCACCGGATCGAGGTCGCCACCCGACCCACGTATGTCGCGGACGTCCACACCCGGGTCCGCCCGGATCTGGAGAAGGCGCTGGAGGGCCACCGGATGAACGTCGAGCTCGCGAAGGCGTACGGCGTCGACACTGCCTGGAGCCGGGGAAGCGAGCGGCAAGCCGCGGCAATCATGGAGCTGCTGGCGCGCGACACTCCGAGCAGCTATGTTGTACCGGCCGACTGATCGCCGAGATCCCGACCAACCGATCGCGACGGCACTTGACGAGCCTGGGAGCGTCGTCTATACGTGCTGGCCTCCGACCGGCCTTACCCGAGCAATCCTGCTGGCGTAGCTCAACCGGTAGAGCACCTGACTTGTAATCAGGAGGTCGCGGGTTCGAGTCCCACCGCCAGCTCCGAGAAATACTAGCTTCGCCAAATAGTTGGAGGGATGCCCGAGCGGCCAAAGGGAGCAGACTGTAAATCTGCCGGCTTATGCCTTCGGTGGTTCGAATCCACCTCCCTCCACGATCCAGGCCCCCAGGCCAGGACCCGAACGTCGATCGAACCCAGGGAGACCCAGGACCCCCACCAGGACAGCGGCCGAGGCGGCGACCCGGCGCACCAGGCGCAAGGCGCACCAGGCGCAATAAGAATAGGAAGATGAAAGGATTGCGGGTGTAGCTCAGCTGGTAGAGCTCCAGCCTTCCAAGCTGGTTGTCGAGGGTTCGAGTCCCTTCGCCCGCTCCAAAGAGTCACCGAGGCCAGCACAAGCGCAAGCAACCACCACCTCCGCCCTCGTAGCACAGTGGCAGTGCACTTCCTTGGTAAGGAAGGGGTCGCGAGTTCAATTCTCGCCGAGGGCTCGGCTACGTAACCCAGGGAGACAGCCGTGTCGAAAGAAAAGTTCGTCCGCAACAAGCCGCACGTCAACATCGGAACGATCGGTCACGTCGACCACGGCAAGACGACGTTGACGGCGGCGATCACGAAGGTGCAGGCCGGCAAGGGGCTGGCGAAGTTCACGGCATTCGACCAGATCGACAAGGCGCCGGAGGAGAAGGCACGGGGGATCACGATCTCGACGGCGCACGTGGAGTACGAGAGCGACAAGCGGCACTACGCGCACGTGGACTGCCCT
>JBGQCL010000732.1:0-4692 GCA_041495365.1 Kofleriaceae bacterium | reverse complement strand
TGGCGCCGGTCTCGATCCGCGCCCGGGTCGGGATCGCGCCAGGCGCCGTCCTGACCTGGAACACCACGTCCCGCGACGGCGTGGCCGGCGCGTGCAGCTGGGCGGTGAAGTAGCGGCGATTGGCCGCGGTGTGCTGCTCGGGGCCCACTGCAACGGACGGCTGCGCCTCGCCGTCGATCAGCATCACCACCGAAGGTGCCGGGATCGCCGTGGTCGAGGCGATGTCCGGACTCACGTTGGGGCTCGTGTCGTAGTCCACGACCAGCTCGAGCGCGTCGACCCCGGCGTGGACCGCGGCCGGCACCATCGGGTCGCACAGGTTCGCCAGCGCGAGCTCGGGCGCGGGAGCGACGCCGTCGGCGAGCGTGAAGCAGCCCGCGGGCGCCTTCGCCAGCACGCTCAGCATCGCGCGGGGAGCCACGGTCTGATACATCGTCGCCACGTTGCTGGCGTAGCCGGTGGTGACCGACACGGTGATCTGCACGTCGTTGGACAGCACGTCCGGCGCGGTGAACGTCGCCAGGTAGTAGGTATGGTCGTCCATGTGCTGTTGCTGCACGATGCTCGCCGAGCTCGTCGTCGGCTTGCCATCGGCGAGCACGACCACGGTCGGCGCCGGGATGCTCGCGCCGGCGGGGAAGTCGATCTCGCCATAGTCGATCACGAGCTCCACCAGGTCGATCCCGGCGAGCAGCTGGGTGTTGCCCCCCGTGCCGGGACACAGCATCGGGCCGAGTCCGGCGACGGGCTGCGGGCTCGCCATCAGCTCGAAGCACGGCGCGCTAGTTTGCCGCAGCACCGACACCGTCGGTCCGGAGGATGAGATCTGCTCGCCGCCGCACGCGACGAGCGCGATCGCGAGCCCCACGAGCGATCCGTGCCTCATCGCTTCACCTCCACGAAGAAGTGCAGAGACGACGAGAAGAACGTCGCGAGCACGTCGCAGCGCTCCGGCGCGGGATCGGGATCGCGCCGGCGGATCGTCAAACTCAGCGACGCCCGGCCGTCGGGATCCGGCGCGACCGAGGTCGACGCCGGCGAGACCGTGAACGGCGGGGAGCAGGTGAACTCGATGGTGCCGAGCTGCGTCGCCTCGTACGCGATCGTGATCCGGGTGGAACCCCCGGACGCGATGGAGGTCGGGAAAGCGGTGATGCTGCTGAGTACGTTCGGCATCGGATCCTCAATGGTTGCCCGTCGACGACTCGACGGAAGGAGTGCTGGGTTTCTGGCTGCGGATGAGGTCGGGGACGTTGAGCTGCACGTTGAGCCCGATGAAGAAGCTCGGAGCCCAGTGGGGAGACTCCACCGACAGCACGGAGCTGCGCCGCTCGACCAGCGCCTCACCGAAGCTGACCGATGTGTACGGCAGCGGGTGCACGGCGATCGCGACGAACGGCGCCGGCAGTCCGAACACGCCGCGGTAGCGGTTGTCTGGCCCGAACGACGACAGGTTGCTCCCGAGCCCGAGCTCGAGCGCAAACGAGCGCTTGAGGTCACGCGCAACGCCGTGGCGCCACATCGGATCGTCGACCGGATTCGGGAACAGGTGGATCTGCGCCGCGAAGTACAGCGTCGAGAACCAGCCGTCGTGGCTGTCGATCTGGGCGTAGCCGACGGTGGGCGTGACGTAGGAGAACAACCAGGTCTTCTGATCGAACCCGATGTGGAACGGGATGGGCTGGGGACCGCCCAGCTGGGACTGCGCCGACGCGACGAACGTCAGGTTGTCGGTCGCGGCGTCGAATGCCAGCTTCTGTGCGACGAGCGTCTTGAGGTTGTCTGCGACCATCCTCACGCTGGCTGGCAGCACCGCGTCGCGCACGAGCCAGTTCTTGATGTGGACGCGGACTGCCGCAGGCGTTTCTTCCTCGAGCGTCGCGGGGGTCGGACCGCTGGCGAGCTCGAACATCCGGCCGATGCGATCTCGCACGGCCTCGAAGTAGACGCGCTCGCCGGCGGTCCATGCCGGCCGGAGCGCCACCTTGCGGACCGCCGCGCGGAGCTCGGTCAAGGTCGTGTCGGCGGCGGCGTGGATGACACCGCGGCGCAGCAACAGGAGGTCGTGGAGAGTGACTCCGCTGGCCACCGCGAGGTCGTCGGTGGTGACCCCGTCGAGCACACGGGTCTGCGCGGCGGTCGGTGCGTCGGAGCTCGCGACCCTGATGTGCAGGTCGTCATCGAGGATCGATACGTACGCGACCGCGATCTGGCCATCTCGCGTGACGTGCTCGACGGTCGCACTCCGCGTCGCCGTGATCTCGCGAAGCGCGCTGCCGGGCTTGGTCTCCTGGGTGCGAAAAGGGAACAGGCTGCCCTGGCTGGTCAGCATCGTGACCACCGCCCGGCCGAGGTCGGCGTTGTCGCCCGAGGTGCTCAGCCAGCCGCGCGGAAGGTCGGCGCCGGTGGTGGCGGCGAGCGCGACATCGAGCGCGGTGCGCTTGAGGTACACGGTCTCTGCGAGGCCGAGCGCGACGGTGACGGCGTCGGCCAGCGCGCAGTAGGCCGAGTCGCGATCGCTCGGCTTCTTGCCCGGGGGTTTGCCGCCGGCGCAGCTCGGCTTGGCCCGGGCGCCGGACGCGACGACGAGCAGCGCGCTGTCGAGCAGCTTGTCGATCGCGGAGTCGAACCGCTGCTGTGCTCGGGCCTTGCAGGCAGCAATCGCGGGCGTCGCGGCGGTCTCGTTCGCCGCCTTCGCGACGTCATCCCTAGCCGCGCAGCGGTCGAGCTCGGTGACGACCTTGTCGATCGCGGCGAGGATCGTGACGTCGTCGACCTTCTGGGTCTGCTTGAGGACATAGAGGCAGTACGAGTAGCCCGGCCCAAAGAAGGTCTCGTCGGTGGGCACCAGCACCTTGTACGCTGGGGCATCGCCGGTGGCCGGTCGCGTCCACCGCGCCGAGACCAGGACGTTGCCGTCGCGCACGTCGGGCGCGGCCGAAGGAAACAGCTTGAACGCATTGTGCACGCCGGCGTCGAGCGGCGTCGCGGCCACGCGATCGATGTGCAGGAGCTCGGCGAGCCTGCTGCAGGTGGGGCCGTCGCTGCCGAACATCGCCGGTGATCCCTTGCGCGCGATCACCGCCTGGACCGCGATCGTGTTCTTGCCCGCGTCGCCCGCGACGTAGAA
Source organism: Kofleriaceae bacterium (assembly GCA_041495365.1). Classification (GTDB taxonomy): domain Bacteria; phylum Myxococcota_A; class Polyangia; order Haliangiales; family Haliangiaceae; genus JABFXX01. Next base: position 1,562 of record JBGQCL010000732.1, on the reverse strand, counting down.
CGAGTGATCGGTCGGGATGTTCTGATCCGGACCCGCATCGCTCAGCGCGATGGTCGAGATCTCGTCGGCGGCCGAGATCCCTGTCGTCGTCAGCACCCCCGCCACGGCGCACAGCTCGATGATGCCCAGTCTCCGCATGTTCTGCCGACCAAGCAGGCGGCGTGCCGGCGTTCCGCTGCTCGCGCGATCGGGGCAGCGACGCGCAAGGCACCGAGGTCATCGCCCGAGGCCGTGCACTTCCTACCTATAGGCAAGACTTGCCAGGCAGCGTCGAGGCGCCTCGCCGGTCACAGACCGTACTGCTTGACCTTCATGTTGAAGGTGCGGATCGGCATGCCGAGCAGCGCCGCTGCCCGGGTCTTGACGCCGGCCGTCTTGGCCAGCGCCTCGGTCATGCGCTGGCGCTCGATCTCCTCCAGCTCGTCGGCGAGCCGCCGCATCGGCGCCGCCGGGTCGGCCGGCGGCCTGGGTCGCACCGCCACCGGCGCAGCCACCGCCAACTCGGGCGGCAGGTCGCTCGGCTCGATGCGGTCGTCCTCGACCGTCGCCGCGAGGAACTCCGCCACGTGCTTGAGCTCGCGGACGTTGCCCGGCCACGCATACGAAAGAAGCTGACGGATCACCTGCGGCGCCGGCTCCGGCGGCTCCCGGTCCTGCCGGCGCGCCGCGGCCGCCACGAAGTCGCGAAACAGGATCGGGATCTCGCACAGCCGGTCGCGCAGCGGCGGCAGGTGGACGCGCGCGCCGCCTAGCCGGAAGTACAGGTCCTGACGGAACCGTCCTGCAGCCACCTCCCTGTCGAGCATGCGGTTGGTCGCCGCGACGAGCCGGACATCGACCTCGCGCTCGCGGGTCTCGCCCACGCGCGTGATCCGCTGGGTCTCGATCGCGCGCAGCAGCTTGGCCTGCACCGGCAGCGCCAGCTCGCCCAGCTCGTCGAGGAACAGCGTGCCGCCCGACGCCACCTCGAACACGCCGGCGTGCGCCGAGGTCGCCCCGGTGAACGCGCCGCGCTCGTGGCCGAACAGCTGGCTCTCGACCAGCGCTTCGGGCAGCGCCGCGCAGTTGAGTGCGACGAACGGCCGCGCCGCGCGCGCCGAGTAATGATGCACGGCGTATGCGGCGTTCTCCTTGCCGACGCCGGTCTCGCCGATGATCAGCACCGGGAGGTTCGACGCCGCGAGTCGCTTCAGGAGCTCGAACACCCGGACCGTCGCGGGGTGACCGATCACGACCTCGCGGTCGCCCAGCGCCCGCCGCTCGAATGTGTCCGCGGCGCGCCCGATGCCAGCGGGCCGGGCCGCCTGCAGCGCCGCGCGCGCGATCATGATCAGGCTGTCGCCATCGGTCGCATCCGACGGGCACAGCGCGACGCCGATGCGGGCCTCGGGGGCCGCGGTGCACACCGCGCGCAGCGCGACCGCCGCCAGCTCGAGCGCGGTCTTCGGATCGGCCTCGGGGAGCAGCGCGATCAGGTGGCCGCCGTCGTCCGAGCCGACCACGTCGATCGCGCGCAGCGTCGTGCCGAGCTCCTCGCTGGTCGCGGCGATCACGAGCACCGC
>JBGQCL010000731.1:0-4745 GCA_041495365.1 Kofleriaceae bacterium | reverse complement strand
TCACCGTGCTGCCATCGGCGAGCTCGACCACATGGATCGGCTCGCCGTCCCAGCCGCCCTTCTTCATGTTCTCCGTGAGCTCCTCGATCGTCAGCTCGCCGTCACCGGTCCGCGCCCCCACGTCCTTCTGACTGAACTTGAGGCCGGTCGGCGCCTCCATGCCGCTCAGCAGCGCAACGGGTGGACCCTCCTTGGGCATGTACAGCCGGAGCGTCCGGCCCTTGCCGAGCGTGCCGAGGTCGCCCTTGATGCTGAGCGCGACGAGCCCACCGCTGAGCGCGAACTGGGCCAGCAGCTGCGCCTTGGCCCGATCGCGATCGGCGCGCGACCCGCCCGAGCTCTCGATCTGATCGAGCTGCTCGGCCGTCTTGCCGGCCATCGCCACCACGGTCACGACGTCGGCGGCGACCTTGGTGCCGAGCGGAATGTACCTGGTCTTCTCGCCGAACACGGCCAGCTGCGCCCACTTGCCCGCCCACGGCGTGCCCGCGTTGGCCGCGTCGAGCGCGATCGCGCCCTGCGCCAGCGCTGCGGCGCCTGCCAGCCCGGCGACGATCTGCGCGATGTCGATCACCGCCGTCGTGGCGTCGAGGTTGCCGTGCTCGAGGTGCTCGGCGAGATCGCCGCCCGCCGCCACCGCGCCGATCACGCCCGAGCCGGCCAGGATCCAGGTGCCGGCGACGACCACGGTGCCGGTACCGAAGGTGACCAGCGTGGTGCCGACGAGCGCCACGCCCATGCCGATGTAGGCCAGGTATTCGTGCCAGCTCGTCGGTGCAGTGGTCTTGACCTGACCGCCGCGCCCTCTAGGGACCTGAAAGTGGATGATGCCCTTGGGAAAATGGATCTTGGCGTCGAGCTTGACGAACAGCGCGTCCGACGGCTCGGTCTCGTCGGGCTTGCCGACCGCGAGCGTGTCCTCGAACGGGTTGGCCGGGTTGGTCAGATCCTTGAGATGCCAGGTGTCCCCCTCACGCCAGTAGTAGAGTGAGAGCGGCACCTCGATGAGCCGGCCGTCGGTCTTGAGTTGCTCCTCGGAGTGAAACACCGCGTACAGCCGCTTGGCCTGCTTGCCGTCGAGCGTATGCAGCTGGTCGCGCATCTGGCCGAACGCCTCGTCCTGCGCGGCGAGCTGCGCGTTGCCCGTCTGCTTGAGACGTTTGCCGATCCACTTGTCGAAGCCGGCGACGAGCTTGTGATGTTGGCCCCGGCGATCGCCAGCGTGCCCTTGGCCTCGGCGGGGAAGCGCAGCGGGAAGCTCTTGCCGAGTGCGTGCGAGCCGTAGACCACGTCGGCACTGTCGCGCGTGGGCGGATCGATGGTCAGGAGCTGCGAATCGGTGGGCAGGACGAGCGAGATCCGGGTCGGTGCCTTGCCGTCGGTGACCTCGCGGACCAGCGGAAACAGCGAGCCGAGCGAGGCCGGGCGCGGCAGCTCGAGCTCGAAGCTGCGTGTCTGCGCGGAGGACAGCTGCTCGACCTCGACCTTGACGTGGCGCGCGACGTCCTTGCGCTCGGGATCGGGCCAGTAATCCTTGGCGCTGATGCTGACCAGCAGCTCCTTGGACTGGTCACCGTCGCCGTCGATGCGCATCTCGTCGACGACACCGCCGGCGGTGATGTTCATCCACGACTGCGGGTTCTCGCCCGGCACGTCGTCCTGGATGGTCGGCGCGGCGATCGGCGACGCGGCTGGATCCTTGATCCAGATGCCGGCGGAGTCGGCGCGCGCAGTGCCGTTGACCTCGATGCCGAGCGTGTGCCGGCGCCCACTGTTCAGCGCCTTCGGCGGATCGAAGCCCGGCTTGTCGATCAGCTTCACCAGCGTGGTGTTGTCGCCGTAGAGATCGACGGTCAGCGTGGTACCGACCTGGCGGACCACCGACGCGGCCAGGGTCTGTGCGCCGATCGAGCCGGCGCTGACGGTGACCACCTTGGCGCTCTGGTCGATGAACGGGCCATCGACCGGGTGCGGGCCGGTGTAGTGCATGGTGAAGACGAAGCGGCCGTACGAGCTGCCACCCTGATGATCGAAGGTGATGGTGAACGGATCGCCGGCCCAGGTGACCTGTAGGTCGTCGGGAACCACGTCGCCATTCGCCAGCTTTCGCCGCTGCACCGCGCGCGGCGCCGTCTCGCTGCCCGGCGCCGGCAGGAGGTGCCCGGCCGGTTCGCCGCGCGCCACCCGCTCGGCCACCTCGTCGGCGGCGCGCTCGTGGGCATCGCCGGCCTGGCCGAGCCCCGGCGCGACTGCACCGCTCCGTTGCTGCACCACGTGCGCTGCCTCGTGCGCGGCCAGGCGCAGATCGGGCGCGGCCCGGAAGGCGACCTGGCTGCCGACGGCGTAGGCCTCAGCCGAGATGCGCGTGGCGGAGGTCGCGGCGCGGCCACCCTCGTGCGCGCGCACGGAAGAGAGATCGTGCGCGGGGCCGAACGCGCGCTGGATCGCGCCGAGGTACGGCAGGGGCGCCCCCGCGCCGGCGACGCCATCGGCGACCCCGGAGAGCACGGGCGTGGCCGGCTCCTCGTCGCGGCTCGGCAGCTGCTTGCGCTGCACCGACGCACCGCTGGCCGCCGACGGGACCGGTGCAGCACCGAGGCCGCGAGCCGGCCCCGTTGTGGGAGAGGGGGCTTCGCCCTCGCCGGGGACGTGCGCGTGGATCCCCGAAACAGGATCTTCGACCGGCGCGGCGGTCGAAGCGCGCTGAACCCCGAACAGCGTCTGCAGCGCCGGCGGTGGTCTGCTGCTTGCCGAGACCGGGAGCGAAGCTGGCGCCGATGCCGCGAGCCCGCTCTCGGCGAGCTGGGCATCGGAAGCGGAGGCGGGTTCGCGGCTCTGCACAACAAGGCTTTCGGTCAGGGTGCGCTTGCCCGGCATCACCGCGTCATCGGTGGCTGCAGCACCTGTGGTCGGGGCGCGCTGCGGCCGGCGGTCAATGTCCATCGCGAATCCCTCCCTGTCTGTCCGGCCGCACTACCTACAGCCTCTCTTGCGCCGCCCAACCCACTGGCCGCAAGTCTCAACCAAGTTGGAGGGGGCGTCGTGCAGCTGGGTGCAGCATTACGCCGCTCCCCGGTGGTGCTCTGCTGCCTGGAATTGGCCGGCGGCCGTCAGCTCGGCGCAGAGGTCGAACCGCTCACCATGAACTCCCGCTGGATATGATTCTAACATTTCGGCTCCCCTGCAGAATCCAGGCGTGGCCGCGTAAGGCCGGCCGCGATCTAGAACCGCCCCACGACCGACAGCCCCGTGGCGCCCGGGGCGATCATCGGCGCGACCGAGGTGACGATCAGCCGATCATTGCGCACGAGCATCCTCCGCGGGCTGGCGATCCCGTAGACCAGCATGAGAGCCCCGGCGGTCTGCCCGAGCCCCGACACTGCCAGGTAGAACTGGTCTCTCGGGCGGTCGAACTGCCCGATCGCCAGGAACGGACCGACGACCGGGAGGTACAGCCGGGTGTACTTCGTGGAGTCGCTACCGACAGGGAAGAGGACGAACCCGCCGACCACGAACGCCGTGGCCACGACGGCCGTGGTGAGGTAGGTCACCCCGAGCGTCACCGCGCCGCCGATGATCAGGCCCTTGCGCTTCCGAGACACCTTGGTGTAGCCGTACGGCACCGGTGCGCTGTCGTCGACGTCGGTGATCTCCTCGGGACCGTAGACCGGCATGCCGGGCGGCTGCGCGGCGTAGGCCGGAGGCCCGTAGCCCGGTGGCCCGTCGTCCGGTGGAGCGCCGGGAGGTGCGCCTCCCGGCGGTTGGTACGGCGCCGGCGCGAGCGCCGGCGAAGCGGCCGGCGGCGGTGGCGCCGGGTCGTCGGCCGCGGCGAGGCCGGGCGCGAGGCCGATCATCGCGATCGCCAGGCAGGGTCCCCAGCTCCGGGCTCGCTTCGCGCGATGGTGCGGAGTCATGTCGATCACGAGACCTCCCGCACCGACGCTATCATCATCGCGCGCGGTCGGACGCGGCGATCACGGCCGGTTCATGGCCGGTTCACGGCCAGTTCACGGCGAGCCCGTGGTCACAGGTGAGCAGCGTAGGACGGGTCCCGATCGGCACGTCGGACTCGAGGTGCAATCCCGTGCTCGCAATCTAGAACCGCCCCACGACCGACAGCCCCGAGGCGCCGGGGGCGATCAGCGGCGCGATCGAGGTGACGATCAGCTGATCATTGCGCACGAGCACCGTGTGCGAGCTGCTGAGCCCGTACAGCAGCATGATCGCCCCGGCGGCCTGCCCGGCGCCCGACACCGCCAGGTAGAACCGCGCGACCGCGCTGTCGGTCTGCCCGATCTCGAGGAACGGACCGGCGACCGGGAGGAAGACCGGGCCGACGCTGGTGTTCGAGCCCTCGGCCTTGAGGAAGTCCGCTGCCACCGCGCCGATGAACGCCGTCGCGAGGTAGGTCGCGCCGAGCGTCACCGCGCCGCCGATGATCAGGCCCTTGTGCGTCCGCGTCACCCGGGTGTAGCCGTACGGCACCGGCGCGCTGTCGTCGAACTCGGTGATCTCCTCGGGACCGTAGACCGGCATGCCGGGCGGCTGCGCGGCCGACGGTGCGTAACCCGGCGGCGCGTAGCCCGGCGGCGCGCCGGCGGGCGGCGGCGGATAGAGCGGCGGAGCAGGTGCGGGCCCGGACCCGGACCCGGACGCGGACGCGGACGGATAAGGCGGCGGCGGCGGCGGCGGTGGAGCCTGGTCATCGGCCCCGGCGACGCCGGGCGCCAGACCGCAGGCGAGCG
>JBGQCL010000730.1:0-4752 GCA_041495365.1 Kofleriaceae bacterium | reverse complement strand
TCGACGTGCAGCGCCCGACGATCCTCACCGGGATCACCGACGTCGTGACGGCGCCCGATCTGCTCGATCGGTGTCTGCTCGTCGATCTCGAGGCGATCGCACCCGAGCACCGCGAAACCGAGCGCCTACTCGACGAACGCTGGCAAGAGGCGTGGCCGCAGATCCTCGGCGCGTTGTACACGGCCGTCTCTACCGCGTTGGAGCGACGCGACGGGCTCAAGCTCAAGTGTCTGCCGCGGCTCGCGGACTGGGCGGCATGGGCGACCGCAGCGGAGCCGGCGCTCGGTCTGAAGGACGACGCGTCGATCATCGGCGCGCTCGCTGACCAGGCCGACGAGGTCACCGATCTGGCGCTCGACGCGTCGATCGTCGCCAGGCCGATCTGCGAGTGGATGTCCAGCCGGATCGATCCGGAATGGTCCGGTACTGCCGCGGATCTGCTCGCCGCTCTTACCGCTCGCGTGGATGCCACCGTTGCGCACGACAAGGCATGGCCGCGGACCGCGCGCGGCATGGCGTCAGCGCTGGCCAGGATCGCGCCGGCGCTGACCGATCACGGCGTCCGTGCCGGCCGTTTGCCACGCAACCACGGCAAACGGGGGTGGCGGATCGAGAAAATCGAACGGGTGCCCAAACGGGTGCCCATTGCGGTGCCCATTGGGGACGGGTGCCCATTGGAGTCACCCCCTATGGGCACCGCTATTGCTCAGACGGTACGCCAACCTACAGAAACGGGTGCCCATGGTGCCGATTGAATACCCTGCTTACTACTTTGGATCCTGGGATGGGACGAGATTGAGGGCGATTTGGAGGAGTGGAGCAGCGGTAGGGATTCGACAGGCACCACAGGCACCTGAGGCCTGACGATGGCAGACCCTGAGAACAATCCGCGTCAATCGGCACCGACGCCGCGACCGCGTCTGAAAACGACGGGGCGCCGGACCCACGGGCACTCAGAGGTATGGCGAGTGTCGAGGGCCGCTCACCCACCGCCGCATGACGATGGCATTCAGAACAACCGCGCGCCTACGGCACGCCAGGGCCCGTTTCAGCGCGATTTGACCTCGCCGCCGACCGCGGCCTGTCCAGGGGGTGCCCGATGACGGGCTCAGACGAGCACGACCGACCACAGCAGAGGGGCCCGACGATGGCGAGCGATACCCCGACCGACGCGCCGCGCACGGGCGACCCGACGGCACCACCGAGCGAGCCACCGGCGAGCATCGGCACGAACCGTCGGCGCAAGCCGCAGCCGCATCACCGGCCGACAGCGACCGAGTTCAGCGCCACGTCCGATGCCATGGCGAGCCTGGCGCGCGCGATCGCCGAGCTGGTACGCGTCGAGGTCGACGCTCGGGTGCGTGCCGCGCTGGCCGAGCGGCCCGCGGCGGCCGAGCTGCTGTCGACCGCCGAGGCGGCGCAGTACGCCAAGGTCTCGCCCCGGTCGATCCGGCGCTGGCTCGACCAGGGCAAGCTCCGGGCGCTCCACGCCGGCCGCGAGCTGCGGATCCGGCGCGCCGATCTCGACCAGCTCATGCGCGGCGGGGGCCGTCGGAAAGCTGGCGAGCTGACGCCGGAACAGCTCGCTGCGCGCGACTTCGGATGAGCTTGCCCGCTGACTTGCGACGCATTACAATGGGACACAACACATGCCGCGCCGTGCTGAGAAACGAGATCATCAGCTCACGATCCGGATCCCCAAGCGGCTGCGCGAAGCGCTCGACCGCGAGGCCGAGGCCGACCGGCGCAGCGCCGCCGACATCGTGGTGAACCTGCTCGAAGACCGGTATGGTCGGCGCCCTCGGGGAGGCAAGTGACATGGCAAGCGTCTACCTGCGCGGTGGCTGGTGGTGGTGTCGTCTGAAGGACGAGACCGGGACATGGATCTCGCGGACGACCGAGTTCGCCGAGGGCGACCGGCGCAAGGCACAGCGCTACGCGGCGGCGGCGCAGCGAAAGCTCGACGAGCGCCGGCTCGCCGGCGACGCGGCGGGGCCGGTGACGGTCGCCGCATACAGCGAGAAGTGGCTCGCGGACCGCGAGGCGCGAGGCATCCGCTCGATCCGCGCCGACCGCGGCCGGTTCGTGAACTACATCCTTCCGCACCTGGGGGCGATGCGGCTCGACGAGGTGAGGCCGCGGCACGTGCGCGACATGGTGCGCGCGCTGCGCCAAGCCGGCAAGATCGCGCCGCGCACGGTCCTCCGCGTGTACGGCGTCGTGCACACGATGTTTCGCGATGCGCTGGTCGACGAGCTGATCGAGAGCAACCCGTGCGCACTCCACCGCGGCGAGCTGCCGGCCAAGGTCGACAAGGATCCCGAGTGGCGAACCTCGGCGACGTACACCACGCGCGAGGTGGAGCAGCTGATCAGCGACGCGCGCATTCCGCCGGAGCGCCGCGTGCAGCACGCGCTCAAGGCGATCGCGGGGCTGCGGCATGGCGAGGTCGCCGGGTTGCGCTGGCGCCACTACGATCCGACGCTGGAGCCGCTGGGACGGCTGGTGATCGCCACGAGCTACGACACCGGCCGCACGAAGACCGATGTCACCCGGCGCGTGCCGGTACATCCGACGCTCGGCAAGATCCTCGCGGCGTGGAAGCTGTCGCACTGGGAGCGCATCTACGGCCGCGCGCCGGGCGCCGATGATCTCGTGGTGCCGACGCGCAACCTCACGACGATCGACGCGAGCGACGCGGTGCACGCGTTCAAGGCCGACCTGGAGGCGCTCGGGCTGCGGATCGAGGCCGGCGAGCACCGCGACCGGGGCAGGCATGACCTGCGCTCGTGGTTCATCACCACGTGCCAGGAGCACGGCGCGCACCGCGATCTCCTGCGGGTGGTCACGCACACCTCGAAGGGCGATGTGGTGAGCGGCTACACGCGGGCGCAGTGGCCGGCGCTCTGCGCCGAGGTCGGCAAGCTGCGGGTGTCGACCCTCGACGGAGAGATCCTGCCGCTTGCTACAGGGTTTGCTACAGCCGAGGTAAAGGCCGCGAACCGCTGGAGAAAAGTGGTGACCCCAATGGGACTTGAACCCATGTTTTCGGCGTGAGAGGCCGACGTCCTAACCGCTAGACTATGGGGCCGAAGGAGAAGTGAGACGTGGTTCTACCCGTGGTGGGCAGGCCGGTCAAGCACCCCCCTGGCATTCCCTGGGGGCTGAGCGGGTTCGGGGACATGGATTCGAACCATGATAGTCAGATCCAGAGTCTGACGTCCTACCATTAGACGATCCCCGAGTAGACCGAGAGAAATCGGCGGGCCCTTTAGCTAACCGGAGCGCGGCGATTCGTCAAGGTGTGGGCGGCTTCTTGCCACGTGGGACGAAGAAGATCAAGGTCTTGCCGGAGGTCCGGAGGACGTGGATGGCGAGCCAGGGCGTCGACGGGGTCTGGCTGATGAACCGGGTGAGCTCGACGCCGCGCACGGCGTAGGGGCCGATCTGCTGGACGTCGATGCCGCGGCGGGCGAGCTCGGCAGCGAGGAAGTCGCTCGTGTCGCGGAGGCCGCGTCCAGAGACCAGCTGGCCCTGGGCGTCGGTGTGGGAGCCGGGCGGGAGGCGCACCGGCGGCTCGGCGCGCGCAGTCCCGGCGGCGGCGAGCACCGCGACGACGAGCCAGGTTCGCAAGGCGATGGCCATCGTGGCGTCATCGTGGCATGACACGCGTGCGAAGGACGTTGTAAATTCTCGGTAAACTGATGAACGAGGGACGTATGAAGCGCTTCGTCTGGGCGGTACTGGCAGCGTCGCTCACGATCTCGACCGCATGCAAGAAGCCGAGCTCCGACGGGGCAGGCTCGGGCGCGGCGCCGCCGGCTGCGGCAGGGTCGGCCGCGACCGGCTCGGCCGCCGCGGGTGGGTCGGCGGCGATGGGGTCGGCAGGCTCGGACAGCGCGGCGGCGGCGGCCGGGAGCGCGCAGGCGGGCTCGGCGGCGGCCGGTGCCGCTGCGGGTGGCTCGGCGGCGGGCTCCGATACGGGCTCCGCGGCGATGGCGGCAGGGGGTTCGGCGGCGGGCGAGATGATGGCGCATCGCGCGGGGATGTGTCCGAGCACGGTGCTCGGCGCGAAGACGACCCAGGCGGTCAAGGGCAAGGCGGTGGTGGTGACGGTCGAGTCGGTGGACAAGGACGCGATCGCGGCGATCCAGAAGCGCACGGACAAGCTGCTCGCCGAGAAGAAGGCGGGGCCGGCGTCTGGCACGGTGCACGATCAGAAGGGGGCGTACGGCGGCGCCAAGGGGCTCTGCCCGGTGTACGTGCCCGAGGGCGCGAGAGCGACGGCGAAGCACGAGGCCAAGGGGGTGGTGGTGACGATCACGCCCAAGGGCAAGCCGGACGAGCTGGCCAAGGAGATCGACACGCGGATCGCGCGCGCGTCGGACTGGGTGAAGGCGAACGTGAAGGACGGGGACAAGGGGAACCAGGGCGGGGTCGGCGGCGGAACCGGAAAGGACGGCTCGAACCACTCGGGCAAGGGCGACGGCAAGGGCCAGGAGCGCAACAAGGGCGGCGGCGGTGGCAAGGGCACGGGGGGTGGTGGCGGCCAGGGCACGGGCGGCGGCAACAAGCCGGGCTGAGGTCCGCAGGCAGTGCCGCCGCGGGCGTGACCGGCGGCGGTCGCCGGAGACGCCGCGTACCTGCGCGGGCTGCGCGGGCTGCGCGGGCTGCGCGGGCTGCGCGGGCTGCGCGGGCTGCGCGGGCTGATGGGGCGTCATGCTCGCGCGGCTGCGCCGGTGCGGCGCATCG
>JBGQCL010000729.1:0-4761 GCA_041495365.1 Kofleriaceae bacterium | reverse complement strand
CGTCGTCGAGCGCCGGCGTGCTGGCCGCCATCGCGCGGGCCTCGTCGGGCGAGCCGATCGCGCCGAGGTCCTCGGCGACGGCGTCGAGCGACCGCTCGCCGGGGCGTGCGCCGCTGGCGTAGACCACACCGGCCAGGCCATGTGCGCCGTACACCGGGGCCGCGATGATGATCAGGCCGGCATGGCAGATCCGCACCACCGGCTCGCGGCCCACCTCGGCGGCGAACCCGGCCGCGATGTCGGTCAGGGCACGGGCGCACGCCGCGGGCGTCGCGCCGCGCACGGTCTCGCAGACCCCGTGCGATGCGCGGCCGTAACCGGCTCCGCTCGCCTCCGCCAGCCCGAGCTCCAGTCCCCACCAACGGCGCAGCAGGTCGCGTGCGATCGCCACGTCGGGAAGATCATCGAACGAGAAGCCCACCTCGCGTCACTATAGCGGCGCGGAGTCACGTCGACCAGCGCCCGTCGCCGTGGTCGATCGCGCGGTGCTCCCGCGCGAGCTTGACGAGATGTGCAAGCAACGACCGCTCGGCCAGCCCCCACAGGATGCGCGGCGTGTCGCGATATGCCTCGGCGACCAGCTCGGCCAGCGTGCGCGGCGTGTCGCGCAACGCGGCGGCGACCAGCGCCTCTCGCATCCGGCGGTGTGCGAGATACTCGCTCAGTTTTCTGTGGCCATCGGCGATCTCCGGACCGTGCGCCGGCAGCAGCATCATCGGCGGCCGCGCGAGCAAGCGCTCCAGCGACGCGAGGTACACCGCCATGTCGCCCTCGCTCGGATCGACCAGGATCGTGCCGACACCGGCGACCATGTCGCCCGCGATCGTCGCGTCGCCGACCGCGTAGCACAGGTGCCCCTCGGCGTGCCCCGGCGTGAAGATCGCGGTGACCCCGTAAGCCGTGTCACCGTCCTCCAGGTGGTGAGACACGTCGACCCTCCCGGCGAGCCGCCGCGCCGTGGCCGGGTGCGCCGCGATCGGCACCGACCAGCGCTCGGCAAGCGCGGCCGCCCCCCCCACGTGGTCGCCATGGTGATGGGTCAGTAAGACCACGCAGGGCGGCGCGCCCGCCAGCACGCCGTCCAGGATGGCCTGCTGGTCCGGGTAGGGACTCCCGGGGTCGACCACGGCGACCGGACCCGCCTCGGGTCCAACCAGGTAGATGTTGGTATGGGCCGCGGGGGGTAACGTGGGGGTGCGCAGCGCAAGCACGCGAATCCCCGGCGCTACCGGCCGCAGCTCGGGCGGCGGGCCGTCCGGAGCAGGCGGTGCCACGGCGCGCACCTGTTCGTACAGCGCCTCGATCGACGCCTGGTTCGTCGGCTCATTCATCGCTTACCCCACAGGCAACGGACATCGCTTTCAAAGTGGGTGACCCGGGGGCGCCCATCTCGTAAACTATGGCCAGCGCACCAATGGTCAGCGTGACTGCACGCAAGATTCGTGAACTCGGGTCCGAGCGACCTACCGGCGGCAGCGGACGGCTCTACACCGGGTACCTGATCTCGTACCCGTACATCGGGCGCGGCATGGTCATCTTTCGCGACCCGCACGGGCACCGGATGATCACCACGCCGGTCAAGCGCGTCCTGGGCGAGCCCGGCGGCAAGATGATCTACGTCGAGACCGAGAACAGCGTGTACCGGCTCGAGATCCACGGCGAGCCGCTGTTCCCGATGCGCGCCGCCGGCGAGTAGCGGGCACGGCACGGCCGGAGCGGCCGGAGCGGCCGCCGCGCGCGGTGTCACAGCGCCGCGATCCGGTCGCCGAGCCTGGCGATCTCGGGGGGCCCCAGGGACTGGGCAAACACCATCGGCAGCTCGTCGACCCTGGCCCGCGCCCGCGCGCGGAGGTCGGCGAGGTAGCGCTCGTGCAGCGCGCGGCGCGCGCGCGACAGCTCGGCGTGCGCGGCGAGCTGGGCGAGCGGCGGCGGCAGCGTCGACGGCTCGGCGAGCAGCGCGTCGAGCACCCGCGACACCGGCTGACCGGGCGGAAAGTGGCGCGGGAACACCTGGTTGACCAGCACCTGCTGCGGCACGATGCCGAGCGCGATCAGCTTGGTCTCGAGCTCGATCGCCTCGTTGACCGGCATCTCCTCGGCGAGCGTGACCAGCATGGTCGAGGTCCGCGCCGGATCGCACAGCATCGTCTTGACCGTGCGCGCGTCGCGGGTCAGCGGGCCCTCCGGCACGGTGTCGACGATCACCCACGGGACGCGCAGCATCGACACCGAGTGGCCGGACGCCGGCATGTCGAACACCACGGTGTCCCACACCGGCGCGCCGCGCTTCTCCTCGGTGGTGTGGTACCAGGCCTTGCCGAGCAGCGCGTAATCGTCGAGCCCGGGGATCGCGCGGAGGAACGCCTTGCTGACCCGGTTCTCGAACACCATCTCGTAGACCGACTTCCAGCGCAGGATCATCATGCCGTACTCGGCGAGCGCGCTCGCCGGCGTGGCGTTGACCGCCCACAGGTTCGGAGCGAGCTGGGCCAGTGCCTCGCCGACCGGCGGCCGGCCGAAGTACGGGCCGAGCCGATCGTTGGCGTTGGTCTCGTACAGCAGCGTCCGCCTGCCCTGCGCCGCGCACTTGCCGGCGACCGCCGCGGCGACCGTGCTGCGGCCGACGCCGCCCTTGCCCACGATGAGGATCAACCTGCGATCGAGGTTCACAGCCTGGCTTTCGCGGTCGCGCTGGCCGTGGCGTCACCGCCCGCGCTCGCGGCTGCACCGCCTGGTTCCGGCTCGACCATCACGGCCACGCCGCTCGCCGTCGCCGAGCGGTAGCCGATCAGCTTGCGCAGGGTCCAGATCCCGGTGTCGGGCGTGATGTCGACCTGGATGTCGACGACCCGGTCGGCGCCGAGCGCCTTGGCGGTCGCCAGCAGCATCCGGTTGACGACGTGGTCGAGGTCGACGTGCCCGGGGATCGGGATCCAGAACAGGTACGCGCTGGTCACCTGCGCGTGGATCACGGCGATCGGGCGCAGGTGCGGGCCGACGTAGACCGTCTCGGGCTGGACACGGACCGTCGAGATCGACGAGCACGCGGCCGTGGCCAGCACGGCGCTCAGCACCAGGTGACGCACCACCATGTGCGCACGCTAACATGCCGGGCCGCACCCAGCGATGCCAGCGGTGCTAGGATCACCCGCCGTGCCGAGGGCAGTGACGTCGCTTGTCTCCTGCGCGCTCACGGTCGTGGCGGCGGTCACGGCGCACGGTGACGTCCCCGTTGCCGTCCCGGCCCCGCCGCCGCGCGTGCCGAGCAGCACCGACGAGCCCGGCGCGACGCCCGGCGACCGGTCCGACGAACGGCCCGAAGATCGGATCGATCAGAAGCTGGCGGTGTGGCGGTTCGACGCGCTCGGCATCGAGCCCGAGCTGGTCGCCCGGCTCGAGACCCTGTTCCGCATGGAGCTCGACCGGCTCGACAAGCAGCCGATGCCGAGCCGGCGCGACATCGACCGCGCGATCACCGGCGACGCCCAGGACTGCACCGGCGAGGACCGCTGCCTGGCCGCGATCGGCAAGAAGCTCGGCGTCGATGTCATCGTCGCCGGCACGGTCGGCCAGCTCGGCGACAACTACGTCCTCACGATCAAGGCGGTCGACGTCGCGGGCGCGCGCGCGCTGCAGCGGATCCAGAGCGATCCGCTGCGCGGCCAGCCCGACGAGCTGATCGAGGGCGTGCGCGTCGCGGCCTACCGCCTGCTCGCCCCCGGCGAGCTCCACGGCGCGATCCAGATCCAGACCGATCTGATCGGCGCCGAGGTCGCGCTCGACGACCTGGTCGTCGGCAGGACCCCGCTGCCCGGCAACGGCGTGATCCGCAAGCTCCGGATCGGAAAGCACGAGCTGAGCTTCTCCGCGCCGGGCTACGAGCCCTACAGGACCACCGTCGAGGTCCACTTCCAGAAGGTCAGCCCGGTGGTCGTGCGCCTCCTGGCGTCGACCCAGGTGATCGGCACCGGGCGGGTCGAGCGGATCGAGCGCCGCCCGTTCTACACCCGGACCTGGTTCCTCGTCGCCGCGGGGGTCGCCGCGGTCAGCCTCGGCGCGGCGATCGGCTACGCCGCCGGCCACGTCCGGACCTGCCACGTCGGCGCCGGGGGGAACGCAGGCGGATGCTGAGGCCGCTCGCCGTCGCTGCCGCGCTGCTCGCCGCGTCGGCCGCCGCGCACGCCGAGCGCGTGGTCGCGATCGCGCCGCTGTCGACGCTGGGCGCCGAGGACACCTCGGCCGGGACCCGCAAGCTGACCGGCGAGATCGAGGCCGCGGTCGCCGCGCTGCCCGGCACCCGCGTGGTGCGCGCCCAGCAGGTGTCCGACGCGATCAAGCGCGCGAAGAAGCCGCAGCTGCGCGCCTGCGAGGGCGACGCGGCGTGCCTGGCCGAGCTCGCCGGCCTGGTCGGCGCCCAGATCGTGATCTCCGGCGAGGTCGGCGGGCTCGGCGAGTCCCGCGTGGTCTACCTCGCCGCGACCGAGAACGGCAAGGAGCTGCGCTCGACGACCCTCGCGGTCGGCGGCGCGCGCGATGACGGCGGCGGTCCGGACGGCGCCGCGGTGCGCTTGCTCGACCCCGACGGCTACCGCGGCACGCTGCGGTTCGCGATCGACGTCACCGGGGCGACGGTCTACGTCAACGGCAGCAAGGCCGTGCTGTCGCCGCGCGGCGAGCTCGCCCTGCCGGTCGGCACCCACGCCGTGCACGTCACCCACCCCGAGTACCACGACTTCGTGCGATTCATCGACGCCGAGTTCG
>JBGQCL010000728.1:0-4778 GCA_041495365.1 Kofleriaceae bacterium | reverse complement strand
GATCCCGAGGTGATGCGGGCGAAGTTTCCGTCGCATGCCTACATGCGGCAGCGCGCCGGCAAGCTCGACTACGCGATCGACGAGTTCGCGCTGCGGATCGTGGCGCTGGACTCGACCGTCCCGAGGAAGCCCTATGGCGGGCTCACGGCCGAACAGCTCGCTTGGCTCGATGCGACGCTGGGCGCCGCGCCGGCAAAGCCCACGGTGGTGGCGCTGCACCACCCGCCCTTCTGGACCGGCATCGGCCACATGGACGTGCAGTTGCTGAAGGATCCGGCGCCGCTCGAAGCGATCATCTCGCGCCATCCGCAGGTGGAACGCGTGATGTGCGGCCACCTGCACCGCGACATCGCGCGCCGCTTCGGCGGGACGATCGCCGCGACGTGCCCGAGTCCCTCTCACCAAGTCGCGCTCGACCTCGCGGACGACGCCGCGTCGCGCTTCGTCATGGAGCCGCCCGGCTTCCAGCTGCACTTGTGGCGCGAGGGCGTGGGCCTCGTCTCGCACACCGCGGCCATCGGCGAGTTCGCCGGGCCGTATCCGTTCTACGAGGGCGGCAAGCTGATCGACTAATCCGCCTCGATCTTCAGCTCGCGTATCAACGATCCCCAGAGCGCCGCCTCCGCCTCGCCGCGCTTCGCGGGTAGGACAAACAAGTGGGGTTCGGGCGCTCCCCCGGGATACGTCGATGTGGCCGGAGAGGGGGACTGGCGAGCCAGCGAGCGCCACCGGATGTCGGCTGTGTCAGCGGGCGTACATTGGGTCGACGTCGGCGCAGACCCGTCCCTGCCGAGCACATCGGCGGTCGTGGCGGGCTACGAAGCGTCGTCGAAGCAGAACTCGGCCTGCGGTGGGTCCCGCGCAGGCGCGAAGGTGGCCGGGGTGGACGGGAGCCCGAGCGGCGCGAGCACCGCGCGCGCCCGGGTGGAGTCCACGACGACGGCGACCACGCTGCGACGGCCGCCACAGGGGCACGACAGCACGTCGGTGGCGAACACCCGGCGCAACAGCTCGGCCCACGGGACCCGGCTCGCACGCGTCGAGCTGCTCGGCGCCGCCGCGGCGGACAGTGGCTCGCCGCCACGCGTGGGCACCAGCGCGCGGCGTTTCGCACGCGTCTTGCTGGCGGGGCCGAACACCCCCGCGTAGCGAACCAGATGGCGACGGGGTGGGGGGATGATCCCGCACAGCCTGCGGAGGAACGCCACCGGCGGTAGCACCAGCTCGGTGCGGCCGTCGGGCCACGGCCGCTTGAGCGCGGAAAGTGACGCTGCCGCGACCGCAGCGCGTCAGCCGTCGGTCGGGAGAGCAGCCACAGCGCCGCGCTGCATGACGTCGCCCCGCCCGCCGTGTGCCGCGATCAGCGCGACGCCAACCGCCGCTGCCCGGCGCCGAGCTTCGAGGCATCCGCCGGCACGGCACATATGTGCTTGGCGTGTCCACGGCACGACCGCCGTCTGCAGTGCACCCGACCCGGCTTCTGTCTGTAGCCGGCGCGCGCGCCGCGGCGGCGCGACGCGCTCGACACCGCGCCGTCACATCCGGCGTCGCCGTGAACTCCGCGTGAAGCGGCCGGGTGGTGGTGCGATCGCGGACTATGGATCGGGCATGCGAACTCCGATCACCCCTGCGCTCGCCGCGATCGTCGTCCTGCATGTGGCGTCTCCGGCGGCGGCCGACGGCTCTTGGCAGAACCTGCTGATCGGCCCTCTGATAGGGTATCGGGTGGGAGGCCCCGACGGATCGCGGGCGATCTACGGCGTCGAGGGCGGCTTCGGAGTCGGCCCCGAGCGCCTCAACCTCGGTCTGGAGACCCGCAATCACGTCACGTTCGCCTACATCGAGATCGATCCGTGGTTCGTGGTCGGTGGCTCGTTGGGCGTCGGCGCCGATTCCGAGGGGGCCGTTCAGCCGGTGCTCGGCCTATGGGAAGGGCTCCCAATCGCCAGCTTCGGCCGCCCCGACTGCGTGATCCAGCGCAGCGCCACCTCCAGTGTGGTGACCCTCGCGTTCGGCTACCGCTACACCGGCGTCCACGAGCTGTACTCGACGCTCAAGGTCGGGATACTGGACCAGGGGTGCATCGGCGATTGATCGTCGGGTTGAGCGGCGATCGAGCAGACCGCCGCGACGCCGGAGCACGCGGCTCCAGGATGCTCGTAGGGCGCGGTACTCCCCTGCGAGGGCGGCGGGAACGGGTTGCGGAGCTCGCCGTTCGCGGCCACCGGGCATCGAGCGGGTGGGGCGAGCAGCGTGGCGAGGACGAGCTCGGTGACTACGAGTCCGCGCGGCGCGCCGTTGGGACGCGCGGCGGCGAGAGCGCGATTCGGTCAGTGGGCACGAAGCGCAGAACGCGGCTTATGTCAACCATCTTGCATATCGCATCTCGGCGCAGAGCGGCCTCCACTGCGCGAGTTGCGAGCGACGGCGCGCAGCCGGACTGCGTGCCCGATTGCCGCGTCACCGATCGGCGCGGCGAGCTCGGCGGCGATCCGATCCACGTGGCGTCCGCGGGGCTTTGGGTGGTCGGCTGGCCCCTCATGGCACACCGGGAAGACATCTGCAGAGGACCTGGCCGTCCCGGTTGCAAACGCGGTCGTTATCTACGCAGGTCCCGAGGTGGCACACGGCGCCAACCGAGCGCGTTTGACAGCTGAAATCGCTGCAGATACCGCAGGGCGGCGGTAACGTGTCCGGTTGCGGCGAGTGGATCTCTTCTCGCGCGCCGCCATTGGCCACCAGCTCGCGCAGACGGTCGATCTCGTTGCTGAGGTTATCGCGAAGGTGCGGTTGGTTGTTGCCGGCAATGGATCGCAGGGCGTGTGCCAGCGCTTCGAGCTTGTCCAGCTCCTCATTCGTCAACAGCGGCGATCTTGGTTCATCGTGCTCTCCTCTTGCGTGGCGAGGATAGGATGCGCCGCACCGACGTGCGGCCGATCGACAGGCGACGGCGATCTCGGACTGGCTGATCTTCTGCGCGACGAGCTGGCGCACCTTGAGCTCGAGCAGCGCTGCCGAGCGCGGACGGCCGAGCTGGCGCACCTTGCACCTTGGGCTCGAGCAGCGCTGCCGAGCGCGGACGGCCGAGCTGGCGCCCGCGCTCGCGCAGGATCCCGATGTCGACCTTGGGCACGGACGACGAGGGCCCGCTACTCGACTGGCGGTGCGGATGTGGCTGGATGCCGACTGTCCCCGTGTCGTGTGCTTCCACGTGACTAATCAGGAAGCCCAGCACGAGCTTGCTCGCATCGCGGACCCTGAGCTGTGGCCGATCGCTGTCGCGTAGCCCCTCCAGGCTGATGGCAGCGCAGCCCTGGAGGAACGCCGCGTCAATGGACTCGCGCTCGCCCAGCCCGCCGTAGAACCCGATCGCGAAGTTGCGGGCCGCGTCATCGACGATCGCCCCGCTCATCCCCACAACGCAATCGACATGCGCGCGCAGCGCTTCGGCTTGCACGTCACTGTAGCACGCGTTGAGGACCACCAGCTTGACCGAGGAGCCCGCCGCGCCGAAGGTGTCGTGAAGCGCCTGCGCGGTGACCACCTGAGCTCGCCCATCGGGACCCTGGAAGAACAGGCCGTGTTGCGATTCGTTGTCATAGGGGCCGGCGTCGGCGCTCACGTCTCGACGCGGCCTCCGGCCCGTGGCTCCCGTGCCAACCGGGCTCAGGCCACCGTGACCGCTGAAGTGCACCACGGTCGGCTTGAGCTTGCGCAGCTCGCGGAGCAGGTCGAGCGGCTGGGCAGCCCACCGGGTCTTCAGCTCGAAGCAATCCCGGTAGGTGCTGCGCTCGAGCTCGACCTGGATCGCGCGCGCTTCTTCGCCGAGCGCGAACGGGTTAGTTCCGGTGGGATTGGCGGCCAAGAACAGGATGGTGTGCTTCTTCATCAACGACCCTGGCGGCGGGGGCTCGAAGTCTAGCGCAGCGACGATCTGGTCGCGGAGCTTCTGATCGTTCTCGCTGAGCACGACCGGCCGAGGCGCCCCGGGTGGGCGTCCGGTGCGAACCGAGTCCGGCAGGTGATCGGCACACACCAGCTGTGTTCCGGCCAGCACCTGTGCCGTGGTGAGGGTTTGCTCGAGTTCGCGCACGTTGAGCGGCCACGGGTAGCGCAGCAGCAGGCGAGCGGCGTCGATATCGAAGCCGGGGTGATCGGGCGCAAAGATCCGCGCGTGGAGCGCGCCGATCAGGATCCCGAGATCGGTGAGGCGATTGGCGAGCGGCGGCACCGTGACGAGAAACCCGGCGAGCCGTGCGAACAGGTCGTGGCGGAAGCTGCCTTTCGCGACCATGTCGGCGAGATCGCGATGCGTGGCGGCGACGACGCGGAGATCGATCTCGACCGCGTGCGCGCCCACGACTGGCATGACCTCGACCTCGCGCTCTTGAAGCATCCGGAGCAGGGCGGCCTGCGAGTTGCTTGGCAGGTCGCCGATCTCGTCGAGGAACAGGGTGCCGCCGTCGGCGGCGAGAACCAGCCCGGGGTGATCGGTCTGGGCGTCCGAAAACGCGCCCTCCTTGTAACCGAACAGCTCGTTCTCGACGAGGTTTTCGGGGAGCGCGCCGCAGTTGACCGCCACGAACGCACCGGGCCGGCCGGACTGGGCGTGGATCGCGCGTGCGATGACCTCCTTGCCGGTGCCGCTCTCGCCCGCGATCAGGATCGGGATCTCCGACCGCGCGATCTGGCAGAGGCGCAACAGCTCTTGCGACCACATGGGCATCAGTGTGGCGAACCCGGCCGGGCCCTCCACCGGCGTCAGCTCAAGCATGTCG
>JBGQCL010000727.1:0-4799 GCA_041495365.1 Kofleriaceae bacterium | reverse complement strand
TCGACGCGCCGGTGCGTGGGCCGATCGCGCTGGGGTACGGCGCGCACCAGGGGTTGGGGCAGTTCGTGGCGGTGGCGCGTTGATCGATTCTTGGTTCGGTTCGAGGGCGCAAGACGTCGGTCTCGTGAAGCTGCGTGCGCGGAAGAGAGCGGCGCGAAACCGGCTGCTGACTGCAGCCGCGAACCCGATGGAGACCAAGTCATGAATCCTCAAGAGACACCGATCGTCGTTCGGCTCGACCTCTCGCTCGACAAGACGATCTCCACGCCGGAGATCATCGCGCGCATTCCGGGCCGACCGCATGTACAGCACGTCGTCCTCGCCTCCGAGTGCGGCGCGCCTCAGAGCGAGGATGGCTCGCCGCAAACCGCGGCGGAATGGGCCGCGTGTGCGCAGGCCATGATCCGTCTCGCCGGCGAAGTGAACCGCATCGCGACCGAGCGACGGAACGCAGGCGAGACGGTCCGGCTCTGGATCGGAGGCAACGCGGGGCTTCCTGTGTTCTTCCACCTCGGCCTCGCGTTGTCCGGATGGGCACCCCCGGTGACATTCGTCTACCGCGACAAGCTGGGGGCCATGTACGACTTCGCGCTGGATCGTCCCGCTCCGACTGGAACCTACTTTGGTCCGCCAACCCATGAGACCAAGCCTGGGCCCAGCGACGAGGTTGCGTTCGCGGTGGCCTCAGCGGGAACCATCACGCCGGAACAGGTGTCGAAGTACGAGGAGAAGTGGAGCCCCGGCTTCGGAGACGTGGTGAAACTCCATGCTCCGGACAAGCTGACCGAGGACACATTCGCCGTCGCGTGCCGCGAGCTCGAGCTCGCGACGGCGAACCTGCCGTCCAGGTCGCTGACTATCTTCCTGTACGGCCCCGCACCGCTCGCGTTCGCGCTGGGCCGCTTGATCAACCGCAAGCGGTTTGCCACACTCTCGGTGCCGGGATACCGCGCGCCTTCGTACCACCCGGCACTGGTCCTCCTGCCTCCTGGTCCGCGGCGGCAGCGGCCACGTTCGACGGTCTTGTCGGTCGTGCACTTCAGCGCAAATTCGCGAGATCATGATCGCCTGAACCTGCGGGGGGAGGCCGATCGGATCGAACTCGGCCTGCGTGAAGGCAAACGGCGCTACAAGCTCGAGCGCATCGCGAAGACGGATCCTGACATCTTCACGGAGACCCTTCGCAGGACGACACCGTCGATCGTCCACTTCAGCGGCCACGGCGGGCCCGATGGCATCGTCATGGAGTCCGACGAACACGGCCACGTGGTCATCACGCCGGAGATGTTCGCGACAGCCATCAAGCACGCGGGCGCGACGGTCGAAGTGGTGGTGCTCAATGCCTGCCACAGCGCCGCCCTCGCCGAGGCGCTCCTCGCGCACGTGGATTGCGTGATAGGTCTGAGCGACAAGATTGATGATGATGCCGCCCTCGCGTTCTCAAGTGACTTCTATCGTGATCTCGGCAGCAAGGGCGTCCACAAGGCGTACCAGATCGCCCGCAACCAGATGGCGATGAAGCAGATGATGGACGGCGAGGCCATCACCATCGTCCCTGCCCCGGGTATCAACCTGGACGAGGTGATGCCCTGAGAGCCCCTGTTCGGGCGCCCTACCGGAACACGTCGCCGAGGAGGGAGCGCCACCGGGCGATCGCGGCGGCGTCGTCGCCCCCGCGCTCCGCGTCGACCGCGGCCTGCGCGACCTGGGCGGCGCTCTGTAGCAATTCCCGGGCGTACGTTCGCTTCTGCGAGGTCAGGTCGGCGTCGATCGCAGGCCCGAGACCTGCGGGATCCGGACACTCGGCCTGCACCGCGCTGGCGAGATGCTGCAAGAGATCCCGGAGACCTGCGCGCGGGTCGTCCGGCTTCGACTGGAACGCCGAGTACGACATCACCTCGATGTGGAAGCCGCTCAGCGGCTTGCCACTGGCGCGGTTCCAGTGCTTGGCGGCCTTGATCAGCCCGTTGAGCATCCCGCCGGCTCGCTCGTTGGCGGCGATGCACGCCGCCGCGTGCTCGGCCGGGTTGGTGCGGATCCAGGTCGAGAGGCGGCGATCGGGGATCTCGTAGTACGGCGGTTCGGCGTCGGCGACCGCCGTCCACGTCGGCGCGAAGGCGGGCACGATATCGTAGGCGATCCCCGTGCCCGAGAAGCCGATGTTGACGGACCGGCCCTGGATGCGGGGCTCGTGGTCCGGGTAGCTCGCGCGCAGGGCGCGCTCGATGGTCTGGAGCAGGCGGAGCGGCGCCTCGGGGACGTCGCGGCGATGCTGGCGCGCATCCAGCACCACGAACACGTCGATGTCCTTCAGCGGCCGGATCGCGGTCCCGCGGCGGTACGAGCCGACGAGCCGGCTGTCGATGACGCCCGCGAGGTGCAGGCGCAAGCGGTCGCGGAGGGCGACCTGCTGGGCGGACGCTTCGGCGCGCTCGCGATCGGTGAGCTCGAGGCTGGAGAGGTAAGATTGAAAGGTGGCGGCAAGGCTCATGAGCAATCTCCGGGTTGATCGCAGCGGTGACGTCGCGCGGCCGTGCGACCGAACACGATCCAGACGTGAGCTCGCCGAGCGTCGGGGCGGTGTTCCGGGATCGCCATGACGGCGCGCGCTTGCGCGATCGGGTGGTTCGCCGCGCAGAACGGCCGCTCGGTTCGCCCGCCGAGAGACGACCATCGGGTGGTTCCTCGATCCGAAAGGCGCCTAGCATGAGGGTGTGGCCGCTCCGACAGACGGCGAAGCCGTCGACCTCGAGATCTACGAAGCGCTGCGGCGCGGCGACCAGGACGCCGCGTTTCAGCGAATGGTTCGCCAATATGGAAAAGTCGTGCACACAGTCAGCTACCGGCTCCTCAAGGATCGGGCGCGGGCGGAAGACGTGATGCAAGAGACCTTCATGAAGGCGCACGAGACCATCGACACCCTGCACGATCCGAAGCGCCTCGGCGCATGGTTGAACAGCATTGCCCGGAACAAGAGCATCGACATCCTGCGCGCGGAGAAGCGGGCGGACGCGCACCGGACCGCGGTCGCGCGGGAGGCGGTGAGCGACGCCGCCGCGCCTGCGCTGGAAGCCCTGACCAGCCACGAGGAGCGCCGCGCGCTGGAGGACTGCCTGGACGCACTGACGCCCGAGAAGCGCGACGCGGTCCTGGGTAGGTTCTTCGCGCATCTGGAGTACGGGGAGCTCGCGGCGGCCACGGGCGAGAAGGCCGACACCCTGCGCATCCGGGTAGGTCGGGCCATGCCGGAGCTGCGTGAGTGTCTCGAGCGCAAGGGCGTGAAGCTGTGACGGACCGAGACCGGCCGCACCCAGACGCCGAGGTGGTCGAGCGCCTGGAGCGCGATCTGCCGGTGCAGTCAAAGGGCGAAGAGGAGACGCGCGCGGTCTATCAGCGCCTGATCGGTCGGATCGGCGACCTCGATCTGGTCGAGCCGGCCCCGGGCTGGGAAGATCGTGCGGTGGAGCGCTGGCGGCGCGAGGCGAAGCCACGGCGTACCGCGAAGCCGCCGCGACGCGTGCCGTGGCGCCCGATCGCCGCGGTGGTGGCGGTGGCGACCGTCGCTTCGCTCGTGTTGCTGATCCCGCGCTGCGGCGATCGCGAGTTGCCGGCTCTGCAGGTGGCGGTAGAGCGCACGGGGCCGCCGAACCGGCAGGGCGGGCCGGCGATCGGCGACATGCTGCGCGCGCACGTGCGGGTGGACGGTCCTCACGTGGAGCTGCGCGTCTACCGCGACCAGGTGCTGGTGGCCCGCTGTCCGGGCGACGATCGCTGCCGCCGCGACGGCGCGAGCTTGTCGATCGGGTTGGTGATGGATGGCCCCGGGAAGTACGAGGCGATCCGGCTGTCGAGCCACGAGCCGTTGCCGCCACCGCAGGCGAGGGGGCTCGATGTCGACGTGCTCACGGCGCGCGAGCGCGGGGCGCGCGTGGCAAGCGAGCCGCCGATCACAGTTCGGTGACGAGGGCGTCGAGGACGGACGCCGGGATGCACTTACCGACGAGCTGAGACTCGATCCGAGTCCGGGCGGCGGCCAGCTCGGCCGTGAACCACTGCGAGGAGACCTGTGCGAGCGTGACCGTCAGCGCGGTCGGCGGCGGCGGTGGTGGCCATGGATCCTTGGGATCGTCGACGAACGACGACTCCGGGGAATCGATGTACAGGGCCGTGGCTTTCCAGCCGGCAACGCCGACCGGCGACGGGCTTCGTGGCAGCGGTCCGTGGTAGACGAAGGTAGGCGGGCTCTGTCCGGGTGCCAGCTCGGTGACGATGTCGAGGCGACCGGGGACCCAGTTCTCGACCTGGATCTCGATGAGGTAGTCGCCGGCGTCGAGGTCCATCGTCCACGAGCCGTCGATGCAGCCGATCGAGGACGACTCGAGGTCCCCGCGGCGCAGGCTGGTCATCGCGGGTGCGGGTGTACCGACATCGCCGCTCACGCGGAGTCGGGTCGGCTTGGTGTCGGTCACCTGGATTGCGAAGATCATGCGGGTCAGGGCCATGTGG
Organism: Kofleriaceae bacterium; assembly: GCA_041495365.1. Taxonomy (GTDB): domain Bacteria; phylum Myxococcota_A; class Polyangia; order Haliangiales; family Haliangiaceae; genus JABFXX01. The sequence goes on along the minus strand of JBGQCL010000727.1, from coordinate 293 downwards.
ATTCTCCGGCCGGATCCTTGCGACGGCATCATGCCATCGAGGGGCGAGATCGCGGTTCGCGATCCAGACGACCGATGGGGGCCGGACCGAACACGAAGCGCACCCGGAGCCGTGAACGAGGTGCAAGCGCGGCGTCGTCAACCTCCGGACAACTCGGCATCGACGTCGCAGCCGGTTACACCCCAGGCGGCGAAGCTGGCCCAGGCGGTCGCTGGCACGCGCGCTGCTACGACGCGCTGCGCAGCCGCGAGGCGCGCGATGGGATCGAGCGCGGCCGGTTGTGCATAGAAGGT
>JBGQCL010000726.1:0-4810 GCA_041495365.1 Kofleriaceae bacterium | reverse complement strand
CTGCGGTTTTCGCGCAACCGATCGAAATCCTTGGGTGCGTCACGCCGAGCCATGGATCTCAACGCGGCTGCACCCGAATCGTGGTCGACACCTCGGCGTCTGGCAGCACGGCGTGCGCGGTGCAGTTGGAAGGCCGCGCCTGCCGTGGCGGCCATGACGCTGGGTAGGCAGTGGTTCGTTTACATGTGGAGCGCAGCTGGAGATCGGCGCCGGCTGGCACTCCACGTGGGGGCCTTGGCGTCCGCGGTCGACTGCAAGGCGACGCAGCGGAGACTGGCATAAGCTGGCACCCACGTGGGGGCGCCCACGGTCGGCTGCGCGGGTCGGGGCGGCTTCGCGGAATCATGGCCAACACCACCTGCCAGGCCGAGTTCGACCTCGTCCGCCGCCTCAGCCGCATGATTGTCGTGCCAGCGACGAAGCTGGTATTCGTCCAACCGGCGCTCGCCAATGCGGCGACTTCGAGTCACCGCGACCAAGCGACGCGTCACCTCGCTACGCTCAGCTCGCAACACCGGATCGTAGCGCTGGTCGCGCTCAGCGCTGAATTGGACGCGCTCGCCCCGCGTTTTCCGGAGCCAGCTGCGGTCCGTTACGCCGTCGCAGGCTGAAAAACCGGACGGTTCATGTGGGCCATGAAAGTCTGGATTCGAACCCAAACAAATCAGTGTGCTGGAAGCATCCGCGCGGGGCAGCGGACTGTGAGCGGGCCGTCCAGGTCAGCGTGGTCGGCCGCGGCGGGCCGGTCATCAGGCCAGCGCGCGGTCTCCCAAGGTCATCCGCTTGGTGAGCCGGTGGCGAGTCCCAGCCAGCGCTGAGGCGCAGGCTCCAGGCGATTCATGAACCTGTCGCCCATCGGTTTCGCCTGGTCACTATCCGCGTTCGAGGCGCTCGGCCAGGTAATCGGCGACGCGGTCGAGCGCGATCCGCTCCTGCTGCCCGGTGTCGCGGTCGCGCGCGGTCACGGTCTGGTCGTGCACCGTCTGGCCGTCGATCGTGAAGCAGTACGGACAGCCGGCCTCGTCCATCCGCGCGTAGCGCTTGCCGATCGTTCCGCGCACGTCGTGCTCGAGGAAGCCGAGGCCGCGGAACCGCCGCGCCAGCTCGGCGTGGAGCCGCGCGCTGATCTCGGGCATGCCGTCCTTGTTGACCAGCGGGAACACCGCGGCCTTGATCGGCGCGAGCCGGGGGTGCAGCCGAAGCAGCTCGGGGCTCGGGCGCGACGCGTCCTCGGTGAACGCCTCGCACAGCAGCGCGAGCACGCCGCGGTCGAGGCCGGCCGACGGCTCGATCACGTGCGGCAGGTAGCGCTCGCCCCTGCGGCCGCCGCCGGGCAAGAGCTCGCCGCGCTCGGCGTCGAAGTATTCGAGCTTGACGCGCGCGTGCTGCTGGTGAGTCGCCAGATCGAAGTCCGCGCGGTGGGCGACGCCCTCGATCTCGCCGAACTCCGGGTCGGTGAACGGGAAGCGATACTCGATGTCGCTGGTGCCGGCGCCGTCCCGGGCGTAATGCGCGAGCTCGTCGCGCGACTGCTCGCGCACGCGCAGGTTGTCGCCGGCCAGCCCGACGCTGTGCCACCAGGCCAGGCGGGTCGCCCGCCAGAACTCGTACCAGGCGGGCGCCGCGTCGGGGTGGCAGAAGAACTCGAGCTCCATCTGCTCGAACTCGCGCGAGCGGAACGTGAAGTTGCGCGGCGTGACCTCGTTGCGGAACGCCTTGCCGGTCTGCGCGATGCCGAACGGGACCTTGACCCGGGTCGAGTCGACGACGTTCTTGAACTGGACGAAGATGCCCTGCGCGGTCTCGGGCCGCAGGTACGCGATGTCGTCCTCGGTCGCGGTCGCGCCGACGTAGGTCTTGAACATCAGGTTGAACGCGCGCGGCTCGGTGAGCGTGCCGGGGGTGTCGGCGTCGGGCGCGATCACCCGGCTCCAGGCCTCGACCGGCAACTGGGCCAGCGGCACGACGGCCGCGGCGCCGAACGCCTTGTCCGCCTTCTTGCGCTGGCGGGTCTCGCTCGGCGTGCCGGCGACGAACGCGAACCGCGGCGCGTTGCCGCCGGCGTCGCCGGCCGGAATGCCGGCCGGAATGCCGGCCGGAATGTAGACGCTGACGTGGTCGAAGCGGTAGCGCGCCTTGGTCTCGCGGCAGTCGACCATCGGATCGTTGAACGTCTCGGTGTGGCCGCTCGCGACCCAGACCCGGGGGTGCTGGATGATGCAGGTATCGAGGCCGACCACCTCGACCGGCTGGCCGTCGGGCCCGCGCGCGCCGTTGCACGGGTCCATCACGACGTCGTGCCACCAGCGATCGCGCAGGTTCTTCTTGAGCTGTGCGCCGAGCGGACCGTAGTCCCAGAACCCGTTGAGCCCGCCGTAGAGGTCCGACGCCTGGTAGATGAACCCGCGGCGCTTGCACAGCGCCATGATCTTCTCCATCGACTTTGGAGGCATCGCGCGCACGGTACCAGGCCGCGCGGCTCGCGGCCCGGCGCTCGGGCGGTCGCAACTTCGGTTGCGGGCCGTTCGCGCCGCGCATAAAGTCCGCGCATGGTGGCAAGCGCGGAGGGGGGTTCCGGCGGCGATGACCTGGCGGCGGCGACGTCGCTTCGCGACCGGATCCTCGCGGCGTTCCTGGCGGACGGATCGGCGGTCCTGGTCGAGCGCGACGACGCGCGGGCGAGCCTGCGGCTGACCTCCGGCGAGCAGGTCGTGCTGATCACCTGTCCGGCCGGCGCGCCGCCGCCGGCGCTGCGCCCGGCGTTCGACAGCGCCGTCCAGCGGGCCACCGGCCAGGTCGTGCACGTGGTCGCCGTGGGCGGTGCCCCCGGGGTCGCTCGCGAGCTGAAGCGAAGCGCGCCGTTCTGGCAGCTGCAGCGGCGGTTCGGATTTCACCAGGTCGACGCCGGCGGCCACGTCGAGCGCGTGACGGGACCGCGGCTCGCCCGGCTCAGCCGGGCGGTCGAGGCGGCGGCCGGGGTGCAGGCTCCCGGTGATGACCACTTCGCGCCGTACCTGGCGCAGGGCCAGCAGCGCCACACCGAGGAGCGCCAGCTCGACGCCGCCCTGCGCAACCGCTTCCCGTGGCTGACGGTGACCCTGGGCGCCGTCTGCGTGATCCTGTTCGTGCTGGGCCAGGCGTGGTCGGACGGCAACTTCCCGCTCGTGCTGTATCGCATGGGCGCGAACAGCGGCGCCGCGGTCAGGTCGGGAGAGGTGTGGCGCGTGGTGGCGTCGATGTTCCTCCACCTCAACGTGGAGCACATCGCGGTCAACATGATCGCGCTCGCTGCGTTCGGCCCGGTGCTGGAGCGGCTGCTGGGCCCGCCGCGCTACCTCTTGCTGTACGGGCTGTCCGGGCTGGGCGGCGGGATCGCGAGCGCGCTGCTGAGCAGTGCAGGCTTCTCGGTGGGCGCGTCGGGGGCGATCTGGGGCCTCATGGCAGCGGGGCTCGGTCTCGCGCTCCGGCCTCGCGGGCTCTTGCCGCCGCTGCGCCTGCAGCAGGCGCGCCGCCGCGCCATCGCCCCCCTGGCGATCAACTTCTTCTATTCCTTCCAGGCCGGGGTCGATACCTGGGCGCACTTCGGCGGCGGCATCGTGGGCTTCGCGCTCATGGTGACCGGGATCATCACGCTCGGCGTCGATCCGCTGTGGACCGCAGGCGCCGAGGGTGCGGAGCGGCGGCGGCGCAGGCGCTCGTCGGGCGGCCTGACGCTGGCCGCGCTGGTGTTCGCGATCCTGCTGGTGGCGTCGCTCGCGCTGGCGCTCGTGGCCGGGCGGCCGTGGCAGGTCAGCGCCCCGCCGGTGCTGGAGCGCGTGCGCGTCGCCGACACCGGCCTGGTGGTGACGCTCCCCGACGTCATCGCGAGGTCTCCCAAGGTCGATACCAAGGGAGACGTGCGCGTGTTCGACTACGGCAACCTGCAGAATGCCCCGATCATGGTCGAGCTCGTGGTCAGCGTGCTCTCACAGCCGGTGTCCCCCGACCAGCTCGACGAGGCCCTCGAGATCGAGCGCAAGGCGATGCAGGACACAGCGCTCCCGGGCGCGCAGCGGCGGGACGACGCCCGGATCGTGGCGGTGGACGGCCGTCGCTTCGTGTTCGTCACCCACGCGATCAAGAGCGTCACGCTGAGGTCGTGGGTGTCCCTGCTTGGCGATCGCGAGGTGGTGCTGCGCATCTACTCGCTCCCGGATCCCCCTGCGGCGTGGTCCGGAATCGCGGACAAGATCGTGGCGAGCCTGCAGCGGCAGTGACGCCAGCGACGAAGCTCTGCCCGGCGCGCTCGCAGCCCACCCGCGGCCGCCGCCTCGTCGACGTCGCTCCCACCGCCCACTCGCGGTCCCGTGCGGTGCGGCGAACCGTGCCCAAGCTCTGAGCCGGCGCGGCCCGCACGGTATGCTGTGCGCGATGAACTCGCGCGCGCTGATCCGGTGGTCCGAGCTGCACGAGCGCCGCGCGCGGTCGGTCCCGGCCGTGGTCGCGCCGCTGGTCGGCGGCGGTGTGCTCGCGGCCTGGGTGTGGTGGCGAGCGAGCACCGGGGTCATGGCGGCGAGCCACGGCTGGCTGGCGGGCGCGATGGTCGCGTACGCGGTGGCGTTCATGCGGGTGCCGTTCCACATCTACTGGCGCGCCGACGCGGCGCTGCTCGCCCAGCTGCCGATCGATGGCCTGCCGCTGTTCGACGCCGCGCTGGTGCGCTGTCTGCGGGCGGCGCTGGCGACGACGGCGGCGGCGGTGATCGGCGCCATGCCGATCGCGGCGCTGCCCGGCGGCGCGGAGCTCGCGCTGCGCCACGCCGCGGTCGCGG
>JBGQCL010000725.1:0-4812 GCA_041495365.1 Kofleriaceae bacterium | reverse complement strand
CGCAAACGGGCCTGATCGCCCGGCAGTCGAACCGCGAGAATGCCGGGGCCGGCGGATCGCGAACCCGCCGCCGATCGGCTCGACCGTCAAATCTCTACGGAAATCTTCCGCCGTCAACACACGTGGGTTGCTCTCCTTCGCCGCGTGGGAAGACGGCGCGCCGACGATCCCGATCTATGGGTTCGACATCCTGGACCCCGCGTTGCCCACGAACCCGGTCGTGAATCTCGCGTGGCGTCGGGTGGAGCCTGACGCCGATCCGAAGGTAATGGTTCGTGGTGGTTGCACCACGACCGGGACCTTCGGCGAAAGCTGGCGTCTGAAAGGGGACTCCACGCGGATCGCCCTGGTCGAAGGCGTCATCGACTATTTGACCGCCGCCGTCTTGTCGATCACGGACAACAAGTGCGGATGGCAGCTCGTGCTCGGTGCCCACTCAGCGGGAAGGATCCCCATGATCGTGTCGGCGCTGGCTGATCACCCGATACTCGGCCATCGCTATCGTGCGACACACCTGGTCCTGGTCAGCCACGACGACGGTCCTGGCGGCGCGGGCGAGACGGCAGAGCAGCAAGCGATGCACGAGGCGGCGTCGCGAGGCATGACGGTCTCGCGCTTTGATCTCGAGGGGCACAAGGATTTGAACGACTGGTTCGTGGCGAAGCGACGGGAAGGTGCGGGATGAAAGACCGCAACAATCTGACCGGTGACAAGCCCTCGGAAGCTCACGATACCGGCCCTGCTACCGACGCCGGGCGTGGCGGCCCTCCGGGTGGTGATGCGGACCGCGAGGTCCCAGGCGGTGAAGACAGCCCCGATGCGACGAGGCCGAGGTTGGTCGACCTCGTCGAGGAGGTGCGCGCGGAGTCAACGACATCCGGCTACGACGAAGCCACGTGGCAGGAATTCGCCGCCAAGCATGGAACGACCGCAGACGGCCTGTCGCGCCAGCTCATCGTCGTGCGCCATCCGGCCTACTACGTGCTCGTCGACGGAGACTACAAAGCACCCATCAAGCAGCAGGAGCTAGACCTCTCCCTGCCACGCGACCTTGCTCGCGCGCCCGTTGAGTGGACCGTGGAGACCAAGGATGGCCGACGCCGGAAGAATACAAGGGAAATGCTCCTGGACTACGGTGTCGTCACTCGGAACGTGATCGCTGACCTGACTATCTCCAGTGGCTTCTATGATCCCGGCACGGAGACGTTCTTCGAGGCGGTGTGCCAGCAACGCAAGGTTGAGCCGCGTTTCCACCCTGAGATCGATCAGTGGCTCAAGCTCCTCGGTGGACCGGACGCCGAGAAACTGCAAGACTGGATCGCCACGTTCGATCGCCTCGACCGTCAAACCTGCGCGCTCTACTTGAGCGGAAAGAAGGGAGCTGGAAAGACGATGCTCGCAACCGGGCTTGCGCGCTACTGGAGCGAGGCTGGACCAACCGAACTGGGCCGCATCCTCGACGGTTTCAATGCCGATCTCGCCCGGTGCCCACTTGTATTCGCGGATGAGCATCTTCCGAGGCGAACCCCGGGACAAGTTACATCTGCCGTTCTGCGCCAGCTCGTGGCGTCGGAAACAAGAACGCTTTCCCGCAAGTTCCTGCCGAACTGCGATCTCCGCGGGGCTATCCGGCTGATTCTTTGCGCCAACAACGATCGAATGCTCGCGCTTGGGAACGAAGATCTTAGCGAGGACGACCTGGATGCGATTGCAGGGCGATTCCTTCACATCCATGTGAGCGATGCGCCCGCGAAGTATCTTGCAAACATTGGAGGTCGATCCGCGACGGATGGATGGGTCAGCCGAGACATGATCTTGGCGCACGCGTTCTGGCTCAAAGAGAACCGCGAGGTCGTCCCCGGCGATCGTTTCCTTGTCGAGGGCCATGCGACTCGGATGCACCGCAGCTTGGCGATGCAACCCAGGGCCTCCGCACTGGCTCTCGAATGGATCGCCCGCTACCTCGATGGGGTGGACCCCGACGTTGCGCGAGCCGACATCATCCGTATTGGCGATGGAGAAATCCTGGTCAATGGTCCCGGGATGGGCGACCACTGGCGCAAGTATATCAAATCAGAGTTTCCGCCGACGACCACTATGCTTGGCCGAGCGCTCGGCAACCTGGCCAAAGGCACATCGACAAAACGCGAAAACGGTGCTGGGAACAGTGCGGCTCGCAACAGGAATCGGCGATTTCATCGCATCAATCCTGAGCTTGTCTTCCAGTGGGCCGAACAGAATCAAGTTGGTGACGTGGACGCGATGAGAAAGATGATCAACGCCCCGTACGATCCGTACGAGTGGAGTCCTCCGGGAGGACGACCACCGGACGCGAGCTTGCTTTCCACCCAAGAGGTAGAGCCAGACCTCGATGCGATACCAGGTTCCGAGGCGGTGCCAGGTTACGAGCACTGACCTGCGTAGACCTGGCACGGGATTAGCTTGCAGTCTTGCGACGTTGCGAGACTCTGCCGGGTTGCCGGGTTTGTGACAATACTTTCTATATCCCCATGCTTCAACCCTGAAGAATAGGTTCATTCTTTCTTATTGGAGAAACGTGGCAACCCGGCAGTCCAGATCGTAAAGTGTTGCATCGATTAGGGTTATTGGTCTGCCAGGTTCGCAAAACGAATCCGGCGCAGACCTGGCAACGTGGTCGGCATGCGCATGCGCTGGTTTACATCCGGTTCAGCATGTTCCGTGCCAGCGCCCCCCTGTTTCACCAGCCGACGGACCGATCGGCCCCCGATCCTCTGGCTGAGGGGCGGCGACGCGATGGGCGGGGCCGCGATCGGGTCGCACCCGCCGTGCCTGCGGAGCGTGGCGACGTTTCGTGGCTCGACTGCGAGCTGAGCGCCCGTGCCTATTCCCCGACGCCCTATACTTCTGTCGGATGCCACCTACCGCGGTTCCTGGACACTCCCTCTGCGTGAGCACGCCCGAGCAGGATGCTCCAACGCCGTCGCGCGCAAGGCAGCCTCGTCTCGGCTTATCCTGGCTGGGCGAGCTTCACGCTGCGGCCTTCGTGGCCTCCGATGACGATACGGCCCAGCTGCTCGAGGTGATCAAGGACGCCGCCACGGCGCTCGCACTCGAGGGCGCTCCCGCCCGCGAGCGGTTGCTCGCCCGGCATACCGCGCTCGCCGCGGCCACGGTCGACATCTTGGTCGCGGCTGCCGGCGCGCGTGCCCAAGCCGGCGACGCGGCGGGCGCGCTCCTTGCCGATCGCCTCGCGACCAGCGCCACGCGACGCCTCGTGCTGCTGCTCGCCGCCGCCGAGAGGAGGGGGACCGCGGTCGCGATCCAGAACGCGATCGTGCACGTCGAGGCGGCCCGATGACGTGGCGGTCCGACTGCGTGCTCCTGCGCCTGCCGGCCCTGCGCACCCGCTTCCCGCCCCGCGAGTGGGATCTCGTTCGCCGGGTCCGGGTCGCGATCGGCGTGCACGTCGTCCATCTCGACGTCGTGATTGCCGACGCGCCGACGTGCCACGGCGGCCAGCGTCGATGGCTCAAGTGCCCAAACGCGGACGCCGGGTGCGGGCGTCTGACGTCGGTCATCGGACTCGACGTCACTACTGGGGTCGTCGGTTGCCGCGTCTGCATGGGCTGGCGGACTCGACCAGTGGCCGGGGTCGCACCCCACGCGCGCGACCCGCTCGCCCCTCACGAGTCCATCGTGTCGTCGGAGGTCACATGACCGAGGTGCGCGAAGCAGCCGTTCACGAGGCTGGCCACGCCGTGCTGCTGGAGCTGCTCGACATCCCCTACGACCACGTCTCGATCGCAGGTGGCCGGCCGCGCTGCGCAGGGAGATGGGTGTCGAATGTCGAGCGCACGCTCGATCCGGTGCGGCGCGCCTTCATGGCGTTGACGGCGGGAGCGGCGGCGCAGTGGGTCCTGCTCGATCGGAAGGTGAACGCGCAGCGGCGCTACATCGCCAAGAGCGATCATGACCACGTCCTCGCCGCCAAGCTGCTCCGCTCCGTCACCGGCGACGCAGGCGAGATCAACCGGCTTCTTCGGCGCACCGTCGATCTGCTCAAGCGGAACGCTGACGCGATCGACGCGATCGCGAACCGGCTGCTGGAGCAGCCGACGCTGACGAGCCGCGAGGTCGGCGAGATCCTGGGCGAGACGCTCGTGGGCTGCGAGCCGGTCATGTCGTAGCTGCGACTTCCCGTGAACCCAGTCGTGACCAAGGCGCGCGAGCTCGATGCTCGGAACACGACGACAGCCGTGCTGAGAGCTGGGCTACCCGCCGGTCCATCCGCGCATCTGAGCGGCGAGATCACGCAGCCAGGCGCGGGCACCCTCGTCGCTCTCGTCCATCAGCATCGGGTTACCGTCGATCATGACAAGCTGGCCAGGGTGCAGATCGGGTGATCGGTCACGGCGACCTGCTCGAGCGCAGCGATGATCTGGCTGACGCGGTACGGGTTCACGCCGTGAAGGCCGACCACCGTGCGCTGGACATCTTCGGGCTCGGCGCCCCGCACCTGGTACTGCAAGAACTCGCGCACGATGTCCATCGACGGCGGGGAAAGGCGCGAGTTGCTCGGCGAGCTTCTGCTGGAGCTTGTCGTCCATGGCCGGTCCAGGCTACGGGGCACCCATGGGGCAAGGATGGACGGAGCTCACCCTCGCGAGTCGAGGATGACCAAGGGCGCCGGGCGGCGCTACGGGGTTTGCGCCGTGGCCCGGCCGGGGCAAGCGATGGCGCGGGGCCGGAAGCGCTGGACGAGCGGTGGGGCGGGCGATGGCGATGGGCGCCGGAGCTGGGCCGGGCGGTGGGGCCGCCGGCCTCGCCGTG
>JBGQCL010000724.1:0-4820 GCA_041495365.1 Kofleriaceae bacterium | reverse complement strand
TTGAACGACGCGGACTGATTAGCCGCATTCCACGCCAACCCCGCACGATCAAAGTGCTCCTGCCGGCTGAAGATCTGCCCCAACTTCAACCGATCAAAACCTCTGCGGCGAGGTACTAGTACCTCGCCGCAGAGATTTTGATCGGTTGACCGCTGTGATGAAGCTCGTCGATTCTCGATCGATTCCCGGACCTTGCCAACCGGTCATCTTCTCTGCGGCGAGGTACTAGGTGCTCGCGGTCGGTGTGCTCGCCCCTGCGCCGTAGCCGGCCGCACCACCCGCGAACCGGGCTGGATGCTGCCCTCGTTCGCGCCGCGTTCACGGCCAGGCCCAGCCCGGACGCTGCCAGGCCATGGGACCGCCCACCAGGCGTGAACGCTCGCCAGGGTCGCCGGGCGCTCGCGGGCCGGCCTGGCGGAGCGCTCGCGTCGGCCTGGCGAGCGCCCGCGGTCGGCCGGGCGGCCCGCGGTAGCGGACGGGCCTCGCGATGGCCTGCGGCTGGCCGAGGGGATCGGCCCGGCGGGCGCTCGCGGTCGGCCCGCGCTCGCGGTCGGCGCAGCGGGGCGCCAGCGTCGAGCCTCGCGGTGGCCTGCGCAGAAATCATCCGGCACCGATCCGCGGGGGCTAGATTCTTTGCCAAACGCTCTGCCAGAACCGACGGGATCCAGCGGGCCGCGGCGTGATCCGGGGGGATCCATCCGGGCGCAAGTGCGCGTGAGGGTTGCAGTGCGTCGACGACAAACGGGTTTTCGATCGCCCCTCACGGGCATAGCGCCCAGGAGAGCGCGGACACGCGAGGCTCGCCGTGGCGCGGTCCCGACGCCCAGCCGCGCAGCAGCCCCCGGCGAGCCGCGTGTTGGCGTTCTCCTCGGCGCTACGCCCCACACACGCCCTAGTAGACGAGCGGGCGCGGGCCATCCGGGCCGAGCGCGATCCGCTCACCGGGGCGAAACGGCGAGCGGTCGCGGTACGTGAACACGCCGCGCGCGCCGTTGTCGAACCGGACGACGACCTCGTAGTCCCGGGTCTCGTAGCGGCCCTGGCTCAGCGCCGCGCCGGCGGCCGCGCCGGCGGCCGCGCCGAACAGCGTCCTGGGGCCGTGGCCGCCGAACAGCACCGCGCCGATCAGCGCACCGGCGACCGCGCCGCCGGCAGGGTTGCCCTCGACGCGATGCACGATCTGGCGGACCGACTCCACCGTGCCCTCGCGCGGGCTGTAGTCGTCGGTCCATTCCGTGGAAGACGTGGTCGTGGTCGCGCAGCCCGTCGCCAACGTCGAGATCGCGATCACCGCTGCGGCACAGGTTCTGGCGAGTCTCATGGGTCGAGGAGATGCATCTCGCGTGCCGCCGCTGTGCCCGGCGGGCAGTCGTGGATGCCATTCCGTCAACCGAACCAGTAAGACAGCTTGATCGCAAGGCTATGCAGGCCGGGCTGGGTCACGACGTCCGGCGCCGCGACGTGCAGCGGTTGCGCGCGTGTGGTGCTGCCCTGCCGGGATTGCTGCCACACGACGAACAGCGTACTGCCGGGCGACAGCTCCCAGCGCAGCACCGCGGTGGAGCGCAGCGACAGCACCGTGAAGTCCGGTTCATCGATCGAGAACCCCGCGCCGTCCGCGATCGCGCGCATCGCACCGGCGCGCGAGGTCGCGGCGTACCACCGCACGTCGCCGGAGCCCGCCGCGGCCAGCTCGCCGAGCTGGTCATATCGGCCGACCGACGCAAACGGCTGGGCGTACAGGGTCACGACCAGCTCGGGCGACAGCGACCACGTCGCGCGGAGCTCCAGCGCGGCTTCCTTGCGGTGGAGCTGGCCGAACAGGTAGCGACTGTTGAACGTGCGCTCGCCGCCGCCCGCGTCGGTCACGGTGGTGACGTACTGGCGCTGGGACTCGATCCAGGTGAACGATGGCGTCAGATCGAGCCGCAGCGAGGGCATCACGCGCGACGCCAGGCTCGCCGACGCCATGATGCCCTGCTGCAGGGTCGGGCTGAGCTGGCCGACCAGCGTCGCCGATAGCTGCTGGGCGCGGCCCTGCGGCGTGTTCGCGGTCAGCTTCACCGACTCGGCCCAGCCGGTGCGCATCACCGGGCCGCCGCGGGTCAGGTCGTCGGAGCCGCCCGGCGTGGTGACGTCGAGCGCGATCGACGCCGAGTTGAACGCGTGCGACTGGACGTGGCCGCTGGCCCGCAGATCGACCGGCTTGCGCAGCCCGCCGAAGTTCCACGACGCGCTCGCGCCCACGCCGGCGTCCCACTGGTGCACGCGCTCGCCGGGAGTGGTGACCGTGCGGCGGAGGTCGGTCGACAGGTCGATGTCGTCGGCGGACTGCAGCACGCCGAGGTCGTTGAGCTCGAACCCCGGCGATTCGACGTTGGCCGATCCGGTGCCCTGCCACTCGCCGGCGCGCTTGGTGCCGATCGCCCCGGCGTGCCAGCCGATCAGCCGGCGGGCATCGTGGTCGACGTGGAGGTAGCCGGCATCGGGGCGCTGGAAGTAGTGCGCCGGGCTCTGCTCGACGGTGGCGATCGCATCCGGCGTGCCGAACACCGAGGTCAGGCCGGCGTACAGGAAGCCCTCGTAGGTGCCGTCCGCGGTGCGCAGACGGGCGTCGCCGCCGCCGACCAGCGCGGTCCGCGCCAGCAGCTGGGCGAGCGGCGAGCCGCCGAGGTCGCGCTCGACGGCGGTCGCGGTCGCGCCGAGCACCGACGCGCCGACCTGGTGCTCGATCCGCGCGGCGGCCCAGCCGGTCAGCGGCGCGATCGCGAGCCGCTGGGTCGCGCCGCCGACCACCGCGTCGGCGTCGGCCGCGCCGGTCACCGCGCCGAGCGCGGCGATCTGGGTGCGATCCGCGAGGAAGCCGCCGGCGGCCGCCGCGCCGAGGATCCGGACCTGGGTCGGCAGGTCGATCTCGTCGGCGATCGGCGGGGCGTGGGGCAGCCCGCCGATCCGGCGGCTGTAGAAGTAGCTGCCGCCGGCGTCGGCGAACAGCGGCGCGTTGGCGACGAAGAACGGCCGCTGCTCCGGGAGCTGGATCTCGAACGCGGTGAGGTTGACCAGGTTCGGGTCGACGTCGACCTGGGCGAAGTCCGGGTTGACCGTCGCCGCGACCGTGAGCCCGGGCAGCGGCCGGAACCTGGCGTCGAGCCCGGCCTCGAGGCCGCCGTCGATGCGGTGCGCCAGCATGCCGCGCGGCGCCTCGTCGATCGTCAGCCGGTACGCGGCGTAGGGCAGGAGCTCCAGGCCGGGGCCGCGCTCGATCCGCGGCAGGTCGGTGAGCTCGCCGAACCAGCTCGCCCACGCGGTGCGGTCGGGCGGCACGGCGCGCCAGAACACGTCCTCGTTGCGGTGCGGGATGTACCAGTTGAAGTTGATGCCCCAGCTGGTCTGCGGCGCCGCGGGCAGCCGGAGCTGCGACAGCGGCATCGCGAGCTCGGCGGTCCAGCCGTCGGGGAGGATCTCGGTCCGGGCCCGCCACACCGGGTTCCAGGTCGCGTCGCGGGCGCCCTCGGTGTCATCGGTGTGGATCCAGTCGGCGCGGACCCCGGCCGCGGTGACCGCGAAGCTGTACGCCACCCGCCGGGTGTGCGACGGATCGAGCGACACGATGAACCGCTCGGCCTGCCCGGTATCGTCGCGCTGGGTCAGCGCGTCGTCGATATCGCCCGGCCCGGCCGACCACATCCGCGCCGCGACGTACAGCGTGTCGCGGTCGATCGCGACCGCGGTGGTGACCCGGCGGGTCGGCGGCGTGCCATACGCCGGCTGCTTCTGCTCGAAGTCCTCGATGAAGCATGCGGTCGCCCAGGTCCGATCATCGAGCTTGCCGTCGACCTCGACCGAGCCGTGCGCGGCTGGCATGGTCTTGCCCGCGCGCGGGCAGTCGGCGCGTGCCTGCCCCGCGGCGAGCAGCAGGCACGAGATCACCCAGCCGCGCATGCGCGGGCGAATGTACAGCGCCGGCCCCCGCCGCCAAGCCCGCCGCGCCGGAATCCGTCGGCGACGATCGGTGCGGCACCGACACGACACCGGAGTGCCCGATCACCGCGCCGCACCCCTGAGTGCCGGGATGCGGCACGCCGACGACTGCACCACGTCCGGCGGCCCCGCCGCGGCCGGACGGTGGTGACCTGTGCGGCGACCGTCTCTGCCCAGGTGCCCGGGCAGCTGAACCGCCGCGATCGCGGAGGACCGCTGTAGGTGCAGGCCGCGGGGCGCTGCGGTTGATCGGCGGCGCCGAACGCGCTCTGCTCATGGGCCGGAGGAGGATCGCCATGAGGAGAGCCGTCATCGCCATCGCGGCCGCGCTGGCCAGCGCGCCGGGCGCCGCCCACGCGTTCTGCGGGTTCTACGTCACCGGCAGCGATCAGCAGCTGGTCGCCGACGCCACGCAGGTCGTGCTGATGCGCAAGGGCACGCGCACGGTCATGTCGATGCAGAACAATTACAAGGGGCCGCCGGACGCGTTCGCGATGGTGATCCCGGTGCCGGTCGTGCTCCACGAGCACGACGTCAAGACGCTGCCGCCCGAGGTGTTCGCCAACGTCGAGCGCATGGGCGCGCCGCGCCTGGTCGAGTACTGGGAGCAGGACCCGTGCGAGCCCGTGCGGCAGTACGCGGTGGCACGGGCGTCCAGCGCGCCGCCGCCGGCGGCGATGCCGAGGGCGGCCAGGCCCGCCGACCTCGGCGTCACCGTCGAGGCCCAGTTCTCGGTCGGCGAGTACCAGATCGTGATCCTGTCGGCCAGGGAGTCGACCGGGCTCGACACCTGGCTGCGCCGCGAGAAGTACAACATCCCGCGCGGCGCCGAGCCGCTG
>JBGQCL010000723.1:0-4862 GCA_041495365.1 Kofleriaceae bacterium | reverse complement strand
TGTCTTCCGGCCGCTCGCGCAGCGGCGGGATAGAAATCTCGAACATGCTCAGGCGGAAATACAGGTCCTCGCGAAATCTGCCCTGACCGATCAATTGCGAAAGATCGCGGTTGGTCGCGGCGACGACCCGCAGGTCGACCTCGATCGGCTTGGTCGCGCCGACCCGGCGGACCTCCTTGCGCTCGAGCACGCGCAGCAGCTTGGGCTGCATCGCGAGCGGCAGCTCGCCGATCTCGTCGAGGAACACCGTGCCGCCGTGGGCGCGCTCGAACGCGCCGGCGTACGACGCGGTGGCGCCGGTGAACGCGCCGCGCTCGTGGCCGAACAGCTCGCTCTCGATCAGGTTGGGCGGGATCGACCCGCAGTCGAGCACGATGAACGCCCCCTTTTCGCGCGGCGAGTGGTCGTGCAGCGCCTCGGCGACCAGCTCCTTGCCGACGCCGGTCTCGCCGGTCACCAGCACCGTGGTGTCGGTGCGCGCGAGCTTCTCCAGCCGCGCGAACATCTCGCGCATCTTGACCGAGCGGCCGATCATCGAGCCGAAGCGGTCGCTGTCGGACAGCTCGATCTCCACGGAGTCGCCCAGCGGATCGAACCGCAGCCGGGTCCCGCCGAGCGCGATGTGGGTGCCCGGCTGGATGTAGACGTCGTTGACCCGGAGCTGCGACACGTACGTCCCGTTGGTCGAGTCGAGGTCGCGCAGGCGGTAACCGCGGTCGTCGAGCCGGATCTCGCAGTGCAGCCCCGACACCTTGGAGTCGGTGAGCTGGATGTCGTTGCCGCGCCGCGCTCCGATCCGGATCACCGAGGACTCGATATCGCGGACCAGCCCGGCGTCGGCCCCGGTCACGACCTCGAGGCGGCAGCGCCGGAGCCGCGCAGACGTGGCCCGGCCACCAACGTAGGTGACCCATGTCCCCGAGCGCAGGTCATCGACCGCCATGTAGCAGGCACGTTACCACAGCGCGGGAGTCGTAGATTTTTGGTTTGGGTCACGCTGGCGCGCTGCGGCGTCGGCGCTGCCAAACTGGCGATCTGCACATGATCGGGCAACGGTGTTTCGCGCGATTGCGCGTGGCGTGGTGCTTGCTGACACTTCCCGCGATGTCTGCCATCCAGTCCCTCTTGCGGGTGATGACGCTGCGCGACGCCGAGGCGATCATCCTGGAAGCCGACAAGGTGCCGAGCCTGCGGCGCCGCGGCCAGATCGAGAAGCTCGCCATGCCGGCGCTCGACCGCCAGCTGCTCGCGGACTTCACCGGGCCGCTGCTCGCCGGCCGCTCGCTCGACGACGGCCCGGCCTCGGTGGCGTTCCACGAACCGGGCGGTGCGCACTACCAGGTGACGATGGAGAAGCTCGCCACCGGGCTGCGCGTCGTCGTGCGTCCGGGCAAGCCGCCCGCGACCTCGGCCCCTGCCGCACCCACCCCTGCAGCTGCACCCGCACCGGCATCGCCACCGGCCCGGTCCACGGCCTGGTGGGCGCAACCAACCGCGGGGCGAGCCGCGCCGGCCGCGATCGCACCGGGGCCAAATGCCCCAGCCGGCGCAGCCGTCCCGGACGGCGCCGGCGAACCGGGCTCGATCTCAGCCTCGGCCTCGGCGGGGCGTTCCGCGGACGGCGCCGCCCGGCTGGCGCGGCTGCTCGCACCGCTGGTCGACGTGGCGCGCGAGCGCGGCGCGTCCGACGTGATCGCGTCGACCGCCGGGGTCTGGCTGCGGGTCGCGGGCCAGCTCGCCGCGGCCGACCTGACCTGCGACGAGGCCGAGCTGATCGACTGCGTCGCCGCCCTCGGCTTCAACACCGATCACAGCCTGGAGCTCGACGGCGCCCGGCTCCGGGTCAACGCGTTCGACCACCTGAGCGGCGCCGGCGTCGTCGCACGGCTGATCCGCGATCGCGTGCCCGGCCTCGCCGAGCTCGCGCTGCCGGCCGAGCTCGCCGCGGTGGTCGACCAGCGCGACGGGCTGGTCCTGGTCGCCGGGCCCACCGGCTCGGGCAAGTCGACCACGATCGCGGCGCTGATCGACCTCGTCGACCAGCGCCGCGCCGCCCACGTGATCACGCTCGAGGATCCGATCGAGTACCGGTTCACCGCGCGCCGCGGCGTCGTCCACCAGCGCGAGGTCGGCCGCCACATCGCGAGCTTCGCCGCCGGGCTGCGCAGTGCACTGCGCGAGGCGCCCGACGTGATCCTGCTCGGCGAGCTGCGCGATCGCGAGACCATCGCGGCCGCGCTGACCGCCGCCGAGACCGGCCACCTGGTCCTCGCAACCCTGCACGCGCCGAGCGCGGCCGGCGCGATCGACCGGATCATCGACGCGTTCCCCGAGACCCAGCAGCGCCAGGCGCGCTGGCAGCTCGCCTCCGTGCTGCGCATCGTGATCACGCAGTACCTCGTGCCGCGGCGCGACGGCGGCCGGGTCCCGGCGATCGAGCTCGTGCCGATCACCGTCGCGGTCGCCAACCTGATGCGCAAGGGCGACCTCCAGATGCTGCCGTCGGCGATCCAGACCGGCCGCGACGCCGGGATGATCCCGCTCGAGCGCTCGCTCGCCCGCCTGCTCGAGACCGGGGTCGTCTCGCCGCAGGCCGTCAAGGCGATCGCCGCCGACCACGACCTGCTCGCCGCGCTGTCGGCGCGCCTGCGCTAGGTACACGCCATCCGTCCAGGTCGACACCGGCGACTACCGCCCCGGCTGCAACGGCACGAGAGTTTCGCGCTATCCTGTTCCCATATGCTCTTCATGGATGTTCGCGCTCTCAACGGTGCCGACCGGGCATATGCCCGATACTGGAACCACGTGCACTCCGTCGAGCGCGCGCTTGCGGGCGTGAAGCTCGCCCTCTGGCTGCGAGCCGCCCCGAACATCCCGCGCGAGTCATCCGAGGGCATCGTCGTGGAGCTCGGTTGGCCCGTGGCCACCGACCAGTTCCAGCACGTCCGCATGACCCTGGATGCCGCCGCGCTCCAGGCGTTCGCCTGGGGCCTCGTCGACGCAGTGGCCCTCGCGCGGTTCGAGCTTCCGAACTGGGTGCACGACTTGATCGAGCGAAAGCTCGGCTACTCGGCGAAGCTCCCGGGACAGGTCAGCGGATGGTGGACAGACGAAGCCGAGACGCCGGGATGGCGCCCCAACGGTGCGCTGCTTCCGCCCGGCGGGGAACCGCTAGCAGACGGACAGGACTGCCTGGTCCTCGTCGACCTCGACGACTGGTGGGGAGTGCTCTCCGTGCTGGGTCTCGGCAGCTACACGTTCGGGAGCCGGCTCGAGTCCGGAGAGACGGTGGCTTTTCTCGACGAGAGCAGGCGACGGTGGGCGGTGCGCCGTTTAGACGATGTCGATCTAGCCGAAGTCCGAACGCGCTGGGGCGCCCAGGCCGCCGAGAGAACCAGGCCAGGCGTTGGCGCCGTGCGCGTTCGTGTGTCGTCGATCAATTGATGTCGGCGTTCGCGAAGGACTTTGCGCGTAGCTGGATGAGTGCCGAGAGCCACGTTGGCAAGCTCGACAAGCTCGTCACGGGGCGGCTCGCCTCCACGCTTCGCGCCCATGGTCGATCGACGCGACCACCGATCGAGTTCCGACTTCTCATCCGAGAGCTGGCGTGTGATGTCGAGCGGACGCACCCGTTCGAGATCGTGTGCGACTGCGCGCTTCTCGGCGAGCTGATCTTCGCAAGCGGACGCGGCGGCATCTACCAGCTCACCGACAGCGGCGACGCTGACGAGCGGAGGGTCCACGAGCCTTTGCTCGCCCTGCGCAACGCCTGTTTTCACCCCGGCAACCTCGGCGCTACGCCCAACATCCCCGCCCTTGTGGAAGCGCTGCGCATGACGGCCGAGCGGGGCCTCGCGGACCGCCTCAGCAAAGATTGGGGCCTGTTGTCGCTCTCGAACGACCTCGCCCGCTGGGCGATCCAGCAAGCCCACGCGGTCGGTCGTTTCGAGCTGATGGCGATCGAGCGGTGGTGGCCGACACCGTCGTAGAGCTCAGCGATTGCGGCGCCGGTCGGCTTGGAGCAAGTACGACGACGCGCGCATCGACGCGTCCACCGACCTCGCGACCCTGGAGCACTGGCTTGAGCGAGCCATCAGCTACGGCTTGCGGAACTGGTCGCGGTCGAGCCCGTGGCGGGCGACCAGCGTCCACAGGTTCTTGCGGTCCATGCCCGCGGCGCGCGCCGCGCGCGCGAGGTTGCCGCGGTGCTCGCGCAGCAGCTCGGTCAGGTAGGCCTTCTCGAACGCGTCGATCGCCTCCTGCTTGAGCTCGCGGAACGGCCGCGTGATGTCGGGCCCGCCGCCCGCGACCCGGCCCACGGGCAGCGCGACGTCGGCCTCGTCGATCATCGGGCCCTCGGCGACCACCATCGCCTGGTGGACCTTGTTCTCGAGCTCGCGGACGTTGCCCGGGAAGTCGTACGCCGCGAACCGCCGCAGCGCGCCCGGTGTGATGCCGTCGATCGCCTTGCCGAGCCGGCCGCGGTACTTGCTGATGAAGTGGTGGACCAGGAGCGCGATGTCCTCCGGCCGGTCGCGCAGCGGCGGCAGGTGCATCGAGAACACGTTGATCCGGTAGTACAGGTCCTGGCGGAAGCTGCCGCGCGCGACCAGCTGGTCGAGGTCGCGGTTGGTCGCCGTGACGATCCGGACGTCGACCCGGCGATCCTGGTCGTCGCCGATCCGGCGGAACTCCTGCGACTGCAGGACGCGCAGCAGCTTGCCCTGCAGCGGCAGCGGCAGCTCGCCGATCTCGTCGAGGAACACCGTGCCGGTGTGGGCGGCGGCGAGCAGCCCCTCGCGGTCGCGGGTCGCGTCGGTGAACGCGCCGCGGACGTGGCCGAACAGCTCGTCCTCGAGCAG
>JBGQCL010000722.1:0-4873 GCA_041495365.1 Kofleriaceae bacterium | reverse complement strand
GCTCGATCTCGGCCAGCGCGCCGGCCTGATCGCCGCGGTCGAGTATGAGCAGCGCGAGCCGGCACGCCGCGGCGGTGTGGCCGGGCTGGAACGCCAGGCCCTTGCGGTAGGCGTCCTCGGCCTGCGCCCGCGTCTCGGGATCCTCGGCGCACAGCGAGCCGTACAGGAACTGCAGGCGCGCGCGGTCGACCGCGGCGAGGTCCTCGCCGGCCGCGGCCTGGATCAGGCTCTCGAGCTCGGTGAGCAGCGCGGCGCGATCGGCGCTGCTCGGCTTGCGCGCCCGGCGCTCCAGCCGGCGCAGCCGGATCGCCGCGGTGTCGCCCAGCCCGGCGAGCTCGGCGTCGATCGCGCCGTCGGTCACGGTGGCGTCGCCGGCGGCCTGGCGGGCCGCGAGCAGCGCCGCCGCGCAGATCGCCGCGCCGCTCTGATCGCGCGAGCCGTCGACGATCGCCTGGGCGTCGGCCGCGCGGCCGTGCGCGACGACGGCGGCCGCGACCTCCTCGATCAGGTTGAGATCGGGCGGCAGCTGCGACGCCGCGCGCAGCATCGCCTCGAACGCCGCGGCGGCCTGCGCCGCGACGCCCGGCGCATCACCGTGCGCATCGGCGGCCCGTGCGAGCTCGAGGTGCGCGCGCACGCGGTCCCACGGCGTCAGCCTGGGAGAGTCGAGCGCCGCGAGCAGCGACATCCGCGCCGCGGCGAGCTCGCCGGCCGCGAGCTGGGCGCGGCCGAGCAGGATCCGGGTCGCCGGCCCCGGCTCGCGCTTGACCGCCTCGGCGGCGTACTTGCGCGCCGCCTGGATGTCGCTCTGGGCGAGCGCGACGTCGGTCAGCCGCAGCGCGGGCGCGACGTCGTCGGTCCGGGCCAGCGCACGCAGCAGCGCGCTCTTGGCGGCGGCCGGCAGGCCGAGCGCCCAGTACCGGTCACCCAGCTCGAGCAACGTGCTCTGGGAACCCACCACAGCATCTTACGCGACCCCGCGCAGCGATGGTCCTCGGACGGACCGGCAAAAACGCGGCCAGCGCACCTGCGCGCGCCGCCGGCGAGCCACCGCCGCGACGAGCGCGGCGAGCACCAGCGCGCCCGGCCCACCCGGTCCGCGCACCCCGGCGTCGCAGCACCCGCCGCCGGCGCGATCCGGGACCGGGGCATCGAACTGCTCGCCGTCGTCGCGCGGGCCGATGCCGCCCGGGCAGGTGTGGTCGGCGGTGCAGACGTCGGTCCCGCGGCACGCGCCGCACGCCAGCGCCCCGCCGCACACCGGATCGGGGACCGTCCCACACTCGGCCCTCTCGGTCAGGCAGGTCGACGGCATGCAGCAGCCGGTGCCGCCCGGGCCACCGAACCCGAAGCTGGTGGCCGTGACCCGCCCCGGCGCGTAGAAGTTCGCGTTGGTCAGCGCGCCGGGCTGGGCCTCGGCGGACCGCCTGGTGCCGTCGGGGTCGAACAGGTGGAGGTCGTCGTACGCCGCGGAGGTCGTGTCGATGCCGAACCGGCCGTTCCCCATCTGCGTGCACGGCGCGGTCCCGGCGGCCGCGACCTCGCCGAACCACTGCACGAGCGTCACCTCGGTGAACCGGCCGTGCCACTCCGACGCCGGGTAATAGCCCATCGCCTCGCCGTCGTAGAGCAGCCACCAGTCGCCGTGGATCAGCCTGATCTCGTAGCGGTGCGCCTCGCCGGGCACGACCCGCATCCCCGGCAGCTTGTCGGGCGACACCTGGACCCAGCCGCACGCGTTGTAACAGGTCTGCTGGCCGTCGACCCAGTGGAACGTGAACAGGTGGGGCTGGAGGTCGCCGTTGACCACCGGATCGATCGTCCAGCCGAGCTCGACCTGGTGCTGCGCGCCGACCGACTCGACGACGATCTCGGCCAGCGAGTGGAAGTCACCGACCCCGATCGCCGGATCGGCCTGCAGGAGGGTCGCCCCCGCGCCCGCGCTGTGGGCGCCGACGGTCTCGCGGAACCCGACGTAGAAGTACTCGGTGCAGGTCGCCGGATCGACGCGGGGCAGCCGCGACGGACTGCCCTTGGGTGCATAGCGTGGGGCCGGCACCCCGGGCTCGGCCGACGCAGCCGACGCCCCGCCCAGCGCGGCGAGCACGGCGAGCAGGCGGGCCAGCGTCATCGTCGCGAGCCTACTACGACCGCCGACGGCGCGAGCCCACTACGCGAGCTGCTTCTTGCGGCCCGCGACGTGCTGGTCGAGCGCGGTCAGCGCATCGTCGAGCTTGCCGCGCCCCGCGGCGTCGGCCTCGCCGCGCGCGTCGCGCAGCGCGGTCGTCGCCCGCTCCAGCGCCGCGACGTCGGCCTGGGCGCGCGCGCGCAGCGACTCGTGCATCGCCTTGAACTCGCCGAAGAAGTCCTGGAGCATGTCGCCGCGGCGCAGCGGCGTCACCACGCCGAGCCGGCCCTCGGCCATCTGCTCGAAGTAGGTCGACACCTTGAACAGCGGCCCGGCGACCTTGTGGGTCATGATCACCAGGTAGGCCGACAGGATGACGACCAGCCCGAGGCCCAGGCCCACCATCTCGTAGACCAGCGCCTGATCCTTGCCCGCGAGGATGCTGGTGAACTCCTGGCGGCTGGTATCGCCGACGGTCAGCACCTGCAGATCGCGCTCGATCGACTCCGACGCCAGCCGGCTCTGATCGTAGATCATGTAGCCGAGCGCGCCCGAGATCACCGCCGACAGCAGCGTGACCAGCAGGATGTAGCGAAGCTGCAGGTTCTTGTCGAGCAGGTAGTTCGACAGCTTGCGCTGGTGCCTGGAGCGCGGCACCGGCGACGGGAGCCCCGTGGCGGCGGTCGGATCACTCAATGGACTTCTCCTTCCGCGCCGACAGCTCGCGGAGCTCGGCGACCGCAGGGTGCTGGCCGAGCCCGGCGGCGTCGGCGGCAGCGATCACGCGCGCGATCCGCGCGATGTCGTCCTGCTGCATCGCGACGATCCCGCCGTGCGCAGCCTTGAACTGATCGTAGAAGTCGACCAGCTGGTCGCCCTTGCGCAGGTTGTAGACCTTGTCGAACCGGCCGTCCCGCATCTTGTGCAGGTAGAGGCCGACCTTGAACAGCGGGCCGGCGACCCGGTGGGTCATCTTGATGCCGTACAGCGCCAGCCCGATCACGAGCGCGATGCCGGTCGCGATCATCGCCCACAGGATGCGCAGCCGGCCGCGCTCCAGCCGCTCGTACGTCGCGGCCTGGCGCAGCTCGCACGCCCAGTGCGCGGTGACGCGATCGGCGAAGTCGGGCGGCAGCGTCGGGGTCAGCGTCATCGAGCTCTCGTCGATCTGGACCTTGACGTGGCGGTCGATCTCCGGGGGACTTTCCCGTCCCCCCACGCCCGGCAAAGCCGGGCGATTCACCCCTCCGCGCGTCGCGTCGCGCGGTACATTGTCCGCCGCCGGCGCCGCGGCCGAGCCGGGCGTCACAGGGTTCGCCGCCGGGGCCGCGCTGCCGGGAGCCGGCGCGGCCGCCGACCCGTCGGGCTCGTCGAGCTTCATCGAGGGCGCGGGGAGGGCCGGCTCGTCCTCGGCGCCCGCGGGGGTCGCGCCGACGGCCGGCAGCCTGGGGCAGGCATCGCCGCGCAGGCTGGTCTTCGACACGGCGGTGGTCTCGTCGGCGACCGACATCACCCAGGCGCCGAGGCCGACCATGAGCAGCGCGCTGAGCCCGACCATGAACAACGTGAAGCGCAGCTGGTACCGCTTGTTGATCAAGAGGTTCTTCCAGCTCCGCTTGTAGCCGCGGTCGCCTGGTTTCATCACGGTGTCCCCACCTTGCTGCTGATCGACGACGACGACGACGACGACGTTCCCACCTTGTTGCTGATCGTCGGGACAATCTTCTTCGCGATCAAGTCCTCGACCACCGCGGATACACAATCCTCGCCCGCCAGCGCCAGATTGTTCGCCGATCCGCTGGATTCCACCGAGGCGCCGCCGTTGAGCAGCCCGAAGATGCTCTTGTCCGGGTAACTTGCAAGCAACATGTTGATCTTACAAGAAACGGTCGTCGTTGATCCGGCTTGTTTCACCTTGAGCTCGTTGACGGTGCCATCGACGTAGAACCCCGCGGTCGACTTCGCCGCCAGCATGGCCTGCGTGGGGGCCGCACCGCCCGGCCACGTGATCGCCATGTGGCTCGCGACCCGGGTCATCGTCTGGTTCGCCACCTTCACCATCAACGACTTGAGCCGGGCATCGACCGCGGCGTTGCCCGTCTTCGCGGCCATCGGTCCGATATTCACGTAGATCGCGCTGCCTCCCTGCGAGCTCTGGACCGCGGTTCCGCCGGACGTGACGCCGATCGCCTTGAGCGCCTTGCCGGCCTCGCCGCGCACGAAGTCGCTGTCGTCGGACTGGCCGGCCTGGGTGAGGGCCGAGACCACCACCTTGCGGATCCGCGGATCGGTCTTGTCGGTGACCAGCTTGCCGAGCCCGACCGCCGCCGCGCCGCGCACGCTCTCGTCGGCGTCGTTGCCCAGCGCCTTGGCCAGCGGCAGGATCGCCCGCGGATCGCCGAGCTTGGTCAGGTTGAGCGCGGCCGACAGCCGGACCTTGTCGGAGTCGGCATCGCCGAGCTGGCGGATCAGCTCGCTGAGGTTGTCGGCGCGCGCCGGGGTGGCGCGGCCGGCCACCATCAGCGCCACCGCGATCGAGACGACGCGGACCGCGGCGCGCGCGATCCCGGACACACGTGACGAAGTCATCCCCTGGGTTGCCTCCGGCCGGCCTGGCCCGTCCAGTCAGACGTCGAATCGCGGCCGTGCTTCACCGATGATCTACGGTACCGAGGAACCGGCGTCGCCTGCAAGGTACCTGAGGGCCAGCTCGACATAGTGCGCAGCGCCGTACTCGATCTGCTC
>JBGQCL010000721.1:0-4895 GCA_041495365.1 Kofleriaceae bacterium | reverse complement strand
GGGAGCTGGAGCGCCTGCAGCGACACGGTGAGGGTGTCACGGTGACCGGCGAGCCGATCCCGCACGAGCTCGCGATCCCGCCGGCCCAGCGGATCGACCACCAGCTGGCGGACGTGATCGATCTCAGCGAACAGCGCCCGATCACCGGGTCGCTGGAGGCCCTGCCGGCGCCGCGGCCCACCCCGACGACCCACCTCGGCAAGCCGGGCAAGCGAGGCTTCCCGCTCGCCGCACCGCCGCCGACTCACCCGGGCATCGATCGCCCGGGGGGCCGTGCCGCCCGCGCCACCGGCCGAGCCGGCGGGGCCCTCACCCTTCCGCTCCTCGCTCCGACTGATCCCCCGGGGGGCCGTGCCGCCCCGCTCGCTCCGCTCGTCGATCCGGCGCCGCCGGCAGCCCCGGCATCGCCGCGCTCCGATCGGGTCACCTCGTCGGGGGTCGCGCTGCCGGCGCCGCCCGAGGGCCCGCCGTCCCCCGCCGCCTCGGCCTCGTTCGTCGCGCCGGCGCCGGCCGAGCCGCAGCCGACTCCCTCGGGGCCGTTCGCCGCACCGGCGGGGCCGCACGCGACGGCCCCACCGGACCCGACGGAGCGGCGCCGCATCCCCTGGCCGCTGGTGGCGGTGATCGCCGGCGCCGCCGTGGTCGGATCGGTCGCCGTGCTGCTGATGATGCGGTCGGGGTCCCTCACCGTGACCAGCGCGGCGAGCGCCCCCGAGAGGCCCATCAGGCCCATCGTCGAGTCGATCGATCCCGAGCCGGTTGGACCGGCGGCCCTGGCGGCCGAAGCGAGCGCACCGGCCGCGGATCCTGGCTCGCCGATCGGTGCCGAGACCGCAGCGTCGGCGCTGATGGCGGCGCCGGTGGCGGCCCGCGACGGCTCGCCGGCGCGCGGGGGCACGGCGGTCGCGCTCAGGGCCGCGCCGCGGGTGCCTCGCGGTTCGCCGGGGTCGGCGCCGCTGCGCGCGGCCGATGCCCGCGATCGCCCCACCGATGAGCTGTCGCGGCTGTACGACGACGGCCACTACGACCTGGTGGTCGCGCAGTGCAGCAAGGGCGCGATCGTGGCCGACCGCGTGCCGCTGTGCTTCCTCGCGGCGTGTCACGTCGGCGACGAGGCGGTGGCGCGCCGGCTGGTCGCCCAGGTCCCCGCGCCGCGCCGCGAGCGGCTCGTGACCAACTGCAAGCAGTTCGGCGTCGACATCCGCGACGAGCAGTGCGAGGCCGACCCGATGTCGTGCCAGCACTGAGGGCCGGGCGGCGGACCGGCTACCGGACCTGCGCGGCGGGGGACAGCGTCGCGGCGCCGCCGGTGTACCCCGGGCTGGTGATCACGATGAAGCCGCTGGCCCCGCCGCCGCCGCCGCCGCCCCCGCCGCAGGTGTCGGTGTTGCTCGCCGCGGTTCCGTCGAGGGTCGCCGCGGCCGCGCCCGCGCCGCCGGCCTGGCCGCAGGTACTGGCGGCGATCGCACCGCCGGGAGCCGGTGCCGTGCTGGCCACCCCGTCGCCGCCGTCGTTGCCCGCGCCGCTGGCGCCCGCGCCGCCGCCGCCGCCGCCGCCGTTCGCGGTGATCGTGCCGGCGAGCGCGACGATCGGCGCCTCGAACCCGACGTAGCCGCCGGCCCCGCCGCCGCCGCCGCCGCACGCCGAGTTGGTCGGCGCCCCGGCCCCGCCGGCGCCGTTCGCGCTGATCGTGCCGCGCACGTCGATCGAGTCGTGCGCCACCAGCCGGATCGCGCCGCCGCCGGCGCCGCCGAGCGCCCGCGCGCCCTGGATCGCGGGGGGGGTGGCGATCATGCCCGCGGTGCCGCTCGATCCACCCGGACATCCGCCGCGCATCCCCGGCACCGGGCCGGGCTGGCCTCCCGCGCCACCGGGCACCGCGCTGGCGCCGCCGCCGCGCCCGCCGGGACCGCCGGCGCCGTGAAACCCACCGCCGCCGCCGCCGCCCGACCCGCCGGTCGCGGGCGCATCGCTGCCATCGCGGCCGGCGTCGGCCCCGCAGCCCTGGTTGGCGCCGGCGCCGTACACCACGGTCAGGGCGATGTGCGCCGGCGCGTTCATCACCCCGAGGTGGCTGCCGGCGTCGATCACGCCGTCGACGGAGATCGTGGACCACGAGGCGATCAGCAGCGGCCGCGTGCCCATGACGGTGAGCCGGGCGGCCGGCATCACGGCGAGCCGGCCGATCGACAGCACGGCGACCGGCGTGCCATCGACCTGCTCGAGGGTCTGCCCGGACTGCAGGACGGTGTGGTGGTCGGCGTCGTACAGCGCGCCGACCGTGCTGTCGTAGAGGTACGCCGGGCCGTCGAGGCTCAGGCTGGCGGCGGCGACCGTCAGCGCGCAGGGATCGAAGCCCTCGGGGTGCCAGGTCGCGCACCCCGCGAAGCCGTCGGGGCCGGCGTCGCTGCGCGCGGGCTCCTCGATCCCGAGCAGCGCGCGGCAGCCGGAGGCCGCGAGCGCGAGGAGCCACACCGACCGCATGGCGCGAGCGTACCTGGTTACCGCGGCGGCGGACACGGCGCAGCGGCCTCCGCCGAGCAGCGCCGCGGCGAACCGGCCGTGAGGTGAGCCTGTCAGACGGTGTGTCAGCTGCGCACAGAGCTGTCAGGTGCAGCGGCGCGCGGCCACACCTCGGATCTGGGCGCCTGCGGGTCGGCCAAGGCCGCTCCGGGACCGCCGCCCGGCCGGCTCGTGCTTGACGCGTCACCGACGGTGATTGATGCTTCTGGCGATGCGCATCCTGGCGATCGCGATGGTGCTGGCCGCGGCGCGGATCGCCGCCGCGGGGCCGGGCGATCCGGACGACGCGACCGCGGCCAGCGCGGCGTTCCAGCGCGGCCGCGATCTCGCCAGGCTCGGGCGCTACACCGAGGCCTGCGTCGAGTTCGGCAAGAGCTACGAGCTCGACCCGGCGCTCGGCACCGCGGTCAACCTCGCCGACTGCCTCGAGCGCCAGGGCCAGCTCTACCGGGCGTGGGAGCTGTTCGACCTGGTCGCGCGCAGCTCGCCGCACGTGCAGAGCCGCGCGCGGCTGGCGCGGGCGCGCGCGGACGCGCTGGCGGCCCGGCTCGCGACGGTGATCGTCACGCTGCGCGACCCCACGGCGCGCGGCCTGGCGGTCCGGATCGGCGAGCACGCCGTGACGCCGGCGCGCGAGATCCGCGACCTGGTCGAGCCGCGCGACATCGAGGTCGTCGCCACCGTCCCCGGCCGGCGGGCGTTCCGGGCTGCGCTGCACGCCGCCGCCGGCGCCACCGTGACGGTCGACGTGCCGGCGCTGTCGGCGCCCGACGAGCCCGGCGAACCGCACCGGCGCCGCTCGTTCGTCTACCTCGCCGGCGGGCTCGGCGCGGCCGGTGCGG
Source organism: Kofleriaceae bacterium (assembly GCA_041495365.1). Classification (GTDB taxonomy): domain Bacteria; phylum Myxococcota_A; class Polyangia; order Haliangiales; family Haliangiaceae; genus JABFXX01. The sequence continues at coordinate 1,530 of JBGQCL010000721.1, read as the reverse complement.
TCGGCCTCGGGGCGTCGCTGGTCGTCGGTCTCGGGGCGCGCAGCGACTACCGCGCCGCGATCGCCCACGACTGCCTGCCGGGCAACACCGCCACCGACGCGGGCTACGGCCTGTGCAAGGCAAGCGTCGATCGCGCCGGCGCGCGGGCCGATCGCGCGACCGGGCTCGCGGTCGCCGGGGCCGTGCTCGGCGCGGCGGCGACCGCCGTGTTCCTCGCAGCGCCGCGTGAGGCGCTCCAGCTCACCCCGGTCGCGACCGGCCGCGAGCTCGGGCTCGGCATTGCCGGCTGGTTCTAGCCCGGGCGGTTTGACACCGCCGTCGGGTGCGAGGAATGTCCAGCTGTGGCGGTCAAGAACTACGTCCTGGACACCAACGTCCTGTTGCACGACGCCCGCGCGTTCTACGCCTTCGCCGACAACAACGTGATCATCCCGATCTACGTGATCGAGGAGATCGACACGTTCAAGAAGGACCAGTCCGAGCTCGGCCGCAACGCCCGGCAGGTCGCCCGGCTGCTCGACCAGTACCGCCACGACGGGGGGCTGTCGCACGCCCAGCCGATCGAGACCGGCGGCACGGTCCGCGTCGCGCTGTCGAAGAACCCGATCAAGAACCCGAGCTACGACTCGCGGTCGATGGACCAGCGCATCCTGGAGATCGCGCTCGAGGTCCGCGACACCGATCCGAAGGTCCCGACGATCCTGGTCACCAAGGACGTCAACATGCGGATCCGCGGTGACGCGCTCGGGCTGGCCGCCGTCGACTTCGAGCCCGAGGGGATCCAGATCGACGAGCTCTACCCCGGCCATCGCGAGCTCGCAGTGCCGGCCGGCACGGTCGACCGGTTCTACGCCGACGGCGCGGTCGTCGTCGAGGCGCCCGGGATCCACCCCAACGAGTTCCTGACCCTCAAGGACGAGGGCGGCAAGTCGGCGCTGACCCGGTGGGACAAGGCGCACGGCAAGGCCGTGCCGGTCAAGAAGCTGCGCGAGGGCGTGTGGGGGATCAAGCCGCGCAACAAGGAGCAGCACTTCGCGCTCGATCTCCTGCTCAACGACGACCTCAAGCTGGTCACGCTGGTCGGCAAGGCCGGCACCGGCAAGACCCTGCTGGCGATCGCGGCGGGCCTCCAGAAGGTCACCGACGAGCAGGTGTTCTCCAAGCTGCTGGTCAGCCGGCCGATCTTCCCGCTCGGCCGCGACATCGGCTACCTGCCGGGCGACATCGAGGACAAGCTCAACCCCTGGATGCAGCCGATCTACGACAACCTCGAGCTCCTGCTCGGGCTCAACAAGGCCGACAAGAAGGACGGCCGGAGCTACGCCGAGCTGGTCGACCTCGGCTTCGTCGAGATCGAGCCGCTGACCTACATCCGCGGCCGGTCGCTGCCCAACGTCTACATGATCGTCGACGAGGCGCAGAACCTGACCCCGCACGAGGTCAAGACCATCATCACGCGCGCCGGCGAGGGCACCAAGATCATCCTGACCGGCGACCCGTACCAGATCGATCACCCCTACCTCGACGCCT
>JBGQCL010000720.1:0-4906 GCA_041495365.1 Kofleriaceae bacterium | reverse complement strand
CACAGGCCCTGTGGGACGCGCAACGCGAGCTCGCGATGGCGCGCGCCGAGCTCGGGCTCGCGTGGGCGCGGCTGTATCGCACGACCGGAGAGATGCCATGACGACCGATGATTCGACCACGCCGTCCCCGGCAACCCCTTCGGAGCTCGGAAGCTCGCTGCTGGAGCGGCGGCGACGCAAAGGCCGGGGCTCACTCGTCGTGGTCGCGCTCGTCGCTGGCGGTGCGGGCCTGCTTGCCGGAACCCGACTTCGCGGATCGCCGCCGGCTCCACCGGCGGCGCCGGCGGCAGGGGACATGGCGAACATGCCCGGGATGGCCAGCATGCCCGGCATGGAGAACGGCCCACCCCCACCTCCCGGCGCAGGTTCCCAGGCGGTCTACATCTCGCCCGCGCGCCAGCAGCTCATCGGCGTGCGCAGCGCGCCGGTCGGTCGCCAGAAGGTCGAAGGCACGGTGCGCACCGTCGGGATGCTCGCGTACGACGAGACCCGGACCGCGCAGATCCACACCCGCGTGTCCGGCTGGATCGAGCAGCTCTACATCGACTACGTCGGCAAGCCGGTGCGGCGCGGCCAGGCGCTGTTCGCGGTGTACAGCCCCGATCTCGCCACGGCGCAGGCCGACTACCTGGTCGCGCTCCATGCCCGCCAGAAGCTCGCCGAGAACGCGAACGCCGACCTTCGCGCCGGCGCCGATGCATTGCTCCAGGCATCGCGCGATCGCATGCGGCGATGGAACGTCAGCGATGCCCAGATCGCCGAGCTCGAGAAGGCAGGCGCTCCGACCCGCACGGTGACGATCGCCTCGCCGTTCGACGGCGTGGTGCTCGAGAAGGACGCGTTCGCGGGCCAGTACGTGACTCCGGAGATGACGTCGTTCAAGCTCGCCGATCTGACCGCGATCTGGGCGGTCGGCCAGGTGTTCGAGTACGAGGCCGCGCGCCTCCATGTCGGGGACACGGTCGAGGTCGAGTTCCCCTACGGTCAGGCTGTCAAGCGCGCGGCGAAGATCGATTTCATCTATCCCGGTGTCGATCCGCAGACCCGGCGCGTCCGGTTCCGCGTCACGCTCGACAACCGCGAGCTCAAGCTCAAGCCGGACACGTACGTGAACGTCATGTGGCACGGCGAGTCCACCGACCGGCTCGTGATCCCGAAGGAAGCCGTGATCGACACCGGCCCGCGCAAGTACGCGCTGCTTGCCCTCGCCAATGGCTACTTCGAGTCGCGTGATGTCCAGGTCGGGCCCGCCGTCGGCGAGTTCTACCCGGTCATCTCGGGGGTCGCCGAAGGCGATCGGGTCGTGACCTCGGCGCAGTTCCTGGTCGACTCCGAGACCAACCTCATGGCCGCGATGCAGGCGATGTCGATGTCGATGCCCGGCATGGACATGGGCAAGCCCGCGCCCAAGGCAACCAGCGGCTCCGCAGCGATGCCGGGCATGGACATGAGCAAGCCGGCGACCGGCAGCGCTGCCGCGATGCCCGGCATGGACATGAGTCAGCCCGGCGCCATGGACCACATGCAGCACCCGCAGGCGGGGTCGGCATCCGCTGGTGGCAGCGGAAGCGCAGGGCCGATGCCGGGCATGCCGGGAATGTGAGGACGTCGTGATCAATCGTCTCATCCAGTTCTCCGCGCGCAACGCCTTCCTGGTCATACTCTTGATCCTCGCCATCGCGGGCTCGGGGTACTGGGCGCTGCGGCGCACGCCCATCGACGCGATCCCAGACCTCTCGGATGTCCAGGTCATCATCATGACCGACTGGGAAGGCCGCAGCCCCACGCTCGTCGAAGATCAGGTCACGTATCCGATCGTGACGTCGCTGATTTCCGCGCCGAACGTCAAGGTCGTGCGCGGCTTCTCGTACTTCGACGTGTCGTTCGTCTACGTGATCTTCGAGGATGGCACCGATCCGTACTGGGCGCGCACGCGCGTGCTCGAGTACCTGAGCGCGCTGCAAGGCCGGCTGCCGGAGGGTGTGAAGTCGCAGCTCGGCCCCGACGCGACCGGCGTCGGCTGGGGCTTCGAGTACGCGCTCGTCGACAAGACCGGCAAGCACGACCTCGCGCAGCTGCGGACGCTCAACGACTGGTACGTGCAGTACTGGCTGCGCAGCGTGCCCGGTGTCGCCGAGGTCGCCCCGTACGGCGGCTTCGTCAAGCAGTACCAGATCGAGATCGATCCGAACGCGCTGGCCGCGTTCAACATCTCGCTCGACATGGTCGTCATGGCCGTGCGCAAGAGCAACAACGACGTCGGCGGCCGCGTCGTCGAGTGGAGCGGCCGCGAGTACATGGTTCGCGGCCAGGGCTATGTCAAGGACACGACCGACCTCGAGCAGGTCTCGCTCGGCGCCCGTCCCGATGGCACGCCGATCCTGGTGCGCGACGTCGCGCGCGTCCACCTCGGCCCCGAGATCCGGCGCGGCGTCGCCGACCTGAACGGCGAGGGCGACGTCGCCGCCGGCATCGTCGTGATCCGCCAGGGCGTCGATACCTACGGCGTGATCCAGAACCTCAAGAAGGTCATCAAGGACAAGGTCCAGCCGGCGCTGCCCGAAGGCGTCCAGTTTGTCACCACCTATGACCGCTCCGATCTGATCGAGCGCGCGATCGACACGCTGAAGAGCAAACTACTCGAGGAGATCTTGATCGTCTCCTTGGTGTGCGTCGTGTTCCTGTGGCACCTGCGCAGCGCGCTCGTCGCGATCCTGACACTGCCGTTGTCGATCCTCCTGTCGTTCGTCGCGATGCGAGCGCTCGGTATCGGCGCGAACCTCATGAGCCTCGGCGGGATCGCGATCGCGATCGGCGCGATGATCGACGCGGCGATCATCATGATCGAGAACGCCCACAAGCAGATCGAGCGCGACACCAGCGGCCGGCCGCGGAGCGAGATCCTGGTCGAGGCAGCGCAGCAGGTCGGGCGCCCGCTATTTTACTCGCTGCTGATCATCACGGTGTCGTTCCTGCCGATCTTCTCGCTCGAGGCGCAGGAGGGTCGGCTGTTCCATCCGCTCGCGTTCACGAAGACGTTCGCGATGGGCTTCGCGGCGCTGACGTCGGTCCTGATCGTGCCGTTCCTCATGGTCGCGTTCATCCGCGGCAAGATTCCGAGGGAGGACAAGAACCCGGTCAACCGCCTCCTCATGCGGGTGTACCACCCGGCCGTCCGCTTCGTGCTCCGCCACCGGGTCGCGACGCTGCTCGCCGCGGCCGCGCTGCTCGCCGCTACGGTTCCGATCTACCTGCGGCTCGGCTCGGAGTTCATGCCGCCGCTCTACGAGGGAACCATCCTGTACATGCCGACCACCCTGCCGGGCGCATCGATCGAGACCGCACGGCAGGCGTTGCAGCTCTCGGACAAGCTGATCATGACCATGCCGGAGGTCGCGTCGGTCTCCGGCAAGGCGGGGCGCGCGCTGTCGGCCACGGATCCTGCGCCGCCCGAGATGTTCGAGACCGTGATCAACCTCAAGCCCGAGTCCGCGTGGCGGCCTGGCATGACGCAGGAGAAGCTGATCGCCGAGCTCGACCGGGTCGTCCGGGTCCCCGGCCTCGTAAACGCCTGGACGATGCCGATCAAGGCGCGCACGGACATGCTGTCCACCGGCATCCGGACTCCCGTGGGGATCAAGGTGTTCGGACCCGAGCTCGCGAAGATCAACGACATCGGGGCGCAGATCGAGAGCGCGCTCGGCCAAGTCGCGGGGACCCGCAACGTGTTCGCCGAGCGGGTCACCGGCGGCTACTACCTCGACTTCAAGATCAAGCGCGATCAGATCGCGCGCTACAACCTGAACGTCGCCGACGTCGAGATGGCGATCGAGTCCGCGATCGGCGGCGCAAACGTCACGACCACGATCGAAGGCCGCGAGCGCTACCCGGTCAACATCCGCTACCTCCGCGACTACCGCACCGACGTCGATGCAATCCGCCGCACGCTGATCGCGACGCCGGCTGGCGCGCAGATCCCGCTGGAGCAGGTCGCCGACATCGCCGCATCGACCGGCCCGACCGTGCTGCGCACGGAGCAGGCCCAGCTGCTCGGCTACGTCTACATCGACGTCGGCGATCGCGATCTCGGCAGCTACGTCGCCGATGCCAAGGCGGCCGTCGCGAAGTCGGTGAAGCTGCCGCCCGGCTACACGCTCGAATGGAGCGGCCAGTACGAGTACATGCAGCGCGCGGGTGAGCGGCTCCAGATCGTCATCCCGATCACGCTCGCGCTCGTGATCGTGCTGCTCTACCTGAACACCCGCCGGGCGGCCAAGGTCGGCATCGTGCTACTCGCCGTGCCGTTCTCGCTGATCGGCGCGTTCTGGCTGCTCTGGCTGCTCGGTTACAACCTCAGCGTCGCGGTGTGGGTCGGGATCATCGCACTCGCCGGCGTCGACGCCGAGACCGGCGTGGTGATGCTGCTCTACCTCGACCAGTCCTACGATCGGTTCAAGGCCGAGGGACGCATGCGCAACCGACAGGACCTCCAGGAGGCCGTGGAGGATGGCGCGGTCAAGCGCATCCGGCCCAAGATGATGACGGTGATGGCGATCCTCATGGGCCTGTTCCCGATCATGTGGAGCCACGGCGCGGGCGCCGACGTCATGAAGCGGATCGCCACGCCGATGGTGGGCGGCGTCATCACGTCCTTCCTCCTCGAGCTCCTCATCTACCCCGTGATCTTCACCGTGTGGAAGGGCTGGCGGATCAAGCACGGTGACAAGACCGTTCCACCGACCGCAACGGCGCGCACGCGGGTGGCCCAGTCATGACGCGGGGAGAGCACTGATGGCGATGAACACGTATCCACCTCGCACTGGGCAAAGCGACATCAGGTCGAGCGGGGAGACAAGAAGTATCAAGCGAGTGTTGTTGATGTTTCTCGAACTCATCACGGAGGAAT
>JBGQCL010000719.1:0-4919 GCA_041495365.1 Kofleriaceae bacterium | reverse complement strand
CCGTCGCCACTTCGCGCGGACGACGTGGTCGCGCTCGCGCGCAGCCGGCGGCCGGAGATCGTCGCCGCGAAGGCACGGGCGCGTGCCGCCGCGCAGCGTCCCGCGGTCGTGTCGGCGCTGGACGATCCGATGATCTTCGCGGCGATCGATCACCTCCCGTTCGACCTCATGGGATTCGACCGGAGCACGACGATCGAGCAACGTTTTCCGCTCTCGCATCTTCGCGGCAACCGCGAGAGCGCAGCCCAGGCGGATGCGCGCCGCGAGCTCGCCGGTGCCGATCGCGTTGCTCTCGATGTCGAGCTCGACGCCGCGGGCGCATTCTGGATGCTGGCACAGCTCCGCGCCAGCGCGCAGATCGTCGAGCGGCAGCACGCGATCGCGCAACAGCTCGTGGCCGCGGCGCTCGCGCGCTATTCGACCAGCACGGGGCCGCAGTCGGATGTGCTGCGCGCGCAGACCGAGGTCGCGCGGCTCGATGCCGAGCGCCGTGCACTCGAGGCCGAAGTCCGCGGCGCCGAGGTCATGCTCAACACGAGCCTTGCACGTGACCTGGACGCGCCGATCCCGGAGCTCGATGCGGCGGTCCCGGAGGGATTGCCGCCGTCACCGGACACGGTCGGACGAACGGCATCTCACAGGCCCGAGCTGCGTGCCGGTCGCGCAGAGATCGAGCGCGCCGAGGCCGAGGTCCAGGTGATGCGCTCGATGTACTGGCCGATGGCGATGGTGCGAACCGGCCCCGCGTACACCATGGACGAGGGTTCGGGATGGATGGTCATGGTCGGGGTATCGATTCCGCTGTGGCGCGGCAAGCTGCGCGCTGGGGTCGCGGAGGCCACCTCGATGGTCGACATGGCGAAGGCCGATCTCGATGCGATGCAGCGCATGGTGCAGGGCCAGGTGCGCGGCGCCCGCGAGGCGGTGATCGCCGCGCGCGTGCGCTACCAGGCGTTGCGCGACGAAGTCGTCCCTCGAGCCGAGCAGGCGATCGCGCCGACGCTCGCAGCGTACTCGGCGGGACAGGTGCCGCTCGTGAGCGTCGTCGAGGCGGCGCAAGCCTTGTGGTCGTCGGAGCGCGAGCTCGCGATGGCGCGCACCGACCTCGGGGTCGCGTGGGCGCGGCTGCGCCGTGCATCTGGAGAGGAGTCACCGCCATGATCAGGTTCTGGAACGAGCACCCGAGGATCGGGGGGGCGATCGTCGGAGTCGCCATCGTCCTCGTGGTCGGAGCGCTCGCGTACTTCCTCCGTGAAGGATGCGCGGGCGCACCGCCAGCATCCGACGGCCGATCCACTCCCGCGCGGACCGAGCACGCGGGCCACGGTGCGGCGTCGCCTTCGCCGCCGACCGGTGCTGCAGAGCACGCGGGGCACGGCAGCGCATCGACGGGGCTGCCCACCGGCTTCGCGCCCGTCGCGCTCGAGTCCGCGCAGGCTCGCGCGATGGGGCTGACGACCGAGGTCGTCAGCGAGCGAGACTTCGCGCAGCAGATCCGGACCGTAGGTGTCGTCGCGGTGGACGAGACCCGCACCGCACACGTTCACACGCACGTGCGCGGCTGGATCGAGCACTTCTACGTGCAGTTCGTGGGGCGCAAGGTCCGCACGGGCGAACCGCTGGTCTCGATCTACAGCCAGGAGGTCTATGCCGCGCAGCTCGAGCTGGTGTCGCTCTTGCGTTCGCCCGTGCGCTCGCCGGAGCTGGTCGCGGCCGCGCGCGCTCGGCTCACGCAGTGGGACGTGCCCGGGAGCGTCGTCGCGAAGGTCGAGGAGACCGGCGAGCCGCAGCGCACGTTCCCGGTGCTCGCGCCGCGATCGGGGGTCGTGGTCGCGAAGCAGGCGTTCGAGGGACTGTTCATCGATCCATCGCTCGAGCTCTACACGATCTCGGATCTGTCGCGCGTCTGGATCCTCGCCGACATCTACGAGGCGAACGTCGCGCTCGTGAAGGCCGGCAGCACGGCCCGCCTGACAATCGAGGGCCAGCCGACGCCGGTGACGGCAAAGGTGGCGTTCCTTTACCCGACGATCGACGAACCTACGCGCACTCGCAAGGCACGCTTCGAGCTCGCGAACCCCGACGGGGCGCTGCTACCGGGTGCGTTCGTCTCGGTCGAGCTCGAGCTCGCGATCGGCCGCGGCCTTGCCGTGCCGGAGTCCGCGGTGATCCGCACCGGGGAGCGCGCGATCGTGTTCGTCGTTCACGGCGAGCATGCCGAGCCGCGCGAGGTGCGACTCGGACCGCTGGTCGGCGATCGCTTTCGCGTCGACGAGGGGCTGGTCGCCGGCGAGCGCGTTGCGACCGGCGCGCAATTCCTGCTCGACTCCGAGAGCCGGCTGCGCGCATCGAGCGGAATGGGAGGCGGCCATGCAGGACACTGAGACGACGCGGCCCGGACTGATCGCCCGCATCATCGACGCATCGGCACGAAAGCGCGTGTTCGTGTTCGGCGCGACCGTCGCGCTCGCGATCTGGGGTCTGGTCAGCGCGCAGCGCTCGCAGCTCGATGCGCTGCCCGATCTGTCCGACATCCAGGTGATCGTCGCGACCGAGTGGATGGGCCGGAACCCGAACCTGATCGAGGACCAGGTCACGTATCCGATCACGACGACGTTCCTCGGCGCGCCACATGTCAAGACGGTGCGTGGCTTCACGATGTTCGGGATGTCGTTCGTATACGTCGTGTTCGAGGACGGCACGGATCTGTACTGGGCACGCTCGCGCGTCGTCGAGTACCTCGCGCGCGTTCGCGACAAGCTGCCGGCCGGCGTCACGCCGCAGATCGGCCCCGATGCGACGAGCGTCGGCTGGATCTACCAGTACGCGCTGGTCGATACGACCGGCAAGTACACGCTCCAGGACCTGCGATCGTTCCAGGACTGGTCGCTGCGCTACTGGCTGCAGAGCGTCCCCGGCGTGGCCGAGGTCGCGAGCGTCGGCGGCTTCGAGAAGCAGTATCAGATCCAGATCGATCCGGTGCGCATGAAGGCGCGCAACATCTCGGTCGGTCAGATCGCTGCCGCCGTGCGCGGCGCGAATGCGGAAGTCGGCGGACGCGTGATCGAGATGGCTCAGCACGAGTACGCTCTGCGTGGACGCGGCTACGTGCGTAGCGTCGAGGATCTCCAGCTCGCGGTGGTCGCCACCGACGCACGCGGGACGCCGATCCGGATCCGTGACGTCGCGGACGTCACGATCGGAGGCAACATCCGGCGCGGGCTCGTCGAGCTCGACGGACGCGGCGAGGTCGTGGGCGGCATCGTCGTGATGCGCTCGGGCGAGAACGCGCTCGACGTGATCGATCGCGTCAAGACCAAGCTCGGTCAGGTCCAGGCGTCGATGCCGCCGGGCGTGAAGGTCGTGCCGGTCTACGACCGCAGCCAGCTGATCAAGGACTCGATCTCGACCCTCGGCACGAATCTGCTCCAGATCCTCGGAATCGTGGTCCTGGTGATCGGCATCTTCCTGTTCCACGTTCGCTCGACGCTCGTCGCCGCGATCACCCTCCCGATCGCGAGCGCTTCGACGTTCATCGCGTTCTACTACCTCGACATCACGATCAACATCATGTCGCTCGCGGGTGTGATGCTCGCGCTCGGCGACATGGTCGATTCGGCGTGCGTGCTCATCGAGAACGCGCACAAGAAGATCGCTCAGGCCGAGCGCGAAGGCCGGACGGCCGAACGCAAGGAGCTCGTGATCGAATCTGCGCGCGAGCTGGGTCCGTCCATGTTCGGTGCCCTGCTCGTGCTGACGATCGCATTCCTTCCGGTGTTCGCGCTGCAGGGCGAGGAGGGCCGCCTGTTCCGGCCACTCGCGCTCGCCAAGACGTTCTCGATGGCGTTCGCCTCGCTGTTCGCGATCACGTTGGTGCCGGCGCTGATGGTCACGTTCTTGCGCGGCAAGATCCGTCCCGAGCAGCGCAATCCGGTCAATCGATTCTTCATCGCCGCGTACCGTCCGATCCTGCGGGCGTGCCTGCGGATGCGCTACCTCGTGATCGCGGCCGTGTTGGTGCTCCTCGTGGTGACCGCGCTGCCGTTCTCGCAGCTCGGCTCGGAGTTCATGCCGCCGCTGTACGAGGAGGACCTCCTCTACATGCCGATCACCGTGCCCGGCATCTCGATCGCGGAGGCCAAGCACCTCCTGACCTGGCAGGACCAGCAGATCAAGTCGGTGCCCGAGGTCGAGCGCGTGTTCGGCAAGGCCGGCCGCGCGGAGAGCGCGCTCGATCCGGCGCCACTCTCGATGTTCGAGACGGTCGTCCACCTCCGGCCACGAAGCGAGTGGCGGCCCGGCTTGACGGTCGAGAAGCTCGTCGCCGAGCTCGACGCGAAGACCAGGATGCCGGGGATCCAGGGCGCGTGGACGATGCCGATCAAGGCGCGCATCGACATGCTGTCGACCGGTATCCGCACACCGATCGGCATCAAGGTGTTCGGGCCCGACCTGCAGGTCATCACCCGGATCAACGATCAGCTCGAGCGCGCACTGCGGACCCTCCCGAACACGCGCAACGTCTACGCGGAGCGCGAGCTCGGTGGGTTCTTCATCGATGTCACACCGGATCGCGAACAGATCGCCCGCTACGGGCTCACGGTGGCGGAGGTGCTCGACGTGGTCGAGAGCTCGATCGGCGGCATGGACGTCGCGCCCACCTACGAAGGGCGAGAGCGCTACAAGATCAACGTCCGCTACCCCCGCGAGCTGCGCGACAACATCGAGAAGTTGCGCAACGTACTCGTGCCGATCGCGCCGCTGTCTGCGCGACCGTTACCGACGAGCACGGGCGCCACGGCCACGCCGATGGAGAACGCGCAGGCATCGATGATCACCGGTTCCATGTCGACCCGGCGAGCCGGCATGGGCGGAGTGGGGGGCGCGCCGAGCGGCGGTGGGGGCACGGGCGGTATGGG
>JBGQCL010000718.1:0-4923 GCA_041495365.1 Kofleriaceae bacterium | reverse complement strand
CCCTCGAAGCGCTCGCTGTTGTTGGCATCGGTGTTGGCGACGTAGACCTTGCCGCTGACCGGGTTGACGACCATGGAGTACAGGATGGTGCCGACGTGCTGGAAGAAGCCGGCGGGGCCGGCGAGCTGATGCGGCGGGTTGGCCATCGCGTCGAGCACGAACACGTCCTTGTCGGGCAGCCGGTAGTTCACGAGGCTGGTGCGCGGGGTGCCGGCGGTGTTGACGAAGTCGGTGCCGTTCCACTTGACGATCTCGCCGACGTCGGGCGCCGGGACGCCGGCGTGGTTGGTGGTCGGGCCCACGAGAGGCGGGCCGCCGTTTCCTGCGAACCCCGGTAGCACCGGCTGGCCGAGGATGGTGGTCTGGTTGCCGGTGTGGAAGCCGGCGGCGTAGACCCGGGAGCCATCGGGAGTGACCGCGAGGGCGCGCGGGGTGTCGGTGAACAGGGTGACGACAGTGAGCGGGTGGCCGCCGAGCGAGTCCCCGAGCGCGTCGGCGTCGAACACCCAGACGTCGGCGCGTCCCACGCCCGGTGTCGTGAGCATGGGATCGAACCCGATGTTCTGGCCGCGGTGGGCGGTGGTGATGAAGGCGCGCTGGCGATGCGGCCCGGCGAACACGAGGTCGCGGGGCTCGTCGCCGACCAGCAGGGTGCGGACGACGCGGCCGGAGTCGGCGTCGCCGTCGAGCGCGACCACGCTGACGCTGTCGGACAGGTGGTTGACGACCCAGACCTCGCGCTCGGAGCGCGCGGCGACGGCGACCGGCTCGAGGCCGACCGGGACCGAGCCGGTGTGGACCAGGCGGTGGCCCTCGATCCGGAACAGCTCCAGGCGGTTGTCCGGCGTGTTGGTCGCGAACAGGTGGCGACCGTCGGGCGACAGCGCGAGCGGGCGGACCTGGCCGGCCTCGAACAACGTGAACGCCGAGCTCGCCGGCGAGCTCGGTGTCGCCGAGCGGGCCGCCGCGGCTTCCTGGGGTGCTGCGCTGCCGACCTCGCCCGGCTCGTCGGAGCGGCCGGCCTCGCCGGGCGACGCGCAGGACAGCGCCGCCGGCAGACCGAGGAGACAGATCGCCATGAGGGCAGTGGGCGGCCGCTGCAGGCTGCCATGTGCATGTCGCGAATCCATATGCCATTCCCCTTGGAAAGGTGTTGTGCGCGCTACCGACCCAGCAGGACTGCACGACTTGATCGTGGGCCGAGAAACTCATGTTTACCTTGGAATCCTGTAGTCCTCTTGTCAAGGAGGAAGTCGCAATCGCCCAGACAACAGAGTTTTTGGCTTCAGCACTGCAGCACGCGGCGGCAAGCGGGTTGGTGTTACGTAGACCGAATGCCATGCAGTGGCGAGATGATCGTGGCGCGTTCACACGATCTCGACCGCGGATTTATGACGACCGCGATGTACTCACGGGCCTTGCCGCCGTGGATTTATGACGTTCGTGGCGGACTGACACGATCTGCGGATTATCGGAATGCGGCCAACAACAATTTTCCACCCGGATGAGATCGGCGGGTCTGCGGCGTGGCATTTGCCACATCGCACCCGCCAGTTCAGACATGGCACATCGCGACATGGATGTGCACGCACCGTCCACCGGGATGTCCTGGCGTCCGCTCGACGCGGTCCGACGCGTTGGATGATCGCCAGTTCCGCGCGCCGCCGCGGTGACGCGCTACCCCGCCCGTACCCCGGCGGTGACGAGGCTGCATGGTGTGGAGCTATGCGTGAGACGCGGGCTCACCCAGCCAGCTTCCAGCCAGAGCGAGGGTCCTGGCATTTTCTGGAACGTCGTGCAGGAAGCCGTGCTTGTGAGCTGGGTCGCCGATCCGGTCCGCGATCGCGAGCAGCCGTTCCCGCGCGTCGGCGATGGCATGGCGCGCGGCATCATGCGCGCCGCTGGCGTGCAGCGCCTCGGCGCGGGCGAGCCGGACGAACGCGCCGCGGAACATGCCGCAGCCGCCCATGGTGGCGCAGCGCGCCACGGCGTCCTCGGCGGCGGCGAGCGCCTCGCCGGCGCGGCCCTGGGCGAGGCGGAGCGCGGACAGCGTCGCCAGGACGCCGGGATGCTCCAGCGGCGTCGCCATCCCGAGCACGATCTGGAGCTCGCGTTCTGCACCCTCGTGGTCGCCGGCGCGACGCAGCACCTCCGCCAGCGCCCACCGGCCGCGGTATTCGTCCAGCGGGATGTGAAGCGCGTGTCCGTGCTCGCTGAGCTGGGCTGCCACCGCGCGCGCCTGGTCGAGCGCGCCGGCGTCGGCGCACAGCCAGGCCAGGCAGAACCGCCGCAGCGAGCTCGCGGGGCCGAGCGCGGTGTCGGCGGCGGAGATCTCCTGGAGGATGCGCCGCCCGGGTTCGAACGCGCCGAGCAGCCACAGGTTCATCCCGCGAAACACCTGCATGTTCAGGAACACGCGTTCACCGCCGATCGCGTCGAAGATCGGCTGGATCGCGTCGGCGTGGCACAGGCCATCCCACGGGTCGTCGTACGCGTAGGTCGCGCGCATGCTGACCAGGAGGTGCCACCAGAACCGAGCGACCGGCTCGCGATCCCCCGTCGCCTGGACGACCGCCGAGAATCGGTCCGCCAGCGCGGTTCCCTCCGGGAGATGGCCGAGGATGTCGAGGTAGCAGACCGTCCCGAGGTAAGCGAGCGTCATCCGCCCGACCGCATCTGGGTCCGGATCGACCTCGCGGAGCAGCGGGACGGCCGCCAGCAGATCGGGGATCCTGCCGGTCGCCATCGTGCCGTAGACGTACGACAGCGCTCCCTGCGCCCAGGGGATCGAGCCGCGCCGGGCCGATCGCATGAGCTCCTCGGCGTCGGGCATCACGACGCTGTGGAGCTGCGACGCGTAGATCGAGGCCTCGCAGCGCGTGCCGAGCAGCTCGATCCGGAGCTCGGGCGTCGACGCGCAGCGGAAGCCGAGGCCGGCGCGGGTCATGGCGGCATCCAGATCGAGCACGTGAACCGCCTGCTCCACCGCGCGCGCATAGTGGCGCGCGGCGCGCGCATCCTCGCCGCCGCGCTCGAAGTGGCCGGCGAGCACCATCGGGTCGCCCTCGCCGTGGTGCTCCAGCCACGTGCCGGCGAGCCGGTGGCCGAGCCGCTGGTCGTCCTCGGTCAGGGTCGCGTAGGTGCCCTCGCGGAGCAGGGCGTGGCGGAAGGCGAGCTCGCGCTCGCCGGAGAACCGGCTGTGCGGCCGGACCACCAGCACCTCCTGCTCGGCCAGGCGCGACAGCCACTCGGCGACCGCCGCGGCGGTCATCGCGCCGTCGAGCAGGACCGCGACGCCGCCCTCCCAGCACATCTCGCCGAACACGCTGGCGGCGCGCAGCACGCGGCGGGCCTCGACCGCGAGCCGGGCGAGCCGGGTCTCGACCATCGCCAGCACGGTGTCGGGCAGCGCGCGGTCCTTGCCCTCGGCCGCGGCGCGGATCAGCTCCTCGAGGTAGAACGCGTTGCCGCCGGCGTGCTTCACCAGGCGCTCCATGGTCTCGGGACCGACGCTGTCGCCGAGCACCTGGCGGACCAGGCGCTCGCCGGCCTTGCGGCCCAGCTCCTGGAGACGGATCTCCTGGACGTTCTGGCGCTCGGCCCACAGCTTGGGGAACACCTCGAACACCTCGGGCCGGGCGAGCGCGAGCACCATCCATGGCCGGTCGCGGCGATCGCGCAGGGCGGTGTCGAGGAACCGCACGGTGCCGAAGTCGCCCCAGTGCAGGTCCTCGAGCACGAGCAGGACGGGCTGGGCGGCGGTCTCGGCGTCGAGGAAGTCGAGCCACGCCTTGCGCATCTGCTCGCTCATCAGCTGGGCGTCCTGGCGGGCTGCGCGCAGCGCCGCACCGGCCGCGTCGTCGGGGACCGGCGCGCCGATCAGCTCGCCGAGGAACTCGATGACCCGGGTGCGCTCGGCGGCGGGGATGCGGTCGGCGATCCGGACGCGGATCCGCGCGTGACGCTCGGCGAGCGGCTCGCCGCCGTGGATGCCGAGCGCGCCGCGCAGCGCCTGGGCGAGCAGGTCGAGGGTGGAGCCGGCGCGCAGCGAGTCGCCGCGGCCGACCCAGACCGCGACCGGTGGGCCGCGCTGGGGGATGCGGGCGACGAACTCGGCGGCGAGCCGCGACTTGCCCATCCCGGCCGCGGCGGTGACGATCACGGCGCGCGATCTCGGCTCGTCGATGCACTCGTCGAGGATCGCGGCGAGCGCGCCGAGCTCCCAGTCGCGGCCGACGCACGGGGTCGGGCGGCCGAGCAGGGTGCGGGCACCCTGCATCAGGGGGCGCTCGCCGCACAGCAGCGGGCCGGACGGCGCCTCGACGACGTCGAACCGGGCGTCGAGCAGGCCGGCGGTGATGTCATCGAGCGCGATCGGCAGCGCGCCGGCGGCCGCCGGGGCCGGCCGGGCGAGCAGCCGCGACGCCCGGTCGATCACGTCGCCCTCGGGCAGCGCGCCGGTCGACTCGGCGCGGCCCATCGCGATCGCCATCGCGCGATGCCGGGCGAGCGCGCGGATCGCCAGCGCGCAGCGCGCCGCCTGGGCCGCGTGATCGGTCGCGACCTGGCGATCGGCCTCGACGATCACGATGGTGGAGCCGTCGGCGAGCTGCTCCATGTGGCCGCCGCACGGCCGGATCACCTGCCGCAGCTCGTCCGGGGTGATCGGGTCGCCGTCGGCCGGCGCGACCAGCACGACCGACACCAGCCGCCGCTCACCGCCGACCAGGGCCGGGCGCGGAGCCGGGCGTCCGCGCGGCGCGACGGCTGCGCTGTGGACCCGCGGGCCGAGCGCCGCCAGCGCCGCGGCGAGGCTCGCCCCGTCGCTCGGCCGCAGCGCCGGGTCCTTGGCCAGCATCCGGCCGACCAGCGCGTCGAGGTCCTCGGGCACCTCGGGCCACAGCGCGCTGACCCGGGGCGCCT
>JBGQCL010000717.1:0-4927 GCA_041495365.1 Kofleriaceae bacterium | reverse complement strand
CTCCTTCTCCTTCTCCTTCTCCTCCTCCTCGAGCTCGGACTCCCCCTCGACGTTCTCCGCCGAGGCGATGTCGAAATCTTCCGATGCCTCCGCGGCCGGTTGCGCCTCGACCGCGAGCGGCTCGATGTGGAACTCGCCGGTGTCGTCGAGCTGCTGCGATGGGTCCTCGGGATCGATGTCGACCACGTGACGGTGCGACAGCTTCGCGCTCACCTCGCGCATGAGGGCCCGTTGCTCCTCGGTCGGTCCTGCGTGCGTCTTGCGGGGCATGTTCCACCTACCCGCGACGCCTGGCTTCGACGGTGCGCCGATCCGGCAACGCGTCGGCCGGGGCAGGCTTCCGCCAGGGCCGAGCTGCTTCGATCACTGCTTCCGGGCTGCGGTCCAGGCCCTTGCCGGGCCGACGCTTCGGTTTCGCCGCTCGATCCTGCTGGGGCGGACGAGATGGATTCGGGGCCTCTCGTTGATTCGTGGATCGCTTGTTGTTGCGGGCAGGCATGATCCCCGCAGACAGGCAAGCTGCGTGCCTCTGCGTCGCCCGCTGGACTCAGCGCGTCTTCCCAGCGATATTCGCAGAGGAAGCCACGGGGTGATCCGGATCGCTGACGGGTCCTAGAGTCCGCTCGCTGCTCTGGCGCTCGCTCGGTTGAGGCGGGCGGCCCGCGAGGCGTGCGCCAGCGCGAGACAGCGATCGCAGCGACCACAGCGCGGCGGATCGGCCTCGCCGAACCAGCGCCGCAGGAAACGACTCCGGCAGTCCTCGGCCGCCGCGTAGTCCGCCATCGCCGCGAGGCGGCGTCCATCCTCGCGCCGCAGGACCTCGAAGCGCCCGGCGAGGTCCTTGGCGTACGATTCGATCGTATCCGGATCGACGCGCGCGATGTACCGACGCTCGGCATCAACGCCGAGGATCGCCATCTGCTCGAGCTCGGCGCACAGCGAGCGCGCGGTCGTCACCGGCACGCCCGCCGAGATCGCCAGATGCGAGACCGAGACGGGCTTGCCCTCGCGCGCCCACGCTGCGAGTGCCTGCGCGACGCGACGCAGCTGGTGCGGCCGCGGCCGACCGCGGGCCTGCAGGTGCTCGTGAATTGCGAGATCTGCTGGATCGAACAGCAGCACGCAGTCCGCGCGCTTGCCGTCGCGGCCGGCCCGCCCGGCCTCCTGGACGTACTGCTCCGGAGACGCCGGCGTCTGGACGTGGACGATCGCGCGGATGTCGGGCTTGTCGATCCCCATCCCGAACGCGCTGGTCGCGACCATCACGAGCCGCGCCCCGGCGCGCATGAACCGGCGCTGAGCGGCGGCCCGGTCGGCGCTGCCCAGCTTGCCGTGGTAGCGCGCGACCGGGATCCGCGCCCGCGCGAGCGCGCCGGCGAGCTCGTCGACCATGCGGATCGTGGCGCAGTAGAGGATCGCCGGCCGGCGCAGGCGGCGGATCAGCCGGCCGGCCGCGGCCAGCTTGGCATCGCCGGGGGCGACCACGACCGAGAGCCGGAGGTTGTCACGGTGAGGCGGTGCAGCGATCACGACCGGGTCGCGGAGCAGCAAGCGGGCTGCGATGTCGTCGCGGACGCGCGGCGTCGCGGTCGCGGTCAGGGCGAGCGTGATCTCGCAGCCGAGCGCGCGCGCCTCGGCACCGAGGCGCAGGTAGGCGGGTCGAAAGTCGTGCCCCCACTCCGAGATGCAGTGCGCCTCGTCGACGCACAGCAGCCGCGCCTCGCCGGCGCGCAGCTCGTCGCCGATCGCCGCGAGCGTCTCCGGCGTGGTCAGCACGACGAGCGCGCCCCCGCGCCGGATCCGCGTCGCTGCCTGCCGGCGGGTCGCCGCGCGCAGCGTGCTGTCGACGCGAACGACAGACACGCCGCGCTCGCGAAGCTTGCGCTCCTGATCGCGGAGTAACGCGATCAGCGGCGAGATGACGACGGTGGGCCCGTCGAGCAGCAGCGCCGCGATCTGATAGATCAGCGACTTGCCGAACCCGGTCGGCAACACGACGAGCGTGTCGCGCCCGGCGAGCAGCGCCTCGATCGCCTGCTCCTGCTCGGGGTGCAGGTGTTGGACGCCAAAGCGCTCGCGCGCGAGCGCACGGATAAACGTCCGATCGAACACGGCCTCGCCCACCAGCGAGGAGCAAGGGTCGTGCCGAGCTCACGCGGCGCGCGGGTCTTGCGCAGTTCGAACGGGCGGGCGGCTCCTTGTCATCGGGAAGCCTCCTGGCGACGCACGCTGTGATAGAGGCGCTCCACATCCTCTCGGCGACAAAGCTCCGTCCCATCGTTCATCACCGCGGCTGCACCCGCGGCCACGCCGAACCTCACGGCGTCATCGAGCGGGCGGTTCTGGACGAGGGCGGCGGTCATCCCTCCCACCATGCTGTCGCCCGCGCCGACCTTGCTGCGAACGGGCACCGAAGGAGCCGAGAAGTGCTCGATGCGATCGGCAGTGACCAGGATGGCGCCGCCGCGTCCGAGCGAGACGAGCACGACCTTGGCGCACCCGGCTTCGACAAGCTCGCGGGCGGCCTGTTCAATCTCGATGTCCTGCGCCAGCTCCCGACCCACGACCTCGCCGAGCTCGCGCACGTTCGGCTTCACGAGGTAGACGCCGCTGTCCAGCGCTCGGCGAAGCGTGGCCCGCTTCGTGTCGACGATGACCCTGGGGCCTCTGCGCACGGCGCGAAGGAGCTCTCCGTACCACTCCGCGGACACGGCACCGGGCAGGCTGCCGCTGAAGACGACGTACTCGACGGACGCCGGTATCTCCCGCAGGTGCTTGACCCAGCGCTTCTGATCCGCAACCGAGAGCTGAGGGCCCGGCATGCCGAACCGATATTGCTCTCCGGTCGACCGGTCAGTGACGATCAGGTTCTCGCGAACGTCTCCCTCGATGGGCACCGGAACGTGTGGCACGTGCTCGGAATCGAGGAGATGTGCAAGTCGGTTGCCCATGTCGCCGCCGCAGCTCCAGAGCGCCTGCGCCTCGCTGCACAGCCGCGTGATCGCCCGAGCGACGTTGATACCTCCTCCACCCGGGTATTCCTGCACGTCTTGTCCCTCGAGCTTGCGGTCGGCGACGACGCGCTCCACCGAGAACGTCTTGTCGATGCACGGGTTGAGGGTCACGGTGACAATCTTCATGGCGCGTCCGCCGTCAGTCTCAGCGAGCGCAAGGGTCGTGCCGAGCTCACGCGGCGCGCGCGTCTTGCGCACCGCCGGCGCCCGACCGGACGATCTCGTAGACCTCGAGCGCGTCGCCGGGGCGAATGTCATCGAACCGCTCGATCGTGAGCCCGCAGTCGAATCCCTGGCCGACCTCGGTGACGTCGTCCTGGAACCGCCGCAGCGAGGCGATGCGACCGGAGTGGACGAGATCGCCGTCGCGCACGACGCGGACCAGCGCGCCGCGGCGGATGCCCCCCTCGGTGACGCGGCACCCCGCGACGCTGCCGACCCGCGGGATGCGGAACAGCTGGCGAACCTCCAGCCGGCCGAGTTCGCGCTCGTGCTCGACCGCGGGCAGAAGGCCGGTCATCGCGGCGCGTACGTGGTCGATCGCCTCGTAGATCACGTCGTGGGTCTCGATGCGGACTCCTTCGTGCCGCGCCAGCGCCGCGGTCTTGCCGGTGGGTCGCACGCGGAAGCCGATCACGCGGGCGCGGGCGGCGATCGCGAGGTGAACGTCGGACTCGGTGATCGCACCGACACCGGCGCGCACGACGTCGACACCGACCTCGCTGGTTGCCAGGCGCGCGAGCGCGTCGCGCACCGCCTCGGCGGTACCCTGGGCGTCGGCTTTCACGATCAGGCGCAGCACCGGGCGCTCGCCGGCGCGCAGCTTGTCGAGCAGGGTCTCGGCCGAGATCTTGTTCGCGGTGCCGAGCTCCCGGCGCCGGCGCTCCTCGCGGCGGTGCTCGGCGACGCGGCGCGCGGTGAGCTCGTCGGTCGCGTGCATCGGGTCTCCGGCGATCGGGACGCCGCCGAGGCCGAGGACCTCGACCGGCGTCGACGGTCCGGCTTCGGCGAGGACGCGGCCGGCCTCGTCGACCAGCGCCCGCACGCGCCCGGTATGCTCGCCGCACACGATGGTGTCCTCGCGCCGCAGCGTCCCCTGCTGGACGAGCACGGTGGCGATCGGACCGCGGCCGCGATCGAGGCGCCCCTCGAGGACCACCCCGATCGCGGGCTTGCGCGGGTTCGCTCTCAGATCGAGGAGCGACGCCTGCGCGGCGATCGCCTCGACCAGCGCATCGAGCCCCTGACCGGTCCAGGCCGACACGTCGACGTACTGGACATCGCCTCCCCACGCCTCGGGGAGGAGGCCGTGATCGGCGAGCTGAGAGCGAACCCGCTCGGGTCGCGCCGCCGGCAGGTCGCACTTGGTGACCGCGACCAGCACCGGCACACGTGCCTCACGCGCGTGGTCGAGCGCCTCGAGCGTTTGCGGCATGACGCCGTCGTCGGCGGCCACCGCGAGCACGACCAGATCGGTCGCGCGTGCGCCGCGGGCGCGCATCGCGGCGAACGCGGCATGCCCGGGCGTATCGATGAACACCAGATCTCCTGACGGCGCCCGCACGCGCGACGCGCCGATGTGCTGCGTGATCCCGCCGCTCTCGCCAGCGGCCACGCGCGTGTGGCGGAGCGCGTCCAGGAGCGAGGTCTTGCCATGATCGACGTGGCCCATGACGGTGATCACCGGCGCGCGCGGCACCAGGTCCTCGGGCCGATCGGGCGCAGTGTCGAGCGCCGCGTCCTCGCGGAACGCGACGTCGCGCACCTCGTAGCCGAGCTCGGAGGCGAGCACGCCGGCGGCATCGGCGTCAAGGCTCGAGTTGATGGTGGCGCCGGCCATGCCGAGGCGCCACAGGCGCGGCAGGAGGTCGGTCGCCTTGACGCCCACGGCGCGAGCCAGGTCTCCGACGGAG
>JBGQCL010000716.1:0-4959 GCA_041495365.1 Kofleriaceae bacterium | reverse complement strand
GCCGGCCACTGTGGCTGGCGTAGCGATGGCCGATCCGGGGCTCGTCTCGATCGTGGGCGTCGTGCTCACCGGCGCCGCGATGGTCGGCGCCGCGCTCACCGGCGCCGCGTTGGTCCGCGCCGCGCTGGTCGGCGCCGTCGCGGGCGTGGTCTCGACGGCAGCGGCGCTTGCGCGTGTTCTCTGGACAGCGTCCGGCGTGCGCGCCCGCCGTGGCGGTACGGTCGCGGCTGCCGTCGCCGGCGGGCGGGTCGCGGATGCCCGGGTCGCCTCGGGCTGCGTGGCCTTCACCGCTGCGTCTGGCTTGCGCGTTCGCTGCGCCGCGGTCGCGGCCCTGCGCGATGGCCCGGCGGTCACGGCTCGGGCGCGTCGCGCCGGGGCTTTCGGCCGTCCGACTGCCAGTGGCCGCGTGCTGGTGGTGTCGGTTGGCTGCGCGCGCGATGGGGCGATCGTCGCCAGGAACCGATCGCGCTCGGTGCGGAGCTTGGCCCGGGCGAGCCTGCGGATGTCTGCCAGAAACCGCGCGACCGCGGCGGCCAGCTGCGCGCGGTGATGAGGACGCATGCGCCGATCATCGGCGAAGTTGTCGCGGTTGCCAAATCGGCTCGGGGAACGCAGCCCTCGGCTGGGCGTCGGGCGAGTGCGGATCTCGCTACCGTCCGCGTAGGGCGGTTGCCGGCGCCGACTGTGAGGGGCCGATCCGGCGCTCGCTGACACCGTGCTGGCGTCCGGTCACGTACGCTTGGCGGAGCTGCAGCTGTTGCAGGCCGGTCCAACTCGCCAGGCCGAGCGCGATCATGTTCGGCCTATCGGCCACGCTCGCGCCCAAGCTCAACGGTATCCAGGTCGGCTTCCCGTACGTCAGCAAGTTCATCGTCGACAGCAACATGAAGCGGCTCGCCGCCGCGCAGGCACCCAAGGCCGAAGCCGCGGCGCCCGCACCGGCGCCCGCGTCGCCTGCCGCGCAGGCCAAAGACGCTCCGAAGGCCGAAGCCAAGTCCTCGACCGACGACGCCCTGCTTAATTGAGCTCGAAGCAGCTTCGAGCGGATCGACCAATTAATGCTGCTTGCGGCGGCCGAGCTTCGCGATTTGCTCGAGCAGCGGTAGCCCGAGCTGCGGGAACGGCCGCAGCGCGTGGACCATCGCCGCGCGATACGCCGGGATCGTGCGGACCAGCCGCGGCCGGTCGACGAGCTCGATCGCGGCATCGGCGACGTCGTCGAGCGTGAGCTGCTTGCTCGACGAGAACAGGATGCTCGCCGCCGGATCGTTCGCGACGGCCTTGGTCATGTCGCCCGCGATCGCATCGGGGCACAGCGCGCTCACGGTCACCGGCTTCTTCGCGCGGCGCAGCTCGCCGGCGAGCGACAGCGAATAACCGAGCACGCCGTGCTTGGTGCCGCTGTACACGGCGAGACCGGGCGCGGGCGCGAGCGACGACAGCGAAGCGATGTTGACGATCGTGCCGCGCGCCATCGCGTCGACCGCCGCGTGGCAGCCCCACATCACGCCGAGCAGGTTGACCTCGACGATCTGGCGGACCGCGCGATCGGAGAGCGTCCAGGTATCGCCGACCGCGAGCACGCCGGCGTTGTTGACCCAGATCGCGAGCTCGCCGCGCTGCGCGGCCTCACGGGCCACCGCGCGGTGCGATTCGGGATCGCGAACGTCCTGACCGAGGCCGGTGCCGTCGACGATCGCGGCGATCGTGCGCGCGGCGCCCTCATCGATGTCGGTACACACGACGTGGATCTGGCGGCGCGCGAGGCGCTCGGCGATCTTGCGGCCGAGTCCGCGGCCGGCTCCGGTGACGACGGCGACTTGCACGCCGCAGTACTACCGCGTCAGCGCACGAACCGGTAGCGACCGGGTGCCGCGAGCGGAGCATCGACGCCGATCTTGATCGTCGTATCGACCGGACCGCCGGTGCCGGTCCCTCCGGATAGGATGACCTCGTCGTCGGACGGCCACTTCTCGGTCAGCGACGTCGCGCTCCCTCCGAGCTTGCAGTCGGGCTCGTTGAGCATCTTCGGATCGACGCCCGGTCCGGAGAACTCGTCCATCCGCCACGTCTTGTCGCGGGTGCCGACGACGAGCGGCGCGAACACCAGCGGCTTGGTGCCGCCTGTCTCGACGCGCACCATCAGCTCGGTGATCGACTCGCTGTAGCCCTGCTTGCCGCACGCGAGGCAGTTGTGGCCGGCAGCGATCCCGATGATGGTCCGCGGGCCCTTGTCGTTCCACAGCACGTACATCCCGCCGCCGCAGTACTTCTCGTTGTAGGACCACGACATCATCGGCTGCTCCGTGCGCCACCAGCCGTCCTTGCGGTGCACGAACACGTAGTGCTCGCTCGATTCGCCGCGCATCCCCTTCGGCTCGGCGCAGCGCACGCCGCCGATCCGGATCTCGTCGTTGTCCTTGCCGACCAGCCGCCACAGCTGCGCGGTGGTGCCGGTCCTGTTGATCGTCGTGGGCACCTGACCGATCGGATCGCGCGATTGGTCGAGCACCGCGTCGCAGTCGGGCGTCTTCGCCGGCGTGGTGTAGCTGCCGTTGGCGTCCATGTCGGTGAAGCCGCACGGCCGCGCCGCCGCGCAGCTGTCGTCGATCCTCTTGTAGGGGCCCGCCATCGCGAGCGGCTTGATCGCCGTCGGATCGCTGGACGTCGTGGTGTCGCTCGGTGCATCGGCGACCGCGTCGACCACACCGGCATCGATGTGCGGCGTGATCGGTCCGGGTGGAGTCGGCGGTGGTTCGCTGTGGTCGGGGGTCGCCTTCGTGCAGGCACCGACCAGCAGAAGTGCGAGGACGGTCCGCATGGTTTCGATCATACAAACGCCGTCGAGCGCGCGGTTCATTCGCACGACCCACGCGTCGTGCTAGCCGGCTCGCCGTCGGGTAGTCGAGGCGAGAGCCACCGAGCACGCTCGTGACCTTGGCCGGCGTACGCCGCAGCTGGCGACGACTAGGTTCAAATCGCCGGGCAGGATTTGCCAGTATATCTATGCGATTTCATACGATTATCCTGCCAATGCGCTCATTGTGAATTGAATTCTCGTGACTCGCCTCTGTCCGATGCCCTCGCCCCGATCTCCTGGCGATCTACGCGCGGCGGCGACCAGCCGCTCCCGTGCCGCCGGCCGCGGTGACCAACTCGGCCCGGGCGCCGCGCTGCTCGTCGAGATCGCGATCGATCCGTTGCGCACGCGGCGGCACGTCATGGTCGGCGCGGGCATCGCGGTCGTGCTCGGTGGCGTGGCGACTGTGGGCTTCCCGATCTCGCACGATCGTGCCGCGCAAGCAGCGGCTATGCCCAAGTGTACGGGCATCGCGACACGCCTCGCCGGCGTGTGGGATGCCGCCACGGTAGCCGACGAACATTTCTTGCCGATGGCCGAGCCGTCATGAAAGCTCGTCAGACTTCTGGCCCTGCTCGGGAGGCATGCAGGGCGACTCGCTGTTCTACTGCCTCGCAGCTCGGCTTCGAGAGCGCGAGCATGCGATGCACGCGACCCGATCGACGGCGCGTTGCGCGACACCAACGACTCGGGCTCATGTTCTGACCGGCGGTGAGCAAGACCTACATGCCGCCGGAGCCAAACCAAGGTTCCTTGGACAACGCCGCGTCCGGAATCTGTTCGAGCGCTTTCGCCCACGCGGCTGCGATCGCGCGCGCCCATTCCTTGTCAGTGTGACCGTTCCCTGGCCCGGCCTCAGTATAAAATTTCCGTTCATTGCATGAGCGCGAGGACCACACGAACCACGGCTCCTCGTGTGGGGGGCTCGTGCCAGGCATACTGGACCACAGGGTGAATCCCACATAGTCCGCAAGCAGCGGTGTCAGGTCATTCTTGCCTTGAATCGTGGGCGGTTCGCTGAGTGTCTTGCGCGCATTCGCTTGCTCTACCAGCAATACCAAGAGCTCGTGGCTGACCCAGTCTTCCCCAAGCGCCCTCGAATCCTCGAAATGGTCTATCGGCTGAACGGTTTCATCCAGGAATGTTGATCGTCCCCGGAATTCCGTGTTGCCGTAGCCTTCGTCCTTGATGTTGGTCGGACACAGCGGATATAGATAGATGATTCCTGTGTGGATGTTGACAACTCCGGAGAAGCTGTTGCCAGAGGCTCCTTCCTTGAATAGCCTGACACTGTCGTCGTGTACGGTCATTTGTGGTGGCCTGGAAATCCGACGATCGCGCTCGAATGTGCCTGGATCCCCGTCCGGTTTTCGCGGGTGGACGTGATTCGGGGTGCCGGCATGGTGGGCTACCACACGGCTGGCGTCGAGTCCGGTGCTGTGGTCGTGCGCTATGGAATACCAGCTGCGGCTGATGGTGGCCATTTTCGACAGGGACTTCGGATCGGATGCCACGGGTACACCACCCTCATCCCGCGTGTTCCCTGTCAGACGTGCAATATGGAGCAGAATCTCGGGATGCAGACGCGTGATGTCGAGCGCGCCAGGGCGGTCGGGATCCTGATCTCGCGCGGTCACGTTCCCCTGTGTCTTGCGCTTGCTCTTCCTCCTCTTCCTCCTTCCGCTTCGCTGCTTCTTCTGCTCCTCCTCGTTGTCCTCCTGGCCGAGGTGCTTCGCGCCTGTATCGTTCGCCTCCTGCTCGTCCAGGCCCCGCATATCCTGATGTTCGCTGTCGAGTGTACTGGAGCGGTCGGGATCCTGGCCTCCTGGGGTCACGTTCCCCTGTGTCTTGCTCTTGCTCTTCCTCCTCCTCCTCTTCCTCTTCCCGCTCGGGTTCTTCTTCTGCTCCTCCTCGTTCTCCTGCTGGCCGAGGTGCTTCGCGCACGTATCGTTCGACTTCTGCTCGTCCAGGTCCCGCATCTCCTGACCTTCGCCACTCAACTGAACACTCCCCGGATTGTGCAGCGCGACGCCCGGCCCCAGGGGAGCCAGCAATGTCGCCGCGCTCTCTCCCCGCACGACATGGTCCGCCACCTTGTC
>JBGQCL010000715.1:0-4970 GCA_041495365.1 Kofleriaceae bacterium | reverse complement strand
GTCTCGCGGTCGAGGTGCGCGCCGACGACCTGGGCTCTGCTGCCGACATCGTTGCGCGTGCCGAGCGCCTGAAGGCCCGGTAGCTACGCGGCCATCGTGTCGCTGCCGACCAGCCCGAGCACCCACCATTCGACGGCGCCCCAGAGCCACGTGCTCACAGAGGCCGGTTCTCAGCCGACACGCGCATCCTGGTTTGCATAGGCATGATCGACGTTCTCGGTCGAACGTCATCACCCTGGCGAGGAGCAAGCAGCGATCCAAGCGGTGTGACGTCGACGATCCCGCACGTGTGCTCTGCCCATGGCGAGCAGGACATCAGGAGTAACGTGCAGTCCTTGTGTCTCCGGGCAACCGAACGCCGTCGGACCCCGCCTCACACTCATCGCAGGTGTTTGCGCCGCCGTAGCACCAGCACGAAGACGATCGGCAATGTGACGATGGCGAGGATGTAGGGGATGGCGCCGTGCAAGTGCGCGCGATGTTCGAGGATCAGGTGATATGCGACGAGCCCCAGGAACCACCACTCGACGGCGATCCACAGCCAGCTACCGGCCGGTAGCCGGCCGTCAGCCCGCATTCACGCCCCCGTCGTCGACCGCGTAGGCGTGATCGACGTACTGGCGCACCATGCGATGCGTGTTGAAGAACGACGCGTTGATCGCGATCGCCTGCTTCATCACGCGGATCCACGCGGCGCGACGCTCGTAGAACATCGGCACGATCTGCTCCTCGAGCTTGCGGTACAGGTCGAGGGCGTCGCTGGCATCGTCGCCGGTATCGCCACCGATCGACCAGCCCGTCACACCCTCGATATGCCCCTCTCGCCACCAGCCATCGAGGATCGACAGGCTGGGCACGCCGTTGTGCGCCGCCTTCATGCCGGACGTCCCCGACGCTTCGAGCGGCCGCTGTGGCGTGTTGAGCCACAGGTCGCAGCCGGCGACCATCGCACGCGCGACGTCGAGGTCATAGTCCTCGAGATAGACCACGGGCAGCGTGTCGCCGAGCTCGCGCGCGGCGGTGTGCACCGCGGCGATCCCGGCCTTGCCGTGCTCGTCCCGGGGGTGGGCCTTGCCGGCGAACACGATCTGCAAGCCGTACAGCTGCGCGATGGCACGCAGCCGCGTGCGATCCGAGAACACGAGCTCGGCGCGCTTGTAACCGGTCGCCCGGCGCGCGAAGCCGATCGTGAGCGCGTCGCGGCTCAGGCACCGCCTGGTACGGTCGGTGATGAGGTCGACCAGCTGGGACTTTGCATGCTGGTGAGAGTGCCACAACTCGCCATCAGGGAGCGCGATCGCATTGCGCAGCATCATCGGATCTTCACGCCAGCCCGGCATGTGCTTGTCGAACAATTCCTTCAGCGGGTCGCTCGTCCACGTGCGCGAGTGGACGCCGTTGGTGATCTGGTGGATGTCATAGCCGGGAAACAGCGTGCTCGAGACCTCGCGATGTCGCAGCGCGACGCCATTGACGTAGTGGCTCACGTCGAGCGCGAGCCGTGTCATGTCGAGCCCCTCGCGGCCGGCGAGCATCTCGAGCACCTCGGGTGGTGCGGCGTCGCCGAGCACGCGCTGCACGAGCCGCCAGTCGAAGCGGTCATGGCCCGACGCGACCGGCGTATGGGTGGTGAACACCGTGCGATTGCGGATCGCCTGGAAGTCCCAGCCCTGCGAGGTGCTTGCGCGGCCGCGGAGCAGCTCGAGCGGCGCGAGGGCCGCGTGACCCTCGTTGAGATGGAACGTCCGCAGCCCGGTGCAGCCGAGTGCCTCGAGCAGGCGGACACCGCCGATGCCGAGCACGATCTCCTGCGCAAGCCGGTAGCGATCGTCTCCCCCGTACAGCCGATCGGTGATCCGTCGATCGTCCTCGGCGTTCTCTGCGACATCGGTGTCGAGCAACAGCACCGGTACGACGTAGCCGCGGGAACCGACGATGTCATGGCGCCACGCGCGCAGGGTGACCGATCGGCCCTCGATCTCGACGGCGGCGCGTGCTTCGACGACGCCGAGCCTGTTCTCGGGCTGCCACGGCGCCTGGTGGTCGATCTGGCGCCCGTCACGGAGCTCCTGGTGCACGTAACCCTGACGGTGCACCAGCGAGATCGCGACGACCGCGACCTCGAGATCGGCGCAGGACCGCAGGGTATCGCCTGCCAGGACGCCGAGGCCCCCGGAGTACGTCGGAATGCCGCTCTCGAGCGCGATCTCCATCGTGAAGTACGCGATCCGGCGCTCGGCCCAGCTCACCGCGCGGCGCGGCGCGTGGACCTGGCCGTTGTACGCAGCAGGGTGACGAACGAATTGCTGGCGACAGAACTCCGAACAGAAGCGAAACCGTGTACCGTCAAGCTCGGCGACGATGCTCGTGCTCTCGGCGACGGGCATGCCGCAGACCGGGTCGCGGACCGAGCTCATGGTGCGTACCGCCAGACCTTGACGAGGAAGAAGTTATAGAGCGGTGCGAACACCAGGCCGAAGAACATTCCGTACACGATCGTCTCGATGAGGCCGAGGCAGAAGCTAGCGAACGAGAGCCACGTGAAGCCAGGCAGCAGCGCCATCCACGTGCGATACATCGCCTGGCCGAACACCAGGTCGTAGACGACGCACAGGACATACGCGAACGCGAGGAATGCCGCCATCGCGGCGCCGAGGACTTTGCCATCGAGTCGGTTCATGGTGACGTCCTTCTCAGCACGCATGGTGGTGATGGCCGGCATGTTCGTCATGACGGCCCGTGTACATCGCTGGGTTCTTGTCGAACGCGTCGAGGCAGTTCTGCGAGCAGAAGAAGTAGGTCTCGCGTCCGGCGATGCGGGTGGCTGCGGCCTTCGCCGGATCGACCTCCATGCCGCACACAGGATCGATGGGTTTCCCGGACGTCGAGTGTCCGGAATGGCCGTTCGCTCGACCCGACTCGCCGTGGCGGTCGTGGCCCATCATCCCGCCGCATCCGCCGCGGCTCATCATCCAGAAGAAGAAGAGGCCGATCGCGACCCACCAGACGAGGCTCAACAGGGAGCTGCTCATGCCGCCGAAGAGAGCAACCCAGGTGCCAGGCAGTGTGATCGTGAAGATCACACCGCGGCGGCTCGTATCGATGAGGCCTGCGAGCAGCCCCGATCCTTGTTCCGCGAGATCCGCGCAAAGCTCGCCGCGAACGCCGGTGAGGCTGCAATTCGTGCGCACGCACGGCCACGTGGGTTCCGATCGGGATCGCCGCGCGAGAAGGACGCGGAGGAATCGCACGGCCCTCGTGGACTACGAGTTGCAGCGTCGTACTTCGTGCGAGCAACCGCAACGGAAGGCGCTCGTGCCGCGCCGGCGTCAGCCCGAGCGCTGGTGCCGCTGCTGGCGTGCGTGTTGATCGTGATGATCGGCGTCGGTATCACGCTGCCCGTGCTTCCGCTTTACGTCGAGAGGCTGGCGCTCGGCTCGGGCGCGAGCCAGCGGGTCGTCGGAATCCACATCGGGCTGCTCACCGCGGCGTACCCGATGTCACAGCTCGTGTTCGCGCCGCTGTGGGGCCGACTCTCGGACCGGCTTGGTCGACCGCCGCTGATCGTGGTCGGGATCGTCGGGTTCGCACTGTCCCAGTTGCTGTTCGGCATTGCGAACGGAGTAGGTCTTCTGTACACGGCGCGTCTGATCGGCGGCGCACTGTCGTCGGCGCTGCTGCCGGTTGCAGCTGCTTATGTCGCGGACGCGACAGAGCCGGACCATCGGGCGCGCGGCATGATATCCTTGAACACCGCCGTCGGTGTAGGAACGCTCGTCGGCCCAGCAATCGGGGGCTTCTCGAGCCGGACGGACGTGCATGTCGTCGTGTGGGGCGAGCATCTCCGTGTCGATGCGTTCTCGATCCCGTTCTTCCTCGCGTCGGGCCTCGCGATCGTCGCGCTTGGGCTGGCGTTGACACGCTTGCCGAAGAGCCACGCGCGAGCCGACGTCTCGGAGCCCGGCGGCGGGAATCCGCCGTCGTCGGCTACCTTGCTGCTGATCGCAGCGGCCGCCGGCTATCTCGCGATCACGATGTTCGAAGCGACGTTTTCGCTGTTCGCTGCGGGTCTTGGGTTCCAGACCGCCGAGGTCGGCGCGGCGTTCACGGTCTGCGGTGGCACGATGCTGCTCGCGCAGCTCGGCGGCGTCGCGCTCGTCGAGAGGCACGGCGAGGCGCGCACGATCGCGATCGGGTTCGGGTTCATGAGCATCGGGATGGCCGGACTCGTGGTCGCGACCGCTCATCTCATCGTGTTCGCGGCGATCGCGACGCTCGGCGCGGGGATGGCGCTGCTCGGTCCGAGTCTGGCTTCGGTGCTCTCCCGGCAGGGATCACGACGCGTCGGCGGGACGATGGGGTTCCAGCAATCCGCGCAGAGCCTCGGTCAGGTCGCCGGCTCGATGCTCGGGGTGGTCCTGTTCGGATGGTCGGCCCGAGCGCCGTACATCACCGGCGCCATCATCCTGATGCTCGCCGGCCTCGCGCTCTGGGGCCGGCACCGCATGCCAAGGTGACCAGCCGAGCTCCCCGATCCTCATCAGCACTAGGAGCTCGCGCTGGACGTGCATCATACGTGCCTCGCTGTGCGCCATCGCGCACGCCGAACGATTGGTATTGATGTTGATTCGGCCTGTAATCGCACCGATCCACGCCTGCATAGCCCGCACGTCGTGCGCCCATGTCGTCTCGCACGCACGCATGGCGGGAGGATTCCATGTACTTCGACGGTGGAGCTGGGCACGTGCCTTGAAACAGCGCGTCACGTGCGCGTCGTGCTTTCTGTGATCTGCGTGCTCGCGACGTCGGCGCGGGCCGAACCGCCGCTCCCGTCGCCACTTCGCGCGGACGACGTGGTCGCGCTCGCGCGCAGCCGGCGGCCGGAGATCGTCGCCGCGAAGGCACGGGCGCGTGCCGCCGCGCAGCGTCCCGCGGTCGTGTCGGCGCTGGACGATCCGATGATCTTCGCG
>JBGQCL010000714.1:0-4970 GCA_041495365.1 Kofleriaceae bacterium | reverse complement strand
GCGCGCGCGCCAGACGCTCGACGATGACGAGGAAGTCCCGCGCGTCGAGCGGGTCGAGCGCCTTGGCGACGTCGAGCCGGTACACGTCACGCAAGAGCTCGTCGGCGGCATCCGCCGCTGCGCTGTACAACCCGTGCCCCATCACCCCGGGTCCATCGCGGTGCGCGCCGGCGCGTCCGTGCGCGCCATGGTGAAGAGCTGCGGGCAGAGGAACCTCCACCAGCGCACGACGCCGCTCTCCACGTACGCCTGAAGCGCCGCGCGGCCGTGGCGCGGTGCGTCCGGATCGCGCAGCAGGCGCTCGGCGACCCGAGCCACGTCGAGCGGCTCGTCGGCGCGGGCCTGCCACCACCTGGGCAGCCAGTCGATCGCGTCGCTGACCACGACCGGGACGCCCTCGGCGATGGCGTCCGCCGAGACCACGTTGAAGGTCTCCGTGTAGCTGACCTGGAACACCAGGTCGACCGTGCGCAACAGGCGCCGGAAGTTGGGCCACGGTAACCAGCCCGCGCGCGTCACGCGCAGGTTCGCGATGTTCTCGGTCATCTCGTCGAGCGCCCGGGCATCGCCGCCCTCGTTGCGTCCGCTCGACAGCAGCAGCTCGATGGGGACATGAAGCCGGCGCGCCATCTCGACGGCCGCCGCGGCGCCGGACAGGAAGTTCTTCAAGGGCCGGTTGGCGCCGAACAGCCCGAGTCGGAGCGACCCGCCGGTCCAGCGCCGGTCATGCTGCGGGAACGTCTCCGACAGGCAGTAGAGGTTCGGCAGACACACCGCGTGGACGCCCCACGCCTCGGTCGCCCAGTCCGTGAACTTGGCCGAGTTCCCGCCAACGAACACGTTGTGGGTCGCGAGCTGCAGATCCGCCGTCTGGCGCAGGAGGCGTACCGCCTCTGCGTCGGCGGCGAGAAAGCCGACGCTCGAGTGGCTGACCACCACGAACATCACCTCCGAAAACTCCGCGGCGATCACCGCGAGGTCCTTGGTTGCGATCCACGGCGCGGCGAGGATGACGTGGGTCGGGCGCACCTCGCCGCGCTGGTCGGCGATCGCCCCGATCTGGTGCAGGCGCTCGCGTAGCTTCTGCGCGCTCGGGACGGACCACACCTCGGCCCAGATGCCGTGATGGCGCAAGGTCTTCGCCGTGTAGGCGGCGCTCACGCCGAGGCCGACGTGCGAGACACCGTCGCCGGTGAAGTCGCGATAGACGAGGGCGACGCGAACGCTGTCGACGTACGGCCGCAGATGGTGGGGACGATCTCTCATGGGGTGTTTTCCTGTTGGAACCAGCTGGCGAGCTCGGCGGCCGGGACGCGGACGACCTCGCGCTCGAGCTCGGCGCGCTTGGTCTCCTGGAAGTCGCGCGCGGCCTCGCCGGCCTCGGCCCCGCGCAGGGCGTTGCGGATCGCGATGAGGCGCGTAGCCTCGCCGACCAGGTCGAGCGGCGGTCCGCGGCGCCGGCGCGTGCGGGGTTGGCCCTGTGCCGGGGCGAGCTGTCCGCCGCCTGCGGCGAGGTCGCCGGTGCCGAGATCGCCGCGGACGTCCTTCTGGACCTCGGGCTCGACGAGCGTGCTCTCAGGCTCGGGCGCCGGCGGGATCCCAGCCAGGGTCAGCGGCACGGGCTGCTTGACCCAGCTGGCGCTGATCTTCTTGAACTCGCGGTTGAAGACGTCGCTCGCGAGCATCCGACCCTCCTCCGGCGTCAGGATGTTCGCATTCACGAGGCCCTTGACGATATCGGCCATCGCCGCGGGGTCGCGGGTCACCGGCGAGTTCGAGCGGAATCGCCAGAACCGGATGCCCATGTCGGCGAGCACCTTCCGATTGACGATGAAGTCGAACTCCTCGCGCTCGGGTTGGAATACCTGCATCTCAGCGAAGCTGAGCGCAGAGTCGCCAGTGCTTCGGTTGAAATCTCGAATATCTCCGCGGAGTAAGCGTGGTAGTCGGAACGACTGACCGACCTTGTCGTGGTTGCGCTCGTCGTAATTCTGGAACAGGGCGTCGGTCTGCTGCGCATTGGTCAGCGGTCGCAGCTCGATCTTCATCCGGCCGGTGTGGTCGAAGTTGGAGCCACCCGCGGGCTCGGCCTCGAGCACCAGGATCTTGTGGAAGTTCCGCTTCCCCTTGATGTTGTTCTCGATGTAGCTCTCGATGCGCGGAATGGATTGCGCCGACAGCCGGCCGCCGGACACCAGCAGGGCGAGCGGCGGAACGGACTTGTTCTCGAAGTAGAGGAAGTTCACCTCCTCGGCCTGGCGCGAGCCGAGGACCGCGAGGAGGTTGCCGATCCACCGCGGCGTGCCGTAGGCCGAGCGCGCGTTGTGGAGCTTGAAGTGCAGGACCTCGGTCGCCGGGCCATCGGTCTCGTCGCCGGCGAGGAGCTCGTCGAGAGTGGCGAAGAACCGGCCGGACTTGCGCGACAGCACCCGCGGGTCGCCGAACTCCTTAAAGAAGACGATCTGCTGCTCGAACACCTGGACGTAGCGACGGAACCGGCGCCGCACCTTCATCGTGTCGAACGCGATCTCGGAGATCTTGAGGTTCACGTCGACGTCGACCAGGGCGAGATCGAGCGGCAGGAGCCGCATGGTGAAGCCGGGCAGGTACACGAACTGGACGATCTGTCCGGTGCCGTCGCGCAGGATCTCCCAGTAGCCGTTGCCCATGACCTCGATGTCCTGGCGCGTTCGCCGGCGCAGCGTGACGAACGACAGGTCGACGTTGCAGAACTCGAAGAAGGTCTCCAGCCGCGAGCGCTCGAGCCGCATGTGCTCGGTGACCTCGGCCTTCTTCGCCGCGACCTCTTCGGGTGTCGGCCGGTCCGGGAGCGCCCGGACCGCCGGGTCGTCCCGGAACCGCGGGTCCGCCTTCTTCCTCTGGCGCTCGACGATCAGCGCATTGGTGATCCGGAGGTTCGCGTCGCTGGCGTCGAGGTCGATCACCGGCTCGAAGCGGTGACCGAAGGCGTCGATGTTCGTGACGTAGGCATCGACGTTCTGCCGCAGCGAGCTCGAGTTCTCGAACAAGATCGCCAGGGTCTCCGGGTCGTACGGCGGCGTGATGACGCCCATACCGGCGAACACCTGCTCGCGCTGCTCGGCGTCGGTCCACGGCATCGCGTTGGACTCGGCGACCTGTGCGCGCTCGCTGCCGACGATGTGCGCCTTGATCAGCGCGATGCGGTCGCCGAGCTCGCGCACCGCGGCCTCCACGTCGACGCCGGTGTCCTCGTGCTCGATCACGACTCGTCTCTTCCGAGCCCTGCCTGGGCGCGCCAACGAGCGAGCGTCTGCCGGCCCTCGCGATCGGCCTCGATGTGGAGCCACCACAGGAAGCGCGCCACCAGCGAGCTGCCCACGCCGGCGACCACGCCCACGAGCGCCCAGCCGCCGAGCGCATAGAGCGCGACCCAGGCCCCGGCGCCGGCGGCGTAGGCCGCGAGCCACGGCGGGCTTAGGTACGGGGGCCAGCGGAGCGAGGTCATACCGCCCGGAAGTCGAAGCCGGCCGCCATCGCCTTGGGCGCGCCGGAGCTGAGCTCGAGGGTGTGGATGCGCAGGAACGTGACGGCCATCGGCACCAGCACGAACCCGGGCCCGGTCACGGGCGCGCCGACCGGCTCGAAGTCCTCGCCATCGATGCTGCCCTCCAGCTGTAGCGAGCCGACGAACACGCCCGAGATCTGCACGGTCTTGTCACGCAGCCGGGCGACGTTCTCCGGCTTGCCCGTGCCCCCCGAGGCCGGAACTTCCAGCGTCAGTCGCTCTGGGCGAGCCATCATCGACCTCCCCGCGCGCGGCGCATCTGGGCGGCGGTCGGGGCCGGCGCCGGCTGCGTGAGCACCACGGCGATCCCGCCGTCGGCCAGGCACGACATCGATCGGACCGTCCGGCCCTCGGCCGCAAGCTGCGCCTGCGCTGCGGCGCGCGCGCCATCCACGGTGTCGGCCGTGACCTCGAAGCTGCCGGCCGGCGCGGGGTGCTCGGTCGGCTTCGCGTCGCGATCGATCTGGAAGAGGTGGACCTGGTGATTCATCGGTGTTCCCGTGCGGCCGAAAAAGGAAAGAGCCCCGGCGGCAGGTGGGGATGAGGGAGGGCCTTGCCGCCGGGGCTCGAGTGTCTCGACGCCCGTTTGATCTGGTTGTGGGAGCTCGCGGCCTACAGCTCGTCGAGCTTCTTGGTTTGTTCGATGCGGACGTCGGTCACACGTCCGTTCTGGAAACTCACTACCACCTTTCCGAAGAAGCTGCTAGAGGCAAGCCGATCCAAAAAGCGTAGTAGCCGTTCAATCGTGCTTCGCGGTCGGTCATCTCTGCTCGGTGATGCTTGCATGGGTATTCATCCAATGACGCGGACACCAATCTCCGGGAGGTAGCCAGGCAGTGGCCCGCGCTCTTTCTGGCACGCGAGGGCGCATGACCAGAATCGGTCGGCGTGTCCTTTGCCGACCTCCTCGCGCTCAACTTCGAACGACGGTTTGCCGGTTGGCGTGAGCCGCCGCTTGATGCTGTGGATCTGGGCGACCAGCTGGCGGTCCTTCGGCAGCACAACGTCCTTGCGCTGGAGCAGGATCTTGAAGTCGGTCGCCCAGATCTCCTTCGACTCGTTCGAGAACGTCTCCGGCACGACCTGGCCGAAGTCCCGGCCGAGGTTCTCGGCGAGGTGCATCCCGATGCCGTTCTGATCGATCGAGAGCCGGCCGATCGGCAGCGTGTTCAGCATGCGGCGCAGGTCGACCTCCTGGTCGGCGAACGGCACGCGGTCGTAGCTGCGCAGCAGCCGGCACACCTTCTTGCCGCCGAGTTCCTCGAAGATCGACAGCTCGGAGAGGTCGCGCTTCCGCCCGACGTCGAACCCAGCCACCAGCCGCCCCGTGACGTCGCCGAACGTCGCGAAGTCGTCGGCGAGCACCAGATCGTCGCTCGTGCACGGCAGGATGAGCTCGTAGGGATAGAACGAGTAGCTCTCG
>JBGQCL010000713.1:0-4973 GCA_041495365.1 Kofleriaceae bacterium | reverse complement strand
TCGCCGCCTGCTGGCGGCGCAGAACGCAGGGCTCAAGGAGATCCCCGGTCCTGTACCACAACCCAGCGGAGAAGCTCGACCCAACGCGGGCCCGCGGGTTCAAGCTCGAGGTCAACATCCGCAAGCTCGACGATGGCAGCCTGGTAGTCGGCGGTACCAAGGGCACCATCGTCTACGAGAAGGAAGCCATCGCTAGTGGGCGGGACACTCCAACTTCGACGAGGGGTCGTGGGTGGTGGTGTCGCCCGAGACCCTCCATCTCGATCCGCGCGACGAGGAGGACATGCTGCTGGGCGACTTCGCGCACGCGCGCGACATCGGCCTTCGCACCGACGTGTCGACACAGACCGGGCTGTTCGAGCGCGCGGGAGGGCCGCCGATGGGCACGTTCGACGACGTGCAGCTGGTGCGCGTGCTGTCGCGCGGGGCGAAGGAGGCCCCATGAGCGCCGAGGACAACGTCCGCGTGAGCAAGTTTCTCAGCTGGGTGCTGCGCCACGAGCCGGGCGCGGTCGGGCTCACACTCGACGCCGAGGGCTACGCCGCCGTCGATGCGCTGCTCGCCGCCTGCGCCGCGCACGGCCACCCGATCACGCGCGACGAGCTCGCGCGCATCGTGCGCGGCAGCGACAAGCAGCGCTTCGCGTTCAGCGACGACGGCACGCGGCTGCGCGCCAGCCAGGGCCACTCGGTCGACGTCGAGCTCGGCTACACAGCGATGACGCCGCCGCCTCGGCTGTATCACGGCACCGTCGAGCGGTTCCTGGCATCGATCCGCGCTCGCGGGCTGGTGCCGGGGGAGCGGCAGTACGTCCAGCTCTCGGCGCAGTGGGAGACCGCGATCGAGGTCGGGCGCCGCCGTGGCCGCCCGGTGGTGCTGACCGTCGACGCCGCCGGGATGGCCGCTGCGGGCTTCGCCTTCTACCTCAGCGCCAACGGCGTGTGGATGACCCGCGAGGTGCCGGCGAGCTTCCTGACGTTCCCCGTCGACCTCTGACCCGAAGCCCTAACCGGCGCGGCTGGCGCGGGCCCCGGCCGCGGCGCGCTTGAGCGCAATGAACTCGGCCAGGTGCGCCACCGAGCGGAACGCATCGCGGGTCTCCTGGTCCTGGTTGACCTCGACGTCGTACTTGCGGGCGACCGCCGTCGCGAGCTCCAGCGCGTCGATCGAGTCGAGCTCCAGCCCTGCGCCGAACAGCGGAGCGGTGTCCGAGATCGATGCGGGGTCGACGTCCTCCAGCTGAAGCGCTTCGACGATCAACAGCTTGAGCTCGTGGTGCAGGTCGGACGTGGTCGTGGTCACGGGAAATCTCCGAGGGGTTGAGGCTCGCTGGGCGGAACGGCCGAGGGTACACGTACCATGGGAGCAGGATACCCAAACATGTCGCGATAGCGCTGCTCGATCTCGCGACACAGCGCCCGGCTGTCCATGCCGACGTCCGCGGGGTAGATCACGTCGACCGGCTCGATCGTCAGCACCGCCATGCGGTCGGCGATCTTCCAGATCGGCAGCCGCTTGGACAGCGCGGGCGGCGCGCACGTCAGCTTCAGCAGGACGATCGGGGCCTTGGCGCGGGCCGCGAGCTCGAACGCGCCGCGGTGGAACGGCTGCAGCCCGCCGCCCCGCGGCGAGCGCGTGCCCTCGGGGAACACCAGCACGTCGAACCCCATGCGCAGCCGCGCCTCACCGTCGCGGAGCATGTGGCTGCCGGTCGCCACGAAGCCGCAAGCGGCCACCAGGCGGCCGAGCAGCCGGTTGGCGGCGTACTGAGGGCCGGCGACCGCGACGACGCCGGGGAACAGCGACGCGATCGAGGTCACGTCGCACAGCGTGGGATGGTTGGCGACCAGCACGACCGCCGCGTCGCCGGGCCGCAGCCGCGCGGCAGGGCTCGTGCGGTGGTACAGCCGCAGCGCACACATCACGAAGTGGAACAGCCGGAAGCCGCGCCGCACGGTGCGGTGGACGCGCCGGATCTTGGCGGCCCGCTCGCCGGGTACGAGCCACAGCACGGGGAGCCACAGCCAGCCGATCACGACCGCGCCCGACCAGAACGCAGCAAAGCACAGCGCGACCCCGAGCGTCCGGACGGCGCGGTAGATCCAGTAGACCGGGGCCGGCAGGCGGTCCTGGAGTGGGTACATCGCCGCACGGTCGGGGGCTGCCATCACCCGGCCTCGGCCACCGCGCGCACCGCGCCGCTGGCCTCGCCGAGCGCCACGCAGCGCAGGCCGCGCGCCTCGCAC
The DNA here is from genome assembly GCA_041495365.1 of Kofleriaceae bacterium. Lineage (GTDB taxonomy): Bacteria > Myxococcota_A > Polyangia > Haliangiales > Haliangiaceae > JABFXX01. The sequence goes on along the minus strand of JBGQCL010000713.1, from coordinate 2,727 downwards.
GCGGCGAGGATGCGGGGCAGCGCGGCGAGCGTCGGCTCGCGGTCGCGCCCGCCGCCCAGGCCGGTGCCGTCGTGGAGCGCGACGATCGCGCCGGGCACCAGGCGGTGCGCCACCCGCCCGACGATCGCGTCGGCGGTGGTCGGCCGCGAGTCGAACGCGCGCACCGACCACGTGACGCAGACCAGGCCGCGCGTCGTGCGCCAGCCCGAGGCGAACAGCGGCGTGCGCAGGCCCTGCGGCGGCCGGAACAGCGCCGGGCGGGCGGGCAGGATGCCGGCCACCACGTCGACCGCGTCCTCGATCTCGCGCCGCACGAAGCGCGGCCGGGCGAAGTGGAAGCGCAGCAGGTGGCGCTGGGTATGGGTGCCGACGGTGTGACCCTCGCGGTGGATCCGCCGGATCACGTCCGGGTAGCGGGCGGCGCGCTCGCCGAGCACGAAGAACGTCGCGCGCGCGCCGTGCGCGCCGAGCAGGTCGAGGATCCGCGGCGTGACCACCGGATCGGGGCCGTCGTCGAACGTCAGCGCGACGACCGGGGCATCGGCCGCCAGCCGGTCGACCACCGGGATGAAGAACTGGCTCTTCGGGTGGGCGATCGCGTAGGTGAAGAACCCGACGAGCGCGACCGCGATCGCGGCGATCGCCAGCGCCGCCCAGCCCGGAGGCAGGAGCCATGCCGCGGCCGCGGCGGCTGCGATCGCCGGAAGCTTCGCGGCGAACGCCCTCAGCACGGTCGGCCTCGCTCGCTCATACCGCCGCAACGACCACGCTGGTGTTGATGCCGCCGAACGCGAACTTGTTGCACAGCACGCGGGTCAAGCGCGCGCTGCGCGGCTCGCCGCGCACGTGGTCGAGCGGTGCGCACAGCGGGTCGACGGCCTCGAGGTTGCGGGTCGGTGCGATCCAGCCCTCGCGCAGCATGGCGATCGACAGCGCGATCTCGATCGAGCCGCACGCGCCCAGGGTGTGGCCGAGGTGGCCCTTGAGCGAGCTCACCGGCACGCGGTCGCCGAACACCGCGTGGGTCGCCTGGCTCTCGGCGATGTCGCCGATCGTCGTGCCGGTCGCGTGCGCGTTGACGTGGTCGATCGCATCGGGGCCGATGCCCGCCGAGCGCAGCGCGAGCTGCATCGAGCCGCGCATGCCGTCGGCCGACGGGTTGGTGACGTGGGTGCCGTCGCAGTTGGTGCCGAACCCGACGATCTCGGCGTAGATCCGCTTGCCGAGCCGCCGCGCGCGGTCGTGGTCCTCGAGCACCAGCGTGCCGGCGCCCTCGCCGATGACCAGGCCGTCGCGCCGCCGATCGAACGGCCGCGGGGTCAGCTCGGGCGTGGCGTTGAACGCCTTGCTCGCGGCGTGCAGCATGTCGAACACCGCGGCGTGGGTTAAGTGGAGCTCCTCGGCGCCGCCGCACAGCATGACGTCGGCGAGCCCGGCGCCGATGGCCTCGAACCCGTGGCCGATCGCCTGGGTCGCGCTGACGCACGCCGCCGACGTGCAGATCACGCGGCCGTGGACCCCGAAGTGGGTCGCGAGGTTGGCCGCGGTGGTGTGGCTCATGAACTTGAGGTACGTCGTCGACGACAGCCCGAGGAAGCCGCCGTTCTTGACCAGCTTGCGCGCCCACTCCTCGTTGGCCTGCGACGAGCCGTGCGTGCTGCCGTAGGCCACGCCGATCGTGCCGTCGGCGAACTCGTCGGGGGTGAGCCCGGCGTCGCGCACCGCGATCTGCGTGGCGATCGTCGCGAGCTGGGCGACCCGGCCCATCGTGCGCGCCGCCTTGTGCGGGAGCTCGAGCTCCGGGGGGACGGCGACCCGCGCGGCGACCCGCGGCGCGAGGTGACCGACCTGCTCCCACTCGGGCATCGCCACGATGCCGTGGCCGCCGGCGCGCAGCCGCGCCGCTGCCTCGCCGAGATCGCAGCCCAGCGGGCTGACGAGGCCGATGCCGGTGACGACGACGCGCCGCCTCACAGCCCTCCCGAGACGACCAGGACCTGGCCGGTCATGTACGCCGCCCGGTCGCCGACCACGAACGCGACGACGTCGGCGACCTCCTGCGCGGTGCCGATCCGCTTCATCGGGATGTGCTTGAGCATCTCGTCGACCGGGGCCGACGCGATCATCTCGGTGTCGATCAGCCCGGGCGCGACCGCGTTGACCGTGATGTTGCGGCTGGCGAGCTCGATCGCGAGCGCCCTGGTCGCGCCGATCAGTCCGGCCTTGGCAGCGGAGTAGTTCACCTGGCCTCGATTCCCGTGCAGCCCTGATACGCTCGCGAGGTTGACGATCCGCCCCCAGCGGCGGCGCACCATCGGCATGACCAGCGGCTGGGTCACGTGGAAGAACCCGTCGAGCGAGGTGTCGATCACCGCGTCCCATGTCTCCTGGGACATCGCCGGGAACGCCGCGTCGGCGGACACCCCGGCGTTGTTGACGACGACGTGGATCTCGGTCTGTCCGAGCAGCTCGTCGATCGCCGCGCGCGACGCGGCGGCGTCGCGGACGTCGAACTGCGCGACCCAGGCGCGGCGGCCGAGCTCGCGGATCTCGGCGGCGAGCGCGTCGGCGGCGGCGCGCTGGTGGACGCAGGTCAGCGCGACGTCGAGGCCGTCCCGGGCGAGGGTCCGCGCGATCGCCGCGCCGATCCCCCGGCTCGCCCCGGTGACCAGCGCGACTCGGCCTGACAGGTCGAATCTGGAGCCTTCTGGCACGGCTGTTAGCATA
>JBGQCL010000712.1:0-4995 GCA_041495365.1 Kofleriaceae bacterium | reverse complement strand
TCGAGGTCCTCGGGCACCTCGGGCCACAGCGCGCTGACCCGGGGCGCCTGGCCGAACAGGATCTTGCCGAGCACCGCGATCGCGCTGTCGCCCTCGAACGGCGGCGCGCCGGTCAGGCAGTGGAACAGCACGCAGCCGAGCGCGAACACGTCGGCGCGCGCGTCGACCGCGTCGTGGCTGCGCGCCTGCTCGGGCGCCATGTAGCCGGGCGTGCCGACCATCGTCCCGGTCACGGTCAGCTGCGGGAGCCCCGCCTTGTGAGCGATCCCGAAGTCGAGCACCTTGACCTGATCGATCCGGCCATCGGGCAGGAACAGGTTGCTCGGCTTGAGATCGCGATGGACGATGCCGCGCGCGTGGGCGGCGCCGAGCGCCTCGGCGACCCGGGTGGCGAGCGCGACCGACTCGCCGATCGAGAGCGGCTCGCGCTCCAGGCGGCGCCGGAGGTCCTCGCCGTCGAGCCACTCCATGACCAGGAACAGCGCGCCCGCCGGCGCGACGCCGTGCGCGACGTAGCGGACGATGCCGGGGTGCGACAGCTCGGACAGCAGCTGGGCCTCGCGGGCGAACCGCGCGCCCCGGTAGTCCCGGCTGTCGAACAGGACCTTGATCGCGACCGGCTCGCCGGAGCTGCGGTCGCGGGCGCGGAACACCGCCCCCATGCCGCCAGCGCGAACCTGGTGCTCGATCTCGAACCGATCCTCCAGCAGATCCGCGAGCTCCATCGCCGGCTTCCACCTTCCCCCGCTCGACCGCGGGTAACAAGGCTCCGGCCCGCAATCGGGCTACCCAGGTCGGGCTACCCAGGTCGGGCTACCCAGGTCGGGCTACCCAGGTCGGGCTACCCAGGTCGGGCTACGAGGAGGTGCCGGTTCCTCCGCCGCGCCCGCAGCGCTCGAAGTGCGCTGCGACGATCTTGGGGTCCTCGCCCAGCTTCTCCAGCCACTGGGCGACGAGCCAGTGGCCGGCGATCTGATCGTCGCTGGTCAGCGTCTCGTAGGCCGCCTCCCGGATCAGCGTATGCTGGAAGCGGTACTCGACCTCGTCGGCGAACCGCGCCTCGCTCTTGAGCTCGATCACGCCCTGATCGACGAGCACGGCCAGCCACGCAGCGGTGTCGCCGCCGCCGATCAGCTCCTCGACCCCGCCGCGCCAGAACGTCGGGCCGAAGATGCTCGCCGCCCGGAGCACGCGTCGCGCGGCGGGATCGAGCTTCTCGAGTCGGGCCTGGACCATGGCCAGCACGGCCAGCGGCGTCCGGTCGAGGTTGCCGCCGGCGGCCGCCCAGATCAGCTCCTGGAGGTAGGACGGGTGGCGATCCGAGCGCTCGATCAGGGCCTTGACCGAGTCCTCGGCCACCGCATCGCCGAGCGCCTGGCGCACCAGCTGTACGCTCGCCCGGCGCGACAGCCGGCGCAGCCGGATCTCCTGCACGCAGCGGTCGGCCCACAGCTGGGGAAACAGCTCGGTCACGTTGTTGCGGGCGAGCGCGAGCACCATCAGCGCCTGGTCGCCGAGCGCGCCGAGCGCGGCGTACATCAGCTTGATCGTCGACAGATCGCCCCAGTGCAGGTCCTCGAGCACGATCACCACCGGCTGGGTCGCGCCCTCCTCGCGGAGGAAGCCGAGGAACGACTGCCGCATCTGCTCGCTCGGCAGCTTCGGGTTGTCGCGCACCGCGCCGGGCTCGTCGCGATCGTCGGTCTCGAACGGCGTGCCGATCAGCTCGCCGAGGGTCTCGGCGAACGCCATGCCGCCGGCGCCGGGGTGGCGCGCGACCCACGCGCGGATCTTGTCGCGCCGCGCCTCCAGCGGCTCGCCGTCGCCGAGGTCCAGCGCGCGCCGCAGCACCTGGACGAGCAGGCCGAACACCGAGCCCGAGCTCAGCGGATCGGCCACGCCGGTCCAGATCCGGGGCGGCCGGTCGCGCGCCGCGAGCCGGCGGAGGAACTCGTGGCCAAGCCGCGACTTCCCGACGCCGTCGGGCCCGCTCAGCAGCACCATGGTCGCGGCGTGCTCCTCGGTGCATTGATCGAAGATCATCTCCAGCTGATCGAGCTCTTGCTCGCGGCCGACGCAGCTCTCCGGGGCGCTGGGCAGGGCGCCGGTGATGATCGTGTCCGCCCGTTCACCGCGCAGCTCGCGCCGGGTCGTGCCGGTGTCGAACCGCGGGTGGAGCAGCGCCGCGGTCAGCTCGTCGAGCCGGGCCGTCGCCGTGCCCCGCGCCGCGTCCAGCAACTCGACCGCGCGCTGCAGCAGCTCGCTGTCGCGCAGGCTGGGGCCGGGGATCTCCCGCCCGGTGACGACCGCCGCCGCGCTCGGGCCGAGCGCGTGCTGGAGCGCGAGCGCGCAGCGCGCCGCGCGCGACGCGAGGTCGATCGCAGCGTCCGCGTTCGACAGGATCGCGAGCACCAGCCCGTCGGCGAGGACCTCGAGCTTGCCGCGATGGCGCTCGATCAGCTCGTGCAGCGCCCGCTCCTGCGCCGCGCGCTCCGCGATGGTCAGCGAGCCCGCGGTGCGCTCCGGCAGGCGGACCACGACCAGCGACATCAGCCGGCGCTCCACCGCCATGATCTCGGACAGCACGCTGCGCGGTCCGGACAGCGTCGGCGACACCGGGCTGGGCTCGCTCTCCTCGATCGCCCGCAGCTCGTTGGCGACCACGTCGCCGCTGGCCGGCCGGTCCTCGGGCGAGCGCGACAGCATGCGCGCGACCAGGTCGTCGAGCTCGCCCGGGATCGACGGGCGGAACTCGCGCAGCCGGGGCAGCATCCTCGGCGTGCCGTTGAGCAGCATGCGGAGCGCGTCGGGACCGCGGAACGGTGCGCGCCCCGAGATGCAGCGGTACAGCACGCAGCCCAGCGAGAAGATGTCGGCCCGGCCGTCCAGCGTCGAGAAGTGATCGACCTGCTCGGGCGCGATGTAGCCCGGCGTGCCCAGCATCGTGCCGGTGACCGTGAGCCTGGGATCGGCGAGCGGCCGGCGCGCCATCCCGAAATCGATCAGCGTGACCTTGTCGATCGCGCCGTCGCGCAGGAACAGGTTGCTCGGCTTGATGTCGCGGTGCACGATGCCGCCGCGGTGGATCGCGTTGAGCGCGGACGCCACACGCCGGCCGAGCGCGAGCGCCTCGGGCAGGGTGAGCTGCGTACGCTGAAGCCGCGACGACAGGGTTTCTCCCGACAGCCATTCCATGACCAGGTACGGCTCACCCTCGGCGGTGATTCCGCTGTCGATGTAACGCACGATGCCCGGATGCGACAGCGCGGCGAGCATCTGCGCCTCGCGCACGAACCGCTCGAGCTCGAGGCGCTCGGCGTCATGCATCACCTTGAGCGCGACCAGCCCGCCCGACCTGCGATCGCGCGCGCGATAGATCTGGCCCATCCCCCCGAACCCCGCCAACTGCTCGATCGTGAAACGCTCGTCGATGACCTCTCTGCTCCGCGGCATCCGCTCCATCTTTCGATTGACCACTCCTACATCCGACCTCGATCCCACCGCGGCCGGATGTTCCACAATCAGAGCGGAACTGCAGCCGAACCTCAAGAGGGGCGTTTGGCGCACATCCTCGTGTGAAGCTGCGTTCACGCCGGTTTCGGTCAGCTTCGATGCGAAGTCCGGGATTGTTACTGTTTCCGACACCACGCCACAGGATAACGGGCGCAACTCCTGCACGGCGGGTAGCGGTCGGGTAGCGGATCCCGCGGATGGATCACGGGATCGTGAGTCGGGCCAAACCCGGTCAGGAATTGACTTTCAATCACGCTCGTCGGTGGCGACCGCGGCGGCGCCGCCGCAATGCTCGCCAGCGCTGGCCGCGCACTGCAGCGCCAGGGCATCGATCACGCCGCCCGCGCCGCCGCGGTCGAGCGCGCTGATCTGGGGCAGCGGCGCGAGCTTGTGCTGCTTGAGCTCGTCGTCGAGCGAGCGCGCGTCCTTGCCGACGATCGCGTCGACCGTCTTCTCGACGTCGCCGAGCTCGCGGCGCAGGACGTCGAGCCGGTCCAGCTTGTACCTGGCCGGCCGGCCCTCCCAGCGATCGAGCGCGCCGTACAGCTGGTCGAGGTGCTCGCGGATCCGCTCTTCACCGGTGATTGCGCCACCTTCCGTGGTCGCGACGATCTGCTTGCGCGCGGCCTCCAGCTTGTCGACCAGCGCGCGCAGCTTGCCGGCCAGCGGATCGGCGGCGGGCAGGCCCTTGAGCCGGTCGTGCACCGCGTCGCGCGCGCCGTCGATCCGGGTCGCGAGCCTGGTCACATCGCCGAACAGGCCGTGCGCCTTCATCACCGCGTCGAACTGAGCCTTGCGGTCGGCCACGCTGTACGGCGCGCGGCGATCGAGCGCGATCGCGAGCTTGGTCTCGACGACCTCGGCGCCGCGGGTCAGCCGCACGGTGTAGGTCCCCGGCGCGACCCGCGGACCCTGCGACGCCGAGAACGCGACCTGCGCGGCGCGCGGCACCCGGGGCGGCTTGACCCGCATGCTCCACTCGACCCGGTTGACCCCGCGCCGCTTGCCCGGCGTGATCGTGTCGATCAGCTTGCCCGCGGCGTCGAGCACCTCGAGCTTGATCGGGCCGTAGACGTGGCGCGACCGCAGGTAGTACGTGATCTCGGCGCCGCCGGGCGCGTTGTCGCCGCTGAACGTGGCGTCGCCCTCGGACCAGCCGCCGCGCGCCGGCATCCGCTGCTGGACGTCGCGGATCGGCAGGAACGCGGTCGACTTCTGCAGCACGTCGTCGGACAGCGCGCGCAGCGGCGCGATGTCGTCGATGATCCAGATCCCGCGGCCGTGGGTCGCGATCACCAGGTCGCCGTCGCGCGGGTGGACCTGGACCTCGCGGACCGCGACGCCGTCCGGGAACTCGCCGCCGCGGAACTGCGCCCACCGGGTGCCGCCGTCGGGCGAGATCCACAGCCCGAACTCGGTGCCGACGAACAGCAGGTCCTTCTTGACCGTGTCCTCCTTGATCGTGTGGGCGTAGCCGCGCAC